>JBARZF010000942.1:0-15118 GCA_049649675.1 Rivularia sp. (in: cyanobacteria) | reverse complement strand
GTAAATGCATCTATCAAGGTTTGCAACTGCACGTCTGCTTTCATTACTCCCAATCCCCTAACTGTTACTTTCCCCGGCGAATATACAAATCTACTCATCATATTCTGCGGTAGTTTTTCTGCTAACAATTTCCAACCGGGTTCTTCCATTGGGGTTTCTAAAACAATATGCTGTTTCCCATCTGGTTTTATCCGACTAAATCCCAAACTTTTAGCTAGTTGCTTTAATTCCATCACCCGTAACAAATCATTAGCAGATGTGGGTACGCTGCCATATCTATCGTTCCATTCTGCTGCAATCATTGCTAATTCTCCTTTGGAATTGGCTACTGCAACCGCACGATATGCGCTCATCTTTTGATCTAAGTCGGTAATGTAATCTGCTGGAATAAACGCCGTCAAATTCAGATCGATTTGAGTATCGGCAACGGTGGGTATTTCTTGTCCCCTAATTTCCCGAATGGCTTCTTCTAACATTTCCATATATAAATCGAAGCCGATAACGTTCATTTGTCCGGATTGCTCTGCTCCCAATAAGTTACCAACCCCCCTGATTTCCATGTCTCGCATTGCTAGTTGATAACCGGAACCCAATTGTGTAAATTCCTGAATGGCTCTTAATCTTTTTCTAGCTGCTTCGGATAACGACCTTTGTTTGGGATAAAATAACCATGCATGAGCTTGAATTCCAGCACGCCCAACTCTTCCTCTTAATTGATAAAGTTGCGCTAATCCGAATTTATGCGCGTCTTCAACTAATATTGTATTAACTCTGGGAATATCCAAACCCGATTCAATAATCGTCGTACAAATTAAAATATCTGCTTCCCCACTACTGAAAGAAAGCATGATCGATTCTAACTCGCTCGCTTCCATTTGACCGTGGGCGATCGCAATCTTTGCATTCGGTATCATCTCTCGGATAAATGCCGATTTGTCTTCAATTCCATCTACTCGTGGAACTACGTAAAAGACTTGCCCACCTCTGTCTAATTCCTGACGAATAGCTGTACGAATGGCTTCGGGATTCATTGGTGAAAGATGAGTTTTAATCGGTCTTCTCGACGGTGGTGGTGTAGTAATTAAACTCATTTCTCGAATTCCCGACAAAGACATATACAAGGTGCGGGGAATTGGTGTTGCACTTAAAGTAAGTACATCAACTTGAGTTTTCAAGGATTTGATTTTTTCTTTTTGATTAACCCCAAATCTTTGTTCTTCATCTACTACCAATAATCCTAAATCTTTAATTTGAACGCTTTTACCTAAAAGTTGATGGGTACCGACAACAATATCTAATTCTCCCGTCAGCAATCGCTTTTGAATATTCCGTTTTTCTTCAGCCGTGCGAAAACGGTTGAGCAATCCGACTTCGATCGGGTAAGGTGCAAATCGTTCTTTTAAAGTGTGGTAATGCTGCTGGGTAAGAATTGTTGTAGGTGCGAGTAATGCAACTTGTTTACCAGAAGTCACAGCCTTAAATATAGCTCTTATTGCCACTTCAGTTTTACCAAAACCCACATCACCGCAAACCAAACGATCCATCGGGCGATCGCTTTCCATATCCCGTTTGACATCTTGGGTTGCCTTCAACTGGTCGATTGTAGGTTGATAAGGAAAAGAATCTTCCATCTCTTCCTGCCAAGGGGAATCTTCGGGATAGGTAAAACCAGTTTGTTGGGTGCGTTGGGAATACAATCTTAATAAATCAACTGCTAATTTCTTAACGGTTTTGCGGACTTTATTCTTTGTATTTTCCCAAGCCTTACCCGTCATTTTATTTAATTGCGGGGAAGAGTTAGTAGTTGTCCGAAAACGAGATAAAGCACCAACTTGATCGGCTGCTACTCGTAATAATCCATCTGCATACTTAACAACTAAATAATCGCGGGTTTCATGATTTAACGTCAGACTTTCCAACTTAACAAATTGTCCCAAACCGTGATTGCGGTGAATTACATAATCACCCGGACGTAACTTGTTAGGATCGACTTGTTTAGAACTAGCCTTACGACGCTTGCGGACATAACCGGGAGTTGCTAAAGTATGCTGACCGTAAAATTCCTTATCGGTAACAACAACAATTCTGTAAGTAGGTAAAATAAAACCTTCTAACTCAGCCAACCCCGAATATTTAACAGCAATAGGTACGTGACTAGTCAACGAGCGATCGATAGCTTGATAATCGCGGGGGTTAGGAATAAACTGAGCCGGACAATCGTGTTCCTGTAACAGAGAAACCGAACGAGTTGGTTGAGCCGAAACCAACCAAATATTAAAATTGCGATCGCGCTCTTCCCTTAAAGTCTCCGCCAACTTCGCAAAAGCATGAGGAGTCACCGGAATCGAACGAGCCGCCAAATTAATAGCATCATCGCCTTCCTCAGCCAACTCCGACAAATACAAACTTTCAAACTTATCTAAATCTTTGAGGCAATCTTCCCAAAAGCGGTGAATTTTCGGTAATTGAATATGGAGCATCGGGGATTGGGCATTGGGCATAGGTTCATCTCCCCCCTCTACCCCCTCTACCCCTTCTACCCCCTCCTCTATCTCACCCCTCCACTGCTCATCGGCATTCTCCACCCAAAGCAAACTGTGAGCGAAACACTGCTCAACTTCATCAACGGCAACTAAAGTATTTTCTGGTAAATAATCTAATAAAGAAGCGGGTTTCTCGTAAGCTACACCCAAGAATCTGCGGGTACCTTCTAATAACTGTCCGGATTCTAACTGTTCTTTTTCTTCTGGTGAAAGATAATTCTCAATAGACGCAGTAAATTGCGTGTCTGCCATTAATATAGGAGCAAAACTAGTAGGAGTAAGAATTATTTGATCGATTTTATCTAAAGCAGAACGTTGTGTAGAAGGATCGAACTCGCGAATTTGCTCGATTTCATCGCCAAACCAATCCAAACGTACCGGCAATTCCGAAGATACGGGAAATACGTCTACAATGTCCCCCCGACGACTCCAAGTACCTTCCATTTCAACCAAGGGAACTCTCTCGTATCCCAAAGCAGCCATTTTTTTAGCGAAGGTACCCAGATTAAATTCCATTCCCTTAGCAATATTCAAACAAAAAGGCTTGAATGCTTCGGGTGGTGGTAAATGCGGTTGCAAAGCTGCTTGGGTGGCGATTACTGCTACAGAAGAATTATCCGATTCAGCAGACAACTTGATTAAATCAGCGAGAACCTGCATTTGTCCCCAAGTCATTTCGGTTTCGGGATCGAACGGTTCGTAGGGAGAAGCTTCAGAAGTTGGATAAAAATGTATAGTCTTCCATCCCATCGTTTCCAGTTGCGTAGTCCAACGTCCGGCTTCTTCCAAAGTCGCGCAGACTACAAATAAGTTCCGCTGCGAATTATTCGCTAAAGCCGAAGCAACCAAACCTTTCGGTAAACGTGGAATCCCATTTAACTGTAATTGTGTTTGAGTCTTTAATTTAGAAAGTAGTTCGGTGGTGAGAGGGGAACGTCCCAAAGCACGCACTATGGAAGAAAAAGCCATAACTTTATAATTCGTAATACGTAATACGTAATTAAAACCAGCCGCATCACCTAGGGGTAAACCGCAATATAACCTATTATGGCGCTGGAGTTGGCAAAGGAGATTTAGCCGAGAATAAAGGTTTATTTGTAGACACAACAGACCTTTACCTCGATAAATCCAGGTATAAGTAAGGAAATTATCCCTTTTCTAAAATACAGGCAACAAGTCTTTTAATGAATGTTCCCCTTTACTATTTTAGAAGTGTCAATGGTCAATGCAAGCTCAATCTATTTTTTTTAGCGTAAAATTACCACACTCCCTTTGGGCTACTATACGTAAGTGTGTTCTGGATTTGGCAATAAATTTCGTTTCTTAAAAAAAAATTTATGTATTTAGAGTCTTTTATTAGTACCCTCTTGATGCTAGATACTTAAAAACTATAACCGTGCATAACTAGCCGAAAAAGAACGGCAATTTTTTAGAATGTCCCTCAATTTTGAGTTATTAATTATTTTTCTGTTGATTTTCGCTAATGCCATGTTTGTCATGTCGGAGTTAGCGATAGTTTCCGCTCGTAAAGTCCGCTTACAACAGCTTGCCAATCAAGGAAACAGCAGAGCCAGAGCCGCTTTCGAGTTGGCTTCCTCTCCCACTCAATTTTTAGGTACCGTTCAAGTAGGGATAACTTTAGTTACTATCGTCGCCGGTGCCTACGGAGAACAAATTATTTACGAGAGAATAAAACCACTTTTAGATTTTATTCCTTTATATCAAGTTCAGATAGCTCACGGTATATCAGTAGTAATAATTACATTCTTAGCGATTATTCTCGGTGAACTAGTACCCAAGCGTTTGGCGCTAAACCACCCAGAGTTAATTGCTTCAGTTGTTGCTTTACCGATAAAAACTCTGGTAAAAGTTGCTCACCCAATTGTATGTATTTTAAGTGCTTTTACAGATACAATAGTACGAATATTAGGAATTAAACCGAGTACCGAACCGCAAATTACAGAAGAAGAAATCAAAGTATTAATCGAACAAGGAACCGAAGAAGGAACCTTTGAAGAAGTAGAGCAAGACATGGTAGAGCGGGTTTTCCGTTTAGGCGATCGCCCGGTAAGTTCGTTCATGACACCACGCCCGGAAATGATCTGGTTGGATTTGATCGATAGTATTACTCAAAATCGCGAGAAAATAATTGAAAATGGCTATTCGCGTTATCCGGTGTGTCAGGAAGGGTTGGATAATGTATTGGGAATCATTCCGGTAACAAACTTATTAGCTCGCTGTTTTACCGGAGAGCAGATGGATTTAACGGTAGGATTGCGAGAGCCGATATTCGTACCCGAAAGCACCCGTGGTTTAAAAGTTTTAGAGATATTCAAGCAAACCGTTAATCATGTCGCGTTAGTGGTTGACGAATATGGAGTAATTCAGGGATTGGTAACTTTAAACGACATATTAATTGAAATTGTCGGTGATGTACCCAACGATGACGATGAAGAAGAAGAACCCCAAGCCGTACAAAGAGACGATGGATCGTGGTTATTGGATGGGATGTTAACAATGGATGAATTTTTTGAACTTTTCGAGATGGAAGAAGAAATAGAATCCCATTCCCGCGACAGTTATCAAACATTAGGTGGCTTAGTCATGACTCATTTAGGTCGTATCCCCATCGCTACAGATAACTTTGAATGGAAAGATATGCGTTTTGAAGTTATGAATATGGATGGCAATCGCGTTGATAAGATTTTGGTCAAATTATTGAAAAATAAATCTATAAGTTTGGAGCAATTGGAATAAGTAATCGGTCAAAGGTTAGAGAAATGTAGGGTGCGTTATGGCGCTATAGTTAATTTGGATCGTAATGGAGTATGTGCTTCGCGCCGTGAGCGCACCGTTTTTACTGCATTTCTACAAAATTTGATCGGTACAAGATGCAAACTTATTTCGCTTTTTATCTTATAGATGAAAGTGGCGAGCCAACTGGTTGAACTACATACCAATATTGCACTTCCAACAAACGTAAAGGAGTAAAGAGCAATGCCAATTGTCCATTAATCAATAAACCGATGATACCAGAGTCTCCCGGTTCCACATTATGATAAATATAAGTACAGCTAGAAGTTCCGGAACCATGAACAATGGTATTACTTGTTAATCGAATTCCGACATAAGAAAGAGTATAAGCAATTAGGAAACCAGCAGCAATTTTAGTAATATTTTTTTATTCATATTTTTATTCATATTTTTATTCGTATGGCTTAAATCTCAACTTGTTACTAGATAGTTTTTTTACTGTAAAAAGATAAAATCCGTATTTGTATTGAGAAAAAACCGGAATTATATAAATTCGCGTTGTCAAAATTATAGCAACATCTTTGATTCAATAAATAGAAAGCAGAGCCTCAAAAACCTTCGCGATCGCCCGACTTACTTACCCATTCCCCAATAAAAAAAACCCGCCATTGACGGGTTTTCATCGAATTAAAATATAGACAAAGGCTAAGTTTTAACTTGCCTATTCTCCTGATAATGATTCGACGAAGTTCTTCCTTGTTGGCTGCAACCTCCAGAAGACTCTTGATTGTCATCACCATAGATAAAAGGACAATATTTAGTATTAGCGCTAATACAATCCATATGTGGAGTTTTAGCGCACACGAGTAGTAATACACCCAAAATAATTAATAAACCACAAATAGAAGCTACTTGAATCCAAGAAATTTCCATCGCACCGTGAACGATTACTTCTCGTAGCAAAGATACAATCGTTACTTCTACGGCGACTCCAACTGCAATGCTATGCTCTTGTAGATACACCACTAATAGTCGAAATAACTCGACCAAAATTAAAATAAATAGCATTTTTGCAGTTACTTCTTTGTAATCAACAGAATGCAATATATCGTGAAATATCCCCCATAACTTGATTACCATTACAGAGAACAAACAAAAACATAGAGAAATAACAACTAAGTCGCAAAAAGTCTCCATATTGCTGACTATTCTGTGCCGATCTAACCAACGGTTCCACAATAGAAATTGGCTTTTGGGACGTTTTTTCACGAACATAAACATGAACTACCAAGGGAACTACAGACCACACCAGCCATTGTTCAAGCAATTCTTTATATTGTGACGTACCTTATAGCAAGTTAGCAGCACTATTGATAACTTTTTATCGAGGAGGAATTTGATAAGTAAAGCTTTGTGCTTGCTGCATAAGCTGTTCGGCGTTGCTAGCCCATAGCTGATTATTTTGTGCTAAGAATAAATCCTTAGAGTATTGTAATACGCGCATGGCATCGGGATATTGTTTCATTTGTATAAATGCCAATCCAGCACCGTAATAAGCGCTGGGATAATCGGGGTTGGCTTCGGCGGCTTTTCTAAATGCTTCTAAAGCTTGTTCGTGTTTACCTTGAGTATATAAAATTGAACCAATATTGTAATGAGCTTCGGAATATTTCGGATTAATTTTTATCGCATCGTTAAAAGCATTTCTCGCTCTTTTAAATTTGCCTTCTTGCATATAGCATAACCCAATTTGGTAAGCAGGTTCTGGCGCTTTATTGCTATATTTCATCGCTTTGCTAAAAGATTTGACCGCTTTGCTACAGTCTTCTTTTTGCTGATACAATAAACCAATATTGTAATGAGCAACTCCCAATTTTGAATCTAATTCTATAGCACGCTGTAAATAATTTTCAGCTTGAGTTAAATTATTCCCTTCCAATAAAGCACCACCTAAATTTGCATAAGCTAAAGCAAACTTAGGATCGACTTGAGTAGCTCGATAAAAAGCATCCGCAGCCGGTTGCAACTGTCCTACCTGTCTTAAGGCCAATCCTAAATTGTAATATGCTGGTGCTAAAGATGGGTCTAACTGAATTGCTTGTTTAAAAGCGTTAATTGCATCTTGAGGGCTTCCTGACACAATCAACTGTAAGCCTTGATTCAAATAAGTTGTAGCGCTGTTACGAGCGTATTGTGCCAGCTTTTGCGGAACTGGATCAAACTTAAACTCATAAGCTTCATTGGCTTTAACAGGAGCGATCGTCACACTCAGCAAGATTGCACTAAAGAACGCACTCAGTCGATACTTACAAACTAACTCGTTCATGGATTTTCTCCCTAATAACGCTTTTATTTGTCCGAACCAATATTAAATTCAAGATTTTTAATTCAAGATTATGGTTGAAAATAAAGCGGTTTAGACCAGTGAAATCTCGTTAATCGTCAATCTACCGGATTTATCCGTCTTTATTAATCCAAAATCTATAGATGCTCCCGATCGCTGCAACTGGAATAGTTTATAAAAACCTAATTCTATATGTAAATGTTGTCTTTTATATCACTTTATTGACATAAATTTTAAGATATGCAAAACTTTATCTTAAAATTGTGTTAAGCGAAGCCATACGATACGGTTCAGAGTCTTTCCGCCAAAGCATTCATGGAAAAGGGTTTTTTTAATTTCCCGCAGATGTCTAATGCCAATGATAACGGTAAATGAATTTTAGATTTTAAGTTTTAAATTTCAAATTTTGAACTGTTTTTGTTAGCGGGGGGTTTATTCCCGATAAAAATCTTCTTATAAGATGTGTTGTATAAAAACGCAACGCATTAAAATTACAAAAAGCAGCAGAGATGTAGAGGAAATAACTGGCACTGCGCTGTTGTATTACCAAAACTGCCACCAAGAACGTTTAGGTTTTATTCTAATATCTTCCCACTTTAATTCCCCTAAATGAAATTCATTTTTGATTAAATTTAACCAAAATTTATTCCAATAATATTCTAGGATACAATAAAATTCTCCTGTTAATCGAAAGTCATTAACTTGTAATTTACGGACTTTATTCCATAATATTTCTGTATTTTGCCATCGAAAACCAGAAGAATCATAGCATAGAAGACTGGATTTGTTGATAAAGAAGATACAGAAAGTATGTATAAGAAGATGCTCCATCTCAATTACATCAATAATCTTCCCACCAAAACTTTTCAATAACTGTTTAGTTTCTGGATTAACAATATATCCCTATCCTTGAAAAACCACAATTAAATCATTTTTATTGGGATGTTGATATCCGGAAAATTCTGCATATCCCGATTGAAAATTACCAAGCCATTTACTACCTGTATAGATATAATTTCAACAATTAGTCCTGTTTGAGATATTTTTTTATCTGTAACTTTAAATTCCTCTAAATTATAATTTGCAGGAATATCTGGCAAAATTTTTAAATTTTCTAAAATACAGCACTTTGCAGGTAAATAAGGTACATCTTGCCCTCACCCTGTCCTATTCGGACATCCCTCTCCCAAGCTTGGGAGAGGGAAAGAGGGAGAGGGATTAGCATTGTGTACCTCACCAACTTGAAATCTGCTGTATATCTCTCTAAACTTTCATCCCATCTGAGTTGAGAACGATTTATATTTAACCATTCCTTGATTTCCCGCTGGATTTTTAAGACAATTAAAACCCGGTGGTAATGGTAGAAGTCTATTTAAAACAGAGCGCGAGATGATTTACACTTCCCCTTCCACCGGGAATGTTATCTACAATATCTTCAGCAACATCCAATCTTCCGAAACAAAAAAGTCCGACATAAATTACAAATAAACCATTTTTTGTTGCTTTGATACGTGATTCAGATGCTTCTTCGTTAATTTTTAAGTCTCTTTTTGAATCTTCATACCAATATTGCAATTCGGCATAGAAATCAGCATCGGTTACTAATTCAGCACAATTGCGAAATTCACCACGAATTTATTCCCGAATTCGTCTTGCATCAGATATATTTTCGGTCATAAATCCCAGCTTGTCTTAACCCACTACCGCACGGGAACAAACCCAGCATCGGCGATCGCCTTTTGCCCTTCCGAAGTCAGCAATAATTTAGTATAGGCATCACCAATTTGCTCTTCCCTACTATTATTCTCTTTGGTAACTACAAATAATTTGCTCCTAAGTGGATAACTACCGTTCTTAATCGCTTTTGTATTTACATTATTGCGCTTTTGGGGACACAAGTTTGCTTCTACTAATTCCCCAATATATGGAGCAACTAAATTGTCTGAACTAGTACCCAATTTTAGGGTTTTTACGCTACATTGAGGCACTATAGCCCGCCCCGAACCAAAATACACGGCACCTTGATTTTCACTGACTTGACGCAATGCTTCTGTAGGAGAATAGACATACTGGACGTTAGAGCCTAATTTTTCAACGTCTAATACTTTACCGTCAAATAATATAGATTTTACGTCTTGAGGATTCTCAGAAAAAGGCGTTATAGGTAAATCCTGCCCTCCTAATTGTTTCCAATTAGTAATCTCACCCAAATAAATTTGCTGTAACTGTTCGACAGTTAAACCAGAAACTTCAAGTGCTGGGTTGACTGCTACAGCTACTCCATCAGTGGCAACTTGACGTTGCTTAAGCGTAAAACCTTTTTGTTCGGAAGCAGCATATTCCGACTTTGTAAGGGGACGCGATAACTGAGCAAAGTCTATTTTTCCATCCAACAACATCCCAATTGCTGCCTCGGAAATGGGAGTATCCCCTTGAGGGTGGGTATATTGCAACTTTAATTCCGGGCGAGAGCCTTGAATCAAAGAATTTACAAGTTGCCGAATCGGTGCCCAAGCCGTACTTCCACTATATTGAAACGAACCGATGGGGACATTGCTTACCGTTTTAAAGGTTGAAGCCGCAGACGAAGAAATCTTATCTACCCCTTCCGAGGCTGTGGTGCTGCTTCTCGGTTGTAAATACTGCCTTACCAACAACCACAACCCTCCCATGACAAGGATTGTCAGCACTTTGCCAATAATTAAACCTTTGACTAACTGTATGGAATCTCTACTAAGGGGAATGAGCTTTTTGGTAGTATTGTTCATAATTTATGCCGATAATTTTTATAATCCCATTGACTTAAAAGGTAACTTCCGGTATTTAATTTGTTAAATATATTTCCTTACTTGTGACAAATTTTTTCTATCTTTGATAAAAAAATAGATATATTTTGCGGTTTTTTTATAAAAAGCCTTGCTAACTAAAATATGAATTATATATATAGGTAGATTCTACTTAAATAAAATTACTTAATAAAAGCATTTTAAATCACAAAAAATTATCAATATGATAGGTAAGTTAATATGCGATCGCTACCAAGTCATCCGGATTCTCAATCAAGGAATGTTTTGTCAGACCTATATAGCCCGTGACATTACTATTAGTGATTATCCCACGTGTGTTGTCAAACACTTTCTACCTAGCGATAGAATTGCACTGCCAGTGAAAACCCGTAGAAAGCTATTTACACGCGAAGCTGAAGCTTTGATGAAGTTAGATAATTATGAATATGTTCCACATCTTTTAAATCATTTTGAATCTAATCAAGAATTTTACTTAGTCCAAGAATTTATTAAAGGGCATTGCTTAAGCACCGAATTGCAGCCCGGTAAACGTTGGAGTGAAACCAAAGTAATTGAATTATTGCAAGAAGTTTTAAGGATTTTGGTTTTCGTTCACTCTCAGGGGTTGATTCATCGTGATGTCAAGCCGAGTAATATTATGAGACGGGAACGAGACAATAAATTAGTCTTGATAGATTTTGGTGCGGTGAAGCCAATGTGGAACGAATTGCTTAAAAATCAACACAATACCGATAATACAACCATTGCAATTGGTACACCGGGCTATATGCCTTACGAACAACATCAAGGTAAACCAGTACCTAGTAGCGATATCTATGCTCTCGGTATGATTGGCATCCAAGCACTGACGGGTATTCATCCAATACAGCTACCAAAAAACTCAAATACTGGTGAAATTGTTTGGCAACACTTAGTTCATATTAATAAAAAATTAGCTTTTGTAATTAATAAAATGGTGTGCTACCATTCTCAAAAACGATATAATTCGGCGACGGTTGCACTCACAGCATTAATGCAGTTAAATAATTTTAATTGTATTGCTTCATCTACAAAGAAAAATAACTCGATTTTGGCAACAGTTGAATTAGCGCCAGAATTAAATGAATTCAGTTCAACACCAACCGATTCAATAGCATCACAAAAATTATTACCTCTAGCAACAAACGATTTCGACTCCCCAACCTTGGATGATGAAATGAAGACAGCATCAGAAAGCGATACGATTGTTTCGATTTTTTCTCACAAATCTGCTTTGTACATCGGCTTGGTAATAGGTGTAGTTTCTGGTTTCGCTTTATTGTTTTTCAGCTACTTGTCCATACAGACAATTGATTCTATTAAAATACAAAACTCTCAATTAAAAAATCTTCCACGTCCTCGTTAAGGAAATGGGGAACGAGGAATAGGGAATGGGGAATGGGGAATAGTGAGAAGAAATAATTTTTATAATCCAAAATCATCTTTATGGAATCTTCACAATCCTGGTATATTATCAAACGCTCGACCCAAAAATGCGAAATCGTCTCCAGCGAACTAACATCTGAAGACGATACAGAAATCATAGAAAAATGGGGACCATTTAATTCAAAAGAGGAAGCTATATCCCGTCGTATAGGGTTAATTAGGACGGGAAAATGTCAGCCAGTTTGAAGAGTTAAGAATTAGAAGTTGAAACTTGTGAGTTAATAAATTCACCTTCCTAAAAGTCAGGAACGAGAAATATTAATTTGTAATTAGCAGTTCTTAACTCGATTAAAGAGAAGATGTAATTTCCTTCTGGCACAATAAATAAATAATAAAAATGCCTCCCTGCAAGCCTTTACTGCTAATTAACTTATCATTCCTAACTCAAAACTAATTTCCTTCTACTTCCTCTCGGCTCTAACATTGCCTTTTGCAGCAATTTCTTTTTTCAACTCTTCAACAGCTTTAGCAAATTGAGGATCTTGTAAGGTAGCTAGTTTATCGCGTTGTTTGAGCCATAAATTCTGTCGCTGTTCGTCGCTCAACTCAACTTTGATATCTGGCTTAATCCCGGATTTATTAATATCTGCACCGCTTGGGGTATGATATTTAGCAATCGTCACTGCCACTCCCGAACCGTCATAAAGGGGACGAACCGATTGCACTAAACCTTTACCAAAAGTCTTGCTACCGACTAAAACAGCACGCTTATTATCCTGCAACGCACCGGAAAGGATTTCACTCGCACTAGCACTTCCTTTATCTACCAAAACTACTAGTGGTTTTTCCGTGAGCGATCGCCCGGTTGCGGCTTCTTTCTCGACAACTCCCTTGCGGTCAATGGTGGAAACAATCGTACCATCCTTGAGCCACATCCGGGCAATTTCGATACTAGAGAATAATAAACCGCCTGGGTTATTACGTAAATCCAGAACGTACCCATCAACGTTCTTTTTCTCCAACTCTCTAATAGCTTCGCGCATTTCCTTGGAAGCATTTGCGCTAAACTGCTTGAGACGAATATAACCAGTTTTACCGGCAGGAGTTTGTTTTAGAGAATAATCGACCGGATGAATTTCGATTTTTGCTCGGGTTATTAAATAATCCTTTGGTTTTTCTCCACTACGAGAAATAGTTAGCTTAACCTGACTTCCGGGTTCCCCTCGGATTAAAGTTACCGCTTCACTGGTATCCATCCCCTCAGTGCTTTTGCCATTAATTTTAGTAATGACATCTTTAGCCAGAATACCGGCTTTAAACGCTGGGGTATCTTCCAATGGTGCAATGACGGTTAACTTTTTAGTATCCTCGTCAAGCCCAATAGTGATACCAACACCAGTTAATTCCCCAGAGGTATCCACCTGCATATTCTTGAACTCTTTCGGGTCCATAAAACGGGTGTAGGGGTCATCCAGTTTTTTAAGCATTTCCCGGATGGATTTGTAAGCTTGCTCTTTGTCAGTGTATTTTTTATCCAAATACTCTTTACGAACAGCCTGCCAATCTACCTGGTTAAAAGTACCATCTACGTATTGGCGGTAAATAATCTGCCAAACTTCATCAACTATCTCTTTAGGACTTTCTTTAAATAAGGCTTGTCCTTGTGGAAGGTTTACAAGACCTGCGACGGCTATCGTTGAAAGCGTCACGGCTGTAGCACCTAAAACAAGTCCACTTCTTCTAATCACCATATTACAGCTGTGCCAGACTGAATTTACATAGTCAGTATGCTCAATCTAACACAGCCTAACACTGTACAGACCGAGCATAATTTGTTATTTCGCTAAATTTTTCCATTAATCCGGCTAGCTTTACGACATAGCGCAAAACTAGCAAGATTTTTTCTGTAAAAGTTGTTGTTTGTTTAATCTGGTTCTACCCAACGTTCATCTGCTTTAATCAAGTTTATCAATTCCTCCACACCTTTATCTTCAGGAACCTTTTTAATTTCCTCTCTACCCCTGTAAAGTGAGATAAACCCTGGAGTTTTACCAACATAGCCATAATCAGCGTCAGCCATTTCTCCAGGTCCGTTGACAATGCAGCCCATAACAGCAATATCCAATCCCGTGAGGTGACTGGTTGCTTCGCGGACTTTGTGTAGCACTTCCTCTAAATTAAACAAAGTGCGGCCGCAGGAAGGACAAGCGACGTATTCCACCATCGTCTTCCGCAATCCCAAAGCTTGTAAAATACTGTAACAAACTGGAATTTCTTTTTCCGGAGCTTCCGTCAAAGAAACGCGAATTGTATCGCCAATACCATCGGCTAACAAGGTAGCAATTCCGGCAGTAGATTTAATACGTCCGTATTCCCCATCTCCGGCTTCAGTAACACCAAGATGCAGAGGATAATCCATACCTTCATCATCCATGCGCTTGGCCATCAACCGATAAGCAGCCAACATTACCGGCACTCGCGAAGCCTTCAGTGAAATTACGATATTATGAAAATCTAAAGATTCACAAATACGAATAAATTCCAGCGCTGACTCCACCATTCCTTCAGGAGTATCGCCGTAAGTAAACAGCATACGTTCGGCAAGGGAACCGTGATTTACGCCGATTCGCATCGCTTTCCCTTGATCGCGTAGAGAAATTACCAAAGGCTTAAGAGTATCGGCAATTTTATCGCCAATTTCGTCAAATTCAGCCTTTGTGTACTCAGTTCGATTAGAATCTGGCTTTTCAAAAACGTATAACCCCGGATTAATCCGTACCTTTTCAATATGCTTGGCAACCTCCAAAGCAATTTTCATCCCGTTGTGATGTACGTCGGCAACAATAGGCACATCCTGGTAAGTTTGCTTTAACTTTTGTTTAATTTCGGATAAAGCCCTGGCATGAGCCATGCTAGGTACGGTGACTCGGACAATTTCGCAGCCGATTTCATGCAAGCGACGAATACCGGCCACGGAACCGGCGATATCCAGAGTATCCTCATTAATCATCGACTGAACCACCACGGGGTACCCTCCCCCGATAGTGACATCTCCAATCGTTACAGGGCGAGTTTTTCGCCGCTTAATGGTAGTTTCAAAAGCGGCGGGGGCCGTAGATGCGCTATTAGTAGTTGTTGGTGTTGGCAGGGTTTGCATAACCTGTTTCAGTAAAATTCTGTAGCGAAGATATCAAATTTTCAAACATTCTGTTTTTTAGATTGCCACAATTTAAGCGGTTTAGATGTTAATTTTCTTGGAAAAAAGC
>JBARZF010000941.1:0-2786 GCA_049649675.1 Rivularia sp. (in: cyanobacteria) | reverse complement strand
TTTTCTTTTTCTCAGCTTCTACATTTTTCAGCCGACCCTCACGGACTGCACTGTGAACTGTTGATACTTGAGGTTTTCTACTGTTTGTATTGGTCATTTGATAGAATCCTAATGTTGTTACTTGCTTTGCGGCGGGTCACATTTACGGGGCGAGCGACCGGACGGGGTACTCGCTTCATAAAAATTTACAATTATTTTCTAAAACGGTAGTGCGTCCATTGGACAGCGGTTTATTTCTTGTCTGGGACAAGCTAAAGCGCTGTCGTAGTCTACGTTTTGATGGCATCTGTAGCAGTATTTTGAGCCAATAAGAAAAACATCGTTTCGGGTGCGGTAACGGAAGATTGCAGCCCGAATTATTCGCAGTGGGTTGAGTTTTTTAATCATTTGTTTTCCTTGAATAAGCGCGTAAAACTGGCGCGGGAACTGGGTTAGAGGTTCCCGCGTAATAGGGGTTGTGTGCTTTTCGCATGGTGATAAGATAGCACTGTTAACATCATGAGTGCAATTACCTCTTTTTGCTTCATTAGTGCTATAAGTGCACATAACCACCTAAATATGTTTGGAGAGTATTATTGATTCTATATACAGCAAATACTTCAAAATTAATGGGGCGACCACGAATTACAGTTACCGTGTCAGAAGATGTTTTTAGCTATCTTTCAGAATGGGCTGAAAGGGAAGAAAGACCGCTAGCAAACCTTACAGCTTATTTATTAAGTCAGGCTGTACGGGAGCAACAACAACAAAACAGTTCCCCTTCATCTGATAAAGACAAAGGGGCGGCATAGCAGAAAGATTATTATGATTAATCCAGAGACACTTGATATAAAAACTCTTCCTTGGCTGCCATTAGAAGAAAAAGCGGCATTTCCCAAGAAGCCAGCAATTTACTTTGCTACTGATTCACAGGGAACTGTGCAATATATAGGACGTAGCATAAATGTCCGTGACCGCTGGGGGAATCATCACAAGTACGATGCTTTATCAGAGATAGGTAACGTCAAAATAGCTTACTTATTTGTTGATGCGGTTGAGTTATTACCAAAAATTGAAGCAGCGTTAATTGAGTGGTTTAATCCACCACTGAATAATTCATTTTCTAATTTAGAAACACGAAACGACCTCACCCAAAAAGAAAGGGAAAGGCGTGGCGTGAGTAAACGAATATCTGTTGTACTTCCTGACGACATAGGGGAAGTAGTAGAAGGAATGGCAGAAAAAGAAATCCGTTCACTAAGCCAAATGGGAGCAATTTTAATAATGGAAGCGGTTAAAGCTAGAACTGTTGAAGAAAAAACCCTTTCAGCTAAGACAGAAGATCAAGACGTGGCATGACTGGAAGCAATCAATCAAACGACAACATAAAACGGTCAAAAGGCAATTTTGACCCAACCACAGAAAAGCGAGATTGGTCATGCGCTGCGAGTGAAGAATATTGTAAAAGAATCGCCAAAAATACCAATAGGCGAGTAGTAGAAATAATCGATACAGAAGATGAACCGTTACCAATTATTTGTATTTTTGAGGATATAACCTATGACTGAAGCAGCAACCCTAGTACCAATAAGCCAGCTAGCCCCAATGTTTACATCGATTGGGGATAAGGATTATTCGGAATTCAAAAAACTAGAATTAGCGTTCGCAGAACAACACGGTGTAGAAACATGGGAAGATGTTTTCAATTTTCGCGTTCTACCAGCATTAGATAAGGACGCTAAAAGCTGGTTACTCGTTCAAAAATGCAGTAAAGGTTACACGGTTCGGGAGATGGTATGAGCAAGGTACTTACAGCAAAAACTCTTAAGCCAATGTGCGATATGTACGCGATTCTAAGCAAGTTGGGAAAACAGCATCGGTTCCCATATTTCCCACTAATTGTTGATTGTAGCGATTTCCTTAAAATTCCTTATTCTTACTCGATTTGAAAAACTTGAAACAGCGGTAGAAACTTAATTACCGCTGTTTTTATGTGCATTACCGTTTCTTACTTTTTTCTATGCTGTTTTGTTACCTCCACATCGCACCAAAATTATTTTTTGACTATGCACAAAGTAATCGAAATTCCTCCAATACCGATAAACTCCGACATTATAAAACCACCTTGGGATGATGCCTTAGATTCGGTACAGCAGTGGCATCAAAACATTGCTTGCAATGAAGCGCAAAAACAGCACCTACAAATAAATGAAATAATTTATATCATTGCCTTGCATTGGCTGTACCGGAAAAAATATCAATCTAAGCACAAGATTCCTGGCAAATTAAAACATCGCAAAGCCTGCGAACCGCTAGGAGATTTCTTGCACCAGCTTCTCAATTTGTGCAGCGAAGTACATACCATATCCCCTTTCGACTACATGAATGCAGGTGAATGGTTTAAGCAAATAGTCTTTGAGATGCGATATGGCGACGTACAAGCAATCTTGTCTGACGAACAAGAAGGCGGTAAGACCAAGTATATCGATGTAGTTAGAGGCGAAATCTCGCAGCTAAGAAGCTATAAAAACCCTTACGATTCAAGCACTTCTCCGCACACCTACAGATTGTTAGAAAGCGCTATTCGGATAGCAGAACGTTCCGATATTTTCCGAAAAAAACATTATTCACCATTAATCAAAGCTTACGCAGCTTGGGCTAGAGAATTACGAGAAAATCCTACTTTTGAATATTGGTTAGTCGAGGGTGAAAAACTAGTCGCGAAAAGAGGCAAAGGCAAAGCAAAAATACCTATCGTAAAAAAGTGAACTGCTACAAGCATTGCACAGCAAGGGATTCATGACTTA
>JBARZF010000940.1:0-2065 GCA_049649675.1 Rivularia sp. (in: cyanobacteria) | reverse complement strand
CGCCCAATCGCCGAAAACCATCAATGCAGCCTCGCACAGCTATCCTTAGCATGGTTAATTGCTCAACCTCAAACTAACGCGATTGCAGGTGCTAGAACTGCCAAACACGTTATTGATAACGTCAAAGCCGTCGAAGTCAAACTTTCTCAAGACGAATTAAAACAAATAGACGCGATCGGAAAAATCGTCACCAGCCATCATGACGACAGCCCTGTAATGTGGAATTGGTAATCAGTTAACAGTTAACAGTTAACAGTGAGCAGTGAGCAGTGAACAGTTGATTATACGTTTTGGTTGGTTGTGGCTACCTTGGTGCTTTACGCCAGCCATTGGCGATCGATCAACGATTCCGTACAAAACCACCTTTGTCCCTTTGCTGGCGAGATAACTGTTGATTCGTAATCTTCCATACCCGCAAGGTGATAAATTTTGTTTCCGCTATTAATCGAAATGTTGCCTTTGATAGTACATCCTGGTTTTGCGATCGATGTAATTGGGGAGGGAGCTTGGTTACGGTTAAATTCCATTATTGTAGGAATCACGGGAGCAACGCGATCGCCATACGAACAATATTCAAAAAAGGTTTCATAAAATAGCCTTATAACAATGCCTCTCCAGATAGTTTTCCCAAATTCAGATAAAAACAACCCAATTCCTAACTAATAATATTGCGAAATTTGAAGACTCGTAAATTTGAGTAAACAAGGGGTTTCTTTTTTTTAAAGAGGTGATAATTTAATTAGTAAGACACCCACCAAGGCATTAAGAACTCAGTCGGGTAAATGACAATGTGTCTCCGGTCAACGCCCAGGTAAATTTCAGCATAAAAAAAGGGCATATACCGAATTCCGGTAAGCCAATCTCCTAAATAGGAAAATAAATAAATGCGTTATTTGCTATGAGTTAAGTAAACTTTAGTTTTTGAAATTTCTCAATTCTCCAAATCATTAACCAAAAGCAAAGATTTGACCTTAATAAATCTGCATCGAAAAGCCTGGTAAATCGTTTTACCAGGCTTTAGGTTTGTTATGGGTTGTAAAAGATATTATCGCGCTTTATTGTCGATAACTATCGCTGAAGTCACTTTGCGAAGAAGAATTGCCATTATTTGAAGCTGGCATATAATCGTTATATTTGTCCTGATTGTAGTAGTACAAAGTACGAATTGGGTAAGGAATGCTAATGTTGGCTTTGTCAAAAGCTTGCTTTATACTTAGAATTGCTCTGGTTTGAACGTGACGGACTTGTTTTTGTTGAGATGAAGTCCAATAGCGAATCATAAAATCAATAGAACTATCACCAAAACCTACTAAATCTATTTCTGGGGCTGGATTATCTAAAACGCCTTCGACTTGTGAAATTGTTCGCTCCAAAATGTCAGATGCTTGGGATAAAGAAGTATTGTAATCTACACCTACAGCTAAATCGGTACGTCTGTGGTCAAATGCTGTTCTTACTCGAACCACACTTGTGAATACTGTTGAATTAGGAATTACAACTCGTTCACCACCGTAAGTAATAATTTTCGTTGTGCGAATATCAATTTTCTCGACCTTACCCTCACAATCGTTGACAACTATTTGATCGCCAATCCGAAAAGGCTGCTGTAAAAGTATTAAAATACCAGCAAGAAAGTTTTTGAAAATATCTTGAAAAGCAAAACCGATTGCAACCGAACTAAGTCCGAGAGTAGCGATTATATCCCCCAAACTTAAACCGGGAAAAGCAATTACACAAGCAAGGAGAATTCCTAAAATCCAGGTTGCAGTAGAAGCGGCTTTCACCATCAAAAACTGTAGCGATTTACTGCTAACTGTTTTATGAGCTATTGTTTCAGTTATTCTTTGAGCAAATTGAGCAGCAAATCTAGTTAAAAATATAATAATTAGTGCCGTTAATAATGCAGGAAAATTTTTAACTGCACTGCCAATTAGTTCCTTGATGCTGTCTTTTATTGTCTCTATCAAAGCCATAAATAATCCAAGAAAAACTTATATGAAAGAAATTAAGGTGTGTTTATCATCTAAAAGCAATTTGCATCATAGAAATATAGCTTAATAATTTT
>JBARZF010000939.1:0-5020 GCA_049649675.1 Rivularia sp. (in: cyanobacteria) | reverse complement strand
AAGGGCTTTGAAGTATTGATTCGCATAAAAAACATAAAACAGTTATTTTTTACCTTCTGCCCTCTGCCTTCTGCCTTCTGCCTTTTTACGACTATTTAATTAGCACCCCCTTGTGCTGAAGAACCATAAATATTTAATTGCTCCAAATTCTAATCTGAGAAATGCAAAACTTAAAAATTATAATCTCACTAGTGCAAAGCTTGCTAATACTGACTTGAGAAATTCAGATTTGAGAGAGGCTAATTTAACTAATGCGGATTTAAGAAATGCCAATTTAAGCGAAGCTAATTTAAGAAATACTAATTTAACTAACGCTGATTTAAGAGATGTAGACTTGAGAAATGTAGATTTAAGAGAAGCCAATTTAACGAATGCAAATTTAATCAATTCAAATTTAACTAACGCTGATTTGACTGATGCTAATTTAACTAAGGTAATGGCTTGGGTAAATCAAATCTTGAATTGGCGATTTCATGATGTTTTAAGAGAATACAGAAATCAGCCCGTAATATTATCACTTGATGAGTTAGATAGTTGTAAGAATGACTCGGATAAATCTACGAGTAAAGAGTTATCTAGAGTTGAAAAAGAAATGAAAGAGAAATTTATTTCCGAAAGTGAGAATGAATTTGAAGTATCAGCAGTTAGGAATTTTGTGAAAAATGATCCAAACGAAATTTTACAAAAGACTTACATTGGTGAAGATAAAAATGCAAACTTACAGGAAGTTATATTAATGAGATTAGATAATGAGAAATGGGACGATATATCTAAAAAATTAAGTCATCCAATATCAAGGTTATCTGAGCTATATCAACGCAACATTAAAAAGCGTAAAGTCATCGATTATTTTCGTAGATATTTACAGTAAATCTACCATTTTACCTCATATTTAGTCTCAATTATTCACTCTTGCACAAACATATTAAGGACAATTATGGATACTAATTACGAACAAATATCTTTCACTATTCCTCTCGGTCTGGAAGCTCATGAAAAAGCTAATAAACGCAAAAAAGGAATATCAAAAACTGAAAATTATCAAAAAATATATCTAAATACTTTAGCTACTTATGCAGTTAAATATTATCTTGATTGCATGGGTTTTGAAACAAATGAATCAGATGCAGATAGCAGTAATCCGTGGATGCTGAGTTTAATTAATTTGGCTGATTTGGAAGTTAAAAATATCGGCAAAATCGAATGTCGTCCGGTGTTACCAGATGCCGAATATTTAGAAATTCCGACTGAGGTAAGGTCAAATAGAGTTGCTTATGTTGCGGTGCAGTTTAATCAATCTTTAAAAGAAGCAACAATCTTAGGGTTCACAACTCAAACATCAGCGAAAGTTCCTTTAAGCCAGTTAGAATCTGTAGATAATTTACTGGATTATTTAACAGCCAAAGAACAAGCTACAAAAGTCAATATTAGTCAATGGTTGGAGGGAGTATTTACAGCCGGTTGGTTAAATGTGGAAGAGATATTTAATCCACGAGAGCTGAGTTTTAGATTTGCTAGAAATTTTAGCATTACACAGTGTAAAAAAGTTGATGTAGGTTTGCGAGTGAATGGTACATCTGTAGTTTTGATTATGAAGTTAAATTCCAAAAACAAAGATACAACTCATGTGAAAAGTCAAAATCAGGGCGAAATAGATATTATTGTACAAGTTCATCCTGACCCAGAAAAAAGTGTTTCTTTACCTCCAGGATTAAAATTAGTTGTCACTGATGAAAATGGTCAAGAAGTAGATGCCGTTGTTTCTCGACTGAATGATAATTGGGTGGAGATTGAATTAAGTGCAGAATTAAATGAGGAATTTGTTGTTGGTATAATTTTAGGTGAATCGAAAGTTACACAGGATTTTATTGTATGATAATTATAAATTTAAAATAAACAATGTAAAGACGTAATACCCTTGCGTCTCTCTTAAGTAGGTGGGTACAAATAAATATAATATGCTCCGTCATTGCGAGGAACGAAGCAATCCCAGTCATTGCGATTGCTTTGTCGTTCCTCCTCGCAATGACATCTTACATTTAATTACGCCAACCTACTTACAAAAAATATCGGAAATACATAAATCATCCGAAGTTAGATTACATTAACTATGAAAAAGCTAGTTGTTCTCAAATTTAATGGTAATTTTGAATCGGGATTTCAAGTAAATTTAGAAATCGCAAATGAAGGACAACGGGCTTATCGAACCACCACAGCGAAGTTACCGGAAAATATTAATATCCCCCAATTATTAAATAAATGGCACGAGATATATTGCAGTCGATACAGCCAATTTAGAGTTAAGTCTGGGGGTAGTCGTCGTGTCAATCTGGAGTCTTTAAAACAAGAGTGTACGAGAGAATCTATCAAGTTACTTGCTAGTTTTAATCAATGGCTAAATGCATCATCTTTTACTTCTATTTTCAATTCTCTTAAAGAACTAAATCCCAAAGATGAAATCAGAATCATTATTACGACTTCTTGCCATAAATTACGTCAGTTATCTTGGCATTTATGGGATGTTTTAATTAATTTTCCACTGCTGGAAGTGGCTTTAAGTTCGCCAAATGCAGAACGAGGAGAAAGAGCATTACGAGAAAAGATTAGAATTTTAATTATTTTAGGTGATAGCTCAAATATTAATATAAAAGCTGATAAAAAACTGTTGCATAATTTCTGTGGTGATGATGCGGAAATTGTCTTATTACAACAACCATCACGGGAAGAATTAAATAATTACCTCCAAGATAATTTGGGATGGGATATATTGTTTTTCTCCGGACATTCCCAAACTCAAGAAATGCAGGGAAGGATTTATTTAAATCATCACGATAGTTTGACTATGGGGGAATTAAGGCATACTTTACAAGTTGCAATTAAAAAACGTTTGCAAATCGCATTTTTTAATTCCTGCGATGGTTTGGGAATTGCTTATGAGTTGGAACAATTGCATATTCCCCAAGTAATTGTGATGCGGGAACCTGTACCGGATAAAGTTGCTCAGGAGTTTTTGAAGTATTTTCTGCAAGAGTTTACTGGTGGAAAGTCTTTGTATATTTCTGTGAAAAATGCGCGGTTAGAATTACAAAAACTGGAGTCGGAATTTCCCTGTGCTAGTTGGCTTCCGGTAATTGTCCAAAATCAAACAGAAACACCACCAACTTGGCAAAGTTTGGGGATAATTTCTTTCTGTCCCTATCAAGGTTTGAGTGCGTTTAAAGAAGAAAATGCCGAGTATTTTTTTGGTAGAGATAAGGCAACTTTGGGGTTGGTTGCTGCTGTTAATAGTAAACCTTTGGTGGCAGTAGTTGGTGCTTCGGGAAGTGGGAAATCTTCGCTGGTATATGCTGGGTTAATTCCACAATTGCGTCAGGATACTGTTAATAATTGGTTGATTTTATCGTTTCGTCCCGGTAAAAATCCCTTTGCTGCTTTGGCTGTAGCGTTAGTTTCCGCGTTAAATTTACCAGAAGATAAGCGACGTTTGGCTGAGTTGGAATTGGATGTGAATTTGCAGCGCGATCGCACAACTCTACAAAACTTGATCGCAAACCTAACCTCATCTACCCGAATCCTTTTGATAGCCGACCAGTTTGAAGAAATTTATACTCTGTGTACGGATGCAGATGAACGCAAAATTTTCTTGGATGGTTTGCTGCAAGCGGTTAATAATGCACCGTTTTTTACCTTATTGCTAACCTTGCGAGCAGATTTCTTATCAAGAGCGTTGGATGATTATGAACCTTTTGGGCGGGCATTACAAGAGTATCAACTAGAACCTGTGGTGCGGATGAATCGGGAGGAGTTGGAAGCAGCCATTACGCTCCCCGCAAAACAATTAGGTTTTGAGTTTGAGGAGGGTTTGTGTAATACGATAATTGATGATATCCAAGATGGGGATGGGCGTTTGCCGTTGTTGGAATTTACCCTGACTCAGTTGTGGAAGCAGCAATATGCGGGAAGGTTGACCCATCAAGCATATAAGAAAATTGGCGGGGTGGAGCAAGCCCTGGCGAATTATGCAGATATGGTTTATGCAGACTTGAGCGAGTCGGAGCGGGAAAAAGCCCAACGGGTGTTTATTCAGTTAGTGCAACCGGGAGAAGGTACGGAAGATACCCGTAGGTTGGCGACGCGGGAAGAAGTGGGGGGAGATAATTGGGATTTGGTGACGAGGTTGGCTGATAAGCGGTTGGTGGTGACGAACTGGGATGAGTTGAGGAATGAGGAAACGGTGGAAGTCGTCCATGAGGCTTTAATTCGCCATTGGGGGCGGTTGCGGGGATGGATGCAGGAGAACCGCAAGTTTCGTATTTGGCAACAGGGGTTGATGGTGGCGTTGCAGCAATGGGTGGAGAGTGGTAAGGATGATGGGGCTTTGTTCCGGGGTGCGACTTTGGCTGTAGCGGAGGATTGGTTGCAGCAACGGGGTAGGGAAGTTAGTAAACCGCAGCGATGGTTAAAGACCTTGCTTATTTATTGCAGGATGGAACGGTGAAATTGTGGGATATCAATAACAGTAGAGAAATTAAAACTTTTGAAGGGTATACAGAACGCATTATAAGGGTAAGCTTTAGTGCAGATGGGAAGATTTTTGCTTCTGTATCAGAAGATGGAAAGATAACATTGTGGAATATCAAAAGTGGTCGAGAAATTAAAACCCTTAAAGGGCATGTTGGTCAGGTTCGGAATGTCAGCTTTAGCCCAGATGGCAAAATTCTTGCTTCTGCATCAGGAGACTTTATAGCAACCGCCAAGGCGGTTAAGACGCAAAATGTAAAATATGCTCAATAGCATCTCGTAAACAATCAAACTTTTCTAATTTTTTGCGGATTCGACTTTTTAACCAAGACCAGCATTTCTCAATCTTATTAAGGTCTGGAGAATAAGGCGGTAGGTATAGTAGTTCACACTCGGCATTTTTAATTAGTTCTTGAATACGCCCACCTTTGTGGAATGTGGCATTATCCATCACCAAAACCTGCCCCGGTTCGAGTCTTGGAAGTAAACAAGAATAAGC
>JBARZF010000938.1:0-3119 GCA_049649675.1 Rivularia sp. (in: cyanobacteria) | reverse complement strand
AAAAGTTAAAGCTTCCTTATGTAGCTTAGTGAAAATCGTCCGTCAAGAGCCAGAATGGTTATTGGAACTTACAGGAGATACTTCTCATTTGACAGAAGTTGAAGAAGTGGTGAGGTTTAATTAATTATTGGGGATTGGGCATTGGGGATTGGGCATTGGGGATTGGGCATTGGGCATTGGGGATAACTTTTGAAAAGGTTCCCAATCTTGTTGTTTGCAAGTAAAAAATTAATTTTTAATTGTAGTGCGAGCATCTTGCTCGCTTAGGATGATATACAACCAGCAACTAACAACCAACAATCTCTTAAGATATATAGCGAGCGAGACGCTCGCACTACGAAATTAGAACCAGCTTATACTTACTGCAACCAGCAACTAACAACTAACAACTAACCACTATCAACTAACAACTACCTATGACATTACTATTAGCAGGAGATATCGGCGGTACGAAAACTATTTTGCGCTTGGTGGAAGCGTCGGAAAAGCCTGTATTGCGTACTTTGCATGAAGAACGTTATTCTAGTAAAGATTTTCCCGATTTAGTGCCGATAGTACAGCAGTTTTTAGCAGCAGCAAATGCAGGTACACCTCAAAAGGCTTGTTTTGCTATAGCTGGCCCCGTAGTCAACAATACCGCTAAGTTGACCAATTTAGCTTGGTTTCTCGATAGTTCGCGCTTGGAAGAACAATTGGGTATTGCTCACGTTACTTTAATCAACGATTTCGCGGCGGTTGGTTATGGTATTTTGGGTTTGAAAAAAGAAGATGTACTAACTTTGCAAGAAGGGAAACTAAACCCCGAAGCACCTATTGGAATTCTTGGTGCGGGTACTGGTTTGGGACAAGGATTTTTAATTAAAGCCGGAGATATGTATCAGATATTTCCTTCAGAAGGGGGACATTCTGACTTTGCACCGCGTAAAGAATTAGAATTTCAACTGTTGAAATATCTGCTTGATAAACACGATATCCAACGGGTATCGGTAGAAAGAGTAGTTTCCGGTATGGGAATAGTTTCGATTTACGAATTTTTGCGAGATCGAAAAATTGCTGCTGAATCGCCAGAAATTGCTCAAGTGGTAACAACTTGGGAACGAGAAGCAGGAAAAGAAAAAAGCGTAGATCCAGGTGCGGCAATTGGTACGGCTGCTGTTAAAAAGAGCGATCGCCTTTCCGAACAAACTATGCAGTTATTTGTAGAAATATACGGAGCAGAAGCCGGAAACTTAGCGTTAAAACTATTACCCTACGGTGGTTTATACGTCGCTGGTGGAATTGCACCTAAAATACTTCCCTTGATCCAAGATGGTAGTTTTATGCTGAATTTCAGTAGTAAAGGTAGAATGCGAAGCATCTTGCAAGACATCCCCGTACATATAATTCTTAATTCGCAAGTTGGTTTAATAGGTGCTGCTATTAGTGCTTCTAGGTTATAACGGGAGCGAACGAAATAAGTAATATCAGCATCTTCTTAAGCAACAACTATGACAAAAAAAGCTTTATTACCCCTAATCGCCGCCGGTTTGGTATTCAGCAGTTTTGCAGCAGTAGAAGTTAACCAACAGCAAACAGCTACAGCACAAGCAGCCAAGAAATCACAGTGGAAAGTATTTAATTCCCCTGATGGCAGTTTCAAGGTATTAATGCCGGGAATGCCTAAATCCATGAGTGAAACTAAAAAGACATTTATGGGTGAAATTAACTTAAACATATTTCTTGCCAAACCTCCGAAACAGCAGGTAGCATACGTCGTCGCTTACAACGACTTTCCCCATAGTTACGGTAAACTGGCAGATCCTCAAGTAGTGCTGAATAATGCGCGGGATATGGCACTAAAAACTACGCAATCGAGATTAGTCAGTCAACAAAACATTCGTAGCTACAACAATCAGCCAGGGCAAGAAATCGAGTACGTCAACTCAGCCGGAAAAATTACCAGAAATCGGATGTTTTTCGCTGAAGGGCGTTTGTATCAAGCAATGGTAATCACCACCAAAGAACAAGAAAAATACCTTGGTAAAAGCATTCGAGGATATTTAAATTCTTTTCAAGTGGTGTATAGGAGATAGGGAATAGGTCAAAGGTTAGAGGTTAAAGGTCTGCATGTTAGGAGTTAGGAATTGGGAATTGGGCATGGGGGATTGGGCATGGGGATTGGGCATGGGTATTAAAAATAATCAGGGAGCAAGATGCTCCCACTACACAATGTTTGATCGCTCCTCCTCTACCTCCTCTACCTCCTCTACCCCCTCTCCCTTACCACTTTCAAACTACACAAACTCGTATCAGCGCAATTACTGATAAACCCTCCCATAGCTTTTACATTTAATAAATGTTCCACAACTGCGGAAGTTATGATTTCTCCGGGGATTAAGAAAGGAATTCCGGGAGGATAGGGACAAACGGTTTCAGCACTGATACGATTAATTGCTTCCTTGATGGGTAGGGTTTCGGTTGAACTAAAAAATGCTTGACGAGGAGATAGCTGTAAAGTATTTAATTCAGGAAAATTATTCCATAATGACCTCTTCTTATTTTCAAGAAGGGGTTTTTTATATTCTTTGGCTAAGGTGGTTAAGGCTTTTACTAATTGCTCTATATCTTCTGCGGTGTTGCCTAAGCTAATTATAAATGTCAGATGTTGCAGTGAAGCGAATTCGGGAGTTACGTTCAATTTTTCGTCTAATATTTCTTCTGCTTCAAACCCGGTTATTTCTAATTGGGAAACGGTTACGGTTAAGCGAGTTTTGTCTAAATTAAAATGTTCAAAAACTGATAATCCTGGAATTTGATCAATATATTTTCTGGCTTCTTGTGCTAGTTGTAAGGTTTGGGTGAGTAATTCTTTGCCTTGGAGTGCTATTTGTTGCCTTGCTGCATCTAGGGAAGCTAGTAGTATATAGCTGGGGCTGGTAGACTGCGTGAGTTGTAAGGCTTTATTGACGCGGTTAATATTGATTCTTTCACCTTGTACGTGCAGCATCGATGCTTGAGTCATGCCTCCGAGGGTTTTATGGATGGATTGTACGGTTAAATCGGCACCTGCGTTTAATGCTGAGATGGGTAATTCGGGATGGAATGCGAAGTGTGCGCCGTGGGCTTCGTCTACTAATAAG
>JBARZF010000937.1:0-1996 GCA_049649675.1 Rivularia sp. (in: cyanobacteria) | reverse complement strand
TTTGCACGTTTGCCAAGTACCCGCTCAACACATCGGTTTGCTGTATGTAAACCAAGAATTTCAAGCACAATTAGAATCGGGAATTCACGCATGGTGGCTGTTTGGGCGCTCATTCCAAAGCGAAGTAATTGACTTACGCTTGCAAAATCTAGAGGTTTCGGGACAAGATATTTTATCGAAAGACAAAGTACCTCTGCGTTTGAACTTAACCGCTGGTTTCCGCATTCAAGATGCATTAAGAGCAAAAAATGGATTGTCAGATTTTATTGGTTATTTATACAAAGAATTACAGTTTGCTTTACGTGCTGCCGTAGGTGAAAAAGCTTTAGATGAACTATTAGAAGATAAAGGAGCAATTGATATTAGTATTGCCGAATATATTCGTCCCAAAGCAGCAGAATACGGAATAGAAATTGATTCGGTAGGAGTGAAAGACATTATTCTTCCTGGGGAAATCAAAACTATTTTGAGCAAAGTTGTAGAAGCAGAAAAATCAGCCCAAGCCAATGTAGTACGGCGGAGAGAAGAGACTGCTGCAACTCGCAGTATGTTGAATACAGCCAGAGTAATGGAAGATAACCCCGTTGCTTTGAGATTGAAGGAGTTAGAAGTATTAGAAAGGATTTCCGAAAAAATCGAGAAGATTCAAGTTAACGGCAGTTTAGATAGTATTTTGACAGATTTAATTCAGATTAATCGGAGTTAGTTGTTGATTGTTAGTAGTTAGTAGTAATTCGTAGGTTGGGTTAGGCACGCGACAATTTTTATTAATAACTTCAATTTAGATTCGTGCCGTAACCCAACATTATTTTTGTACATTTAGTAAGCAATGATAAATATGGGAATACCAAAAAAAGGCGCGAGAAAAATAACCGTAGATGGAGAAAATTTCATTTGGTTAATTAGGAGAGATCCTACTTGTTATTCTGCGAATGTTGGCTATATAAATGTTGCAGTAGAACACGCTGAAGAAACAGGTTCAAAGCTAGTGATAATGGCTGATAGACTTGTTATGAAAGAAGGTAATTTAATTAAATTTAAACCAGTTACACCTTCAGAAGTCGCATTATGGATACATAAAGCAATTAAAGCAGGATGGGAACCGAAGAAACCTGGTAAACCATTTGAGTTTATTGTTAGTTTTTAATTTGTTAATTTGTAGGTTGGGTTAGGTGCGAAAAGTTAATTTGACTGATAATTACAAATTAAATTCGCGCCCCCTTCCCAACATAATCTATGGTGAAAATAAAAGATTATTTTTTATTAATTAGTCATCATTTAAACAAATGGTGCGTTACGGCGAAAGCTAAATTATAAACTCTCAAGATAGATTGCTCGTGCCGTAACACACCCTACAAAGAAAATATAATACCTTTAACCTCTAACCTTTTACCTCATAACGAGTTCGTTTTATGCCAATATAAAAGTCAGTTAAACAAAATCATTAAAATATAAAATGTCTGACTTGCCAGAATTTATTGAATCTCTTTATGAAAAATATCGCGTTCTTGATGATGGCTCTTTAGCTAGCTATATTCCCGAATTAACTAAAGCCGATCCAAATTGGTTTGCAATTTCTATTGTTACTAAGGAAGGGGAAATTTTTGAAGTTGGAGATAACCGAGAAAATTTTACTATTCAATCTATATCCAAGGTTTTTGTCTATGGCATGGCTTTGGAAGATCAAAATCGCGAAACGCTTTTAGAAAAAATTGGTGTAGAGCCTACCGGAGATCCTTTCAATTCGGTAATTCGCTTGGATGAAAATTCTAAACGCCCTGATAATCCGATGGTTAATGCTGGAGCGATCGCCACTGCTGGTTTAATCAAAGGCTCAAATGGTACTGACAAGCTGAATCGGCTTTTGGATATGTTCCGTCGCTATATCGGACACGATGTATTTATTGATGCTCCTGTATTTATGTCGGAAAGAGCTACCGGGCATCGCAATCGCGCTTTAGCGAATCTACTGCTTAATTTTGGCATAATTGATAAC
>JBARZF010000936.1:0-2927 GCA_049649675.1 Rivularia sp. (in: cyanobacteria) | reverse complement strand
GAAGCTTTAAATATTTCCGATGCTTACAAAGATCCTCGTTTCGATCCGACAACAGATAGAAAGACGGGTTACTTTACCCGGAATATTTTATGTTTGCCGGTTTTTAATTCAGCGAATGAATTAATCGGCGTTACGCAGTTAATTAATAAGCAAAAAGGAAGTTTTACGTCATCAGATGAAGAATTTATGCGGGCTTTTAACATACAAGCAGGAATTGCTTTAGAAAATGCCCGTTTATTTGAAAGTGTATTATTGGAAAAACAATATCAAAAAGATATTCTACAGAGTTTATCAGATGCTGTAATCTCTACAGATATGGAAGGTCGAATAGTCACCATTAACGACGCAGCATTAGAACTTTTAGGTTGTCCGCTGAGTGGAGATGCAAGTACCAGAGACAACAAAATTCTTTGGGAAAAAAACTTAATTAGTCGGTCATTATGGGAAGTTGTACCAATTGAAAATTTACAGTTTCGATTAGAAGATAGTTTAAAAACTGGGGCAAGACATTACGTCCCCGAACAAAGTTTGATGGTAGGACTGTATTATATGCCAGGGGAATCGGAAGAATCGGAAGAATATGTACTGGCATTACCAAGTTCGACTAATCCAGAACTTTTTATTCCTTGGAATCAACCCCTGACTCCCCAATCTCAGTTCGTACATTCAACGAGCGTCGAACCAATCGAAAGAAGCATTAATCTTACAGTTAATCCCTTAACTAATCCAGAAGGTGGCGTGCGTGGTGGATTGGTGGTATTGGAAGACATTAGTCAAGAAAAGCGTCTTAAAACTACTATGTACCGTTATTTAACTCCTCACGTAGCCGAGCAGGTTATGGCGTTAGGAGAAGACGGGTTGATGGTAGGAGAACGCAAAAACGTTACCATCTTATTTTCTGATATTCGAGGCTACACAACACTTACGGAAAACCTTGGGGCAGCTGAAGTAGTATCGCTGCTGAATCAATATTTTGAAACGATGGTGGAATCCGTTTTTAACTACGAAGGTACTTTAGATAAGTTTATTGGCGATGCTTTGATGGCAGTATTCGGTGCGCCCTTACCTTTAACGGAAAATCATGCTTGGCGAGCAGTACAGGCTGCGTTAGATATGCGACATCGGCTCAAGGAATTTAACGAACGGCGAATTGTTCAAGAACAGCCACAAATCAAAATTGGTGTTGGCATTAGTTCCGGCGAAGTAGTTTCCGGAAACATCGGTTCCCGCAAGCGAATGGACTACACCGTAATTGGAGATGGAGTCAATCTTAGTTCGCGTTTGGAAGGGACTACCAAACAGTATGGTTGCGATATTGTGCTAAGTGAATTTACATATCAGTTATGTAGCGACCGCATTGTTGCTCGCGAACTTGACAAGATTCGAGTTAAAGGTAAACATCAAGCAGTAAAAATCTACGAATTGATTGGCGATCGCACTACTTGTTTGGATGCGAATACTCAAGAATTCTTATCTCATTATCATGCAGGACGCGCTGCTTACTCATCCCGGAATTTCCCGCAAGCGTTGATTTGTTTTGAAGCTGCAAAAAAAATTCGGGCTACAGATAGAGCCGTTAATATTCATATCGCACGCTGTAACAAATTTTTAAGACAACCTCCCGAGGAATCTTGGAGTGGAGTTTGGACAATGGTTGATAAGTGAACAGTGAACAGTAAACAGTGAACAGTTATCAAGTGTGGGTTATTAATTACACTTAGTTAAAGTGTTTGAGTAATTCTAAGATTTGTCTAAAGTTAGAGTTTAGTTTTGATTAATTTTAAGTGTTCTCTGCATCTCCCTCGGAGGAGTCTTTACCGATATTAAGTTGTTTTTTTGATTGCTTTAGTTCTTTCCATAAAGCTTTTATTTGCTCGTAAGCTTCTACAGGAGGGACTTTCCCTGAAGTTTCTAAGTTACATATTAAACTTACCCTTTGAGCAAATTCTTGTAAATTAGCATTAAATACTAAGTTTTCTGGCTTTACTTGGCCGTAATAACGACTGCGGGGGTAAAGAAAATCTTCTTTTTCCATTTTTTTCGTCTCCAGATATTAAAACTGTTCGTCTTAAGTTTAAATCAAAGACCGCGAGTTAACGCGATTTGAGCTTAGCTTTAAATTATTTTATATGTAACCATTTCCGCGAAAAATGAATCATGTCCGCTGTTCGGCTCTTACTACGGAAAATAATTTGGGTGAAGATACATTGATTCGAGTATCAAAAAATAATAGATGTAGCCTCAGTATTATTTCGTTAATATCACTAATGCTTATTAATGAATAAGTAAAGATAAAATGGTTAAGCCATATTGTTGGCATCAGTTCCATGAAGCACTAAATAATCTTTTTACCATGTCTGTTAACTCCAAGTTATACGAAGGAAAAGCCAAGATTCTTTATCAGACAGATGTACCAGATATCTTGCTGGCTGATTTTAAAGATGATGCGACTGCTTTTAATGCTCAAAAACGAGGCAGCATAATTAACAAAGGGACAATGAACTGTAGTATTTCTAGTAAATTATTTCAACAGCTAGAACAAAACGGTATTAATACTCATTATTTGGATAACCCTAACTCAAACCAAATGCGGGTTAAAGCTGTAAAAATTATTCCCTTGGAAGTAGTTGTGCGGAATATAGCAGCTGGAAGCCTTTGCAAGCAAACAGGTTTGGAGTTGGGAACCGTATTAAACAAGCCTTTAGTAGAGTTTTATTACAAAAATGACGAATTAGGCGATCCATTGTTAACTAAAGAACGTCTACTATTGTTAGAACTCGCTAGCCAGGAACAAGTTGATGAGATTATTCATCTAGCATTGCGAATCAATGATTTTCTCAAAGGCTTTTTTGGCAAATGCGGCATTACTTTAGTGGACTTCAAGTTAGAGTTTGGTGTGGACTCCCAACAAAAACTACTTCTAGCAG
>JBARZF010000935.1:0-3712 GCA_049649675.1 Rivularia sp. (in: cyanobacteria) | reverse complement strand
TATATCGGTGTTGATATTATCTAGCTTTATTTATTTTTTATTTATTGGCATTTTAGGAGTTTATACAGTTTACCATTCTAATGACGAATGGGCTAAATTATTATTAAAACGCAAATAATGTGATAACTAAAATTTTAGTTTTTATAAAAAAGGTAAGATTATGAATCCGGAAGTATCTGTAATTATTCTTGCTTACGATACCGAAGAATATGTTGCACAAGCAATAGATTCTGCATTAAGACAAACTAAGAATAATATTGAAGTTATTGTAGTAGATGATGGTTCTACAGATAAAACCTTAGAAATTGTCAAAAACTTTTCTGACAAGCGCCTAAAAGTATTAGTCAATCAGCAAAATCAAGGTCAAAACTTTTGTACTAATTTAGCAATAAAAGAAGCTCAAGGAAATTGGATAACTCGACTTGATTCAGATGATTGGTATGCACCCGATAGATTAGAGCAACTATTAAAGATTGCCTATTCGCAAAATATAGAGATGATTGCTGATGACATATATTTTATTCAAGATGGAAAAGCCGTTCCCTGGAGTACATTATTAGTTCAAAGTAAATTCAAAATCGAAGACAATATCATCATTTCTCCAGTATCCTTTGTGGAAAAAGATGTACCTGGAATGTGGGGTTTACCTTTAGGTTTAACTAAGCCATTAATTAAAAAAGATTTCATTATTCAACATGATATTTACAACAATGAAAAGATTTTAATTGGTGGAGACTTTTGGTTATATTTAACTTGTTTGGCACATGGAGCAAATTTTTTACTCGTGCCAAAACCTTATTATTTCTATCGTTCCCGTCATGGTTCATCAGTTACACAAAGTAAAATTAAAAGAATTGAAGCATATTCTGAAGCGACAAAACATTATTTAAAACAAGATTATATCAAAAATAATCAAAAATTACTAGCTGCTTTACAGAAACGTTTAGCTTTGATTGACAAAACTAAACCATATTTTCAAGTTGTAGACTCTCTTAAACAAGCCGATTATTTAACAGCTTTAGAAAAAATGAGCAAGAATCCTTATTTCTTTTATCATTTATCTACACAACTACCAAGAATAATCCGCCGTAGATTATGTTTATACTTTAATCAGATAAGTGTAAACAAGTCTCAATAGTTGTAGTAATTATAATTTTTATCAGGTCAAAATTAAATTCAGGGAATAAACAGAAAAAATGAAAGTAGCTTTATTACATTTTTGCTTCTACGAATACACCGTTCAATTAGCTAACGCTTTAGCCGCCATAAATATTGATTTAACTTTAATTCATCCCGAACAGTTAACCTCACAAACACAAGGTTTACTCGATGCAAGAATTAAAGTAATCACTTTTAATAAATATCGCATTCGCAACCCGCGTAATTTATCCGCAATGGGTAAATTAATGAGTATTATCCGTAAAATTGAGCCTGATGTATTGCACGTTCAGGAAACAAACGATCCTTGGTACGATTTAACATTGTTGCTCAATAAAATGCCTCCATTAGTAACCACTATTCACGATGTATTTCGTCATCCTGGAGACAAAGATAACGTTATCGGTTCGGAGTATACTCGACAGATTGCATTTTGGCGATCGCAACAGCTAATTGTTCACGCAAATTTACTCAAAGATGCTTTGGTTGAGGAGTTCGCAGTCCCCAAAGAAAGAGTATGCATTCTTCCTCATGGAGAGTTGGGAAGTTTATATCAGCGGCTGGCTAAAAATAATAATACAGTCAGAGAACCGTATACTCTTTTATTCTACGGGCGCATTTGGGCTTACAAAGGTTTAAATTACCTCCTTGAAGCAATGCCATCAATAATAGAACGCTTTCCTCAAGTTAAGTTGATTATTGCCGGAAAGGGAGACAATTTAAAACAATATTTCCCTGATGGCTGCGATGAAAAGCATTATGAACTTATTAATCGTTACATTCCATCAGAAGATGTTGCAGGTCTTTTTCAACGGAGTACGGCAGTAATTTTACCTTATATAGAAGCATCTCAAAGTGGTGTTGCATCTCTCGCTTATGCAATGGGTACCCCAGTTATTGCTTCTGAAATCGGTGGTTTGGCTGAAATGATTTATTCAGAGCAAGATGGATTATTAGTTCCACCTAAAGATGCTTCCGCTTTAGCTGATGCAATTATTCGTTTGTTGAGCGACAGTAACTTACAACATCGGATACAAACAGCAGCATTATATCGCTGTAAAGATGATTTGAATTGGTTAAATATTGCTACTCAAACTATTGAAATTTATCGTAAAGCAATTTACCTCAAAAATATTCATCGGTAAAATTAATAAATAAACAATGAAAAAACTTTTATTATTTACCGAAGAAGCATTTACAGTTGTATCTTTACTGCTTTATTCGGGAGGTCCGCTGACTGTAATTTTATCTGGTGGAGCAAGCGAAGGTGATGATTCTGGAGAAACGAATACTTCCTTAATTTTAGCTTTATTCTTCTTAAATTATTTAGTAACTTTTTTTCTGCTAATACTCCGATGGAAAAAGGTTATGCAGGTAATGAAGAAAGAAAAAATTATTTTCTTATTAGTAGGAATTGCTGTTTTTTCTTTCGTATGGTCTTCTCTTCCTAAAAAAACTTTAACTAGGGGAATTGCCATAGTTGGAACTAGCTTGTTTGGATTATATTTAGCTTCACGCTACACCATAAAAGAACAGTTAAAACTTTTGGGTTGGATGTATGGAATTGCTGTGATACTCAGCTTTTTATTTATCGGAGCATTACCGAAATATGGAATTATGGGTGGAATTCATGAAGGAAAATGGCGAGGTATCTACAATCATAAAAATACTCTTGGCAAAGTTATTGTTCCAGGAGTTGCTGTCTTTTTACTGCTGGCTTCTAGTTCAAAAAAATATAGTTGGCTTTTCTGGATGGCTTTTAGTTTAGCTTTTATTCTTTTGGTACGTTCTGGCTCGACAAGTTCTTTACTTAATGGAGTAACTTTAATCGCCGCGTCTATATCTTTCCGAGTCTTTCGCTGGCGAGATAATCTGATGGTACCCAGCACGATTGCAATCGGAAGTTTCGGTGCAATTTTCTATGTAGTTGTTTCCGTAACTACAGAAGCCATTCTCAAAGCACTTGGTAAAGATCCCACCCTTACAGGGCGTGGAGATATGTGGCCCTATATCTTTGAGATGATCGGAGAAAAACCTATATTAGGTTATGGATATGGTGCGTTTTGGTCTGGCCCAGAGACTCCTTCTTTCTATATTTGGCGGGCAACAGGTTGGACTCCTCCTAATTCCCATAATGGCTTTTTAGACTTGTGGCTGCAAATAGGTTTAATCGGCTTATTAATATATATCTTTGGATTTTTAGCTGTAACTTTACCAAAGGCATTCTATTGGCTGCGAGCCACTAAAACTTCTGAAGGATTTTGGCCTTTAACATATATGACTTATATGTTCCTAGCAAATATTAGTGAAACTACATTGATGATTCAGAACGATTTATTTTGGGTAATTTATGTAGCAATTGCTTTTTCTGTACAAATGTCACCAGAAAGTCACAAGCCAAAATATATAAATGATTTATATATTACTTCGAGCAAGTATCATTAAAAAAATTATATCTTAAGTAGATTCTCTAAAGAAATATAATATTTTGTCTGTTAAAAAAAGATATACGGATAATAATCGCATCTTCCATATATAATATTATGTTTGATAA
>JBARZF010000934.1:0-2218 GCA_049649675.1 Rivularia sp. (in: cyanobacteria) | reverse complement strand
AGGGTGAGAAAACAGCACAACCCAGCTATCCCCAGCCCACTTGTAAAAATCAATTTCTCCTTCACTTGAAGCTTGAGTAAAGTTTGGAACTGTATCACCGAGACGTAGAGCCATATGAAGATTTCCTAAAAGTCAGATTTTATGTATTCTACCTTGCAATAATCCCATATTATCCACTTCCCTCATTGGGTCTTAAACAAAACGTAATTCGTAATTGGGAATTAGGAATTGGGGATTGGGCATCGGGGATTGGGAATTGGGAATTGAGTGAGGAGTTAAATTTCCCCTTGTCTCCCCATCTCCTTGTCTCCCCCGAGCCCCATCTCCTTGTCCCCTTGTCTCCCAATCTCTCCCTCTACCCATACATTTGAAAGTTCTCGTAAATTAATCGCATTGCTCCGATATATATATAGATGCTCGCTTCTAATCCGTAATCCAAAGCCCCGTATGTAAGATATTTTTACTGGGAGAAATTGATGATTTTTAAATGTCGTCGCTTGGTTGCGTATGCTGCAATGTCAGTATGCTGTTGTTGACTGCTTGCGGTGGTGGGGGAAAGAGCTAATTGATAATTGATCGTTGATAACTGATGATTGAAATTATCGGCGATTGTGTATTAATCCAGTACCCAATAAACCTAAAAATACTAATAAACCAAAACTATTTGATGATTCTGGTACCGATTTCACCTGGTGGTTTGCAACGAATCTTGCCATATCTTCACCAATAATTTGATGTGTACGACGGGTTGGGTGATATTCATCCCAAAAATAGTATTCGTCGGGTGCAGCACAGACTGGTTCAACAGGGAAAACAGCTTGACAAGGGTCGTTTACATTAGTTAAACCGTATTCTTGCGGATTTGAACGGATTTCGTTACTAATAGCAACATGATCGTATAGAGCAATTTCTACATCTAACTGTTGAGAAAGCGTTTCTATTTTTTCAGGAAGAAGATTGTTAACTAAATCTGTAAACAAAGCAGCTTCATTAACCTGTCCAAACTCTATTACACCGGGTAAAATATCAAGATCGGAAGAATTAACTACAAGAAATTGCTTTGCACCTGATTCTGCCAGATTAGACACTCCTTCTCCGATATTCTCTACAGTTTGAGTTGCTAATTCTTCAACCGTTCCAGGTAAACTAAAGTCAGTGTATTCAAATAAGTCGTTTGCTGAAGCAAAGATGAAGTGTAAAGCATTTGGATCGGCAGCTTTCCCCGAAGTTTCTGCTTTGAATTGCTCAATTTGACCGAATACCCCTGTATTTTGAAAAGAGTCTAACCAACCGTAATAGTTTCCATCTCCACTTTTAGCACCTCCTACCGCATAATCTGTCAAACCAACTTCAAGGTTTTCAGACAACACTTCAACAGCTGTTGGTCCATTTGTCCAGCGTCCTTCAGGATCGTAAAGTCCCGAAGCTGGATCTGCTGGTAAAATAACCGAATCGGTTACACCGGCATTTACAGCTTGAGTTGAGATTTCAAAGCTTGCACCATTGTCCGAATAACTGTCTCCATAAGCGTAAATCTGAGAAATTGAGCCAAACGAAGCAGCATGAGCTTGATTATTTTGTATTCCAATAGTCCCAATTGAAAGAACTACACTAGCAAAAGCACAGGTAAATGTCGGTATACCGAACAAACTTTTTCTACGCATGGTGAATATAATTACTAAATACCTAAGTAAGTAATTTCTCTTTCAATAAAGAAATTATTGATTGATGTAATATGCAATTTTCTAGAACAATTACATACGAATAAATAAGTATTTAAAACTTAAATATTCAGTGCTATTACTACTATTTGTGTGTAGCTTACCACTCCGACCGGCTCCTGAGAACAAGTTGTGACTAAGAATCATGCCAGGAATGTTAAGGAAAATTGAAGAGTTAGAAAACTATCCGGAGCGTTTTATAGTTTAAAAAACAATATCTAATATTAGGTATTTGTAATATAAATGAATAATGAATTGGTAATTGGTAATTGGAATTTTAGCTGATAAATTCATAACTCCTAACTCCTAACTCTTAATTCCTAACTCTTTTAAGCTTTCCTTGTTCCACACATAATCTTTCATATCCGAAGGCCATGATACTTCTTCTGCTGTCGCAAGTTTTAAACTACTAGCTTTTAATTGAGAATACAAACCAGCAAAATCACCAATTGTAATATTATTTTTGATAAAAGTTTGTTTTAAAAGCTCATTTGTAA
>JBARZF010000933.1:0-18033 GCA_049649675.1 Rivularia sp. (in: cyanobacteria) | reverse complement strand
CAAACAGGCGTGTCCGCTTTCTCGAAGTACTAGAATTTTAGCATTGGGAAAAATATTTCCTAGCCTTAAAGCTTCTGTGGTAGAAGGTAGAAGTCGATCGTTAGCACCAGCAACCAATAAAATCGGTTGAGTCAATTGTCTTAGTTTGGATTCGTCAATGTAAAACTCCCGAAGCAATGATATTCTCCAACGTATTGTTTCGGGTGGAACCGATCGCATCGCTTCCAAAAGTTCTTGGCGATCGCTACTGCTCATTCTTGGCAAGGAAGCTAGAAACGGTAGTAATCCGAAAGCACCCACATCATAAAAAAAGTTCGGTACAAAGTCGGTAAACTGCGAACCCCAGTCAAAAAAAGGACGAATCCGAAAGCTGGAAGCTGGATTTAAAAGTATTATGCGCTTGAACAGATGTGGTGCTGCAATTGCCACTTTTTGCGCCAAACAACCCCCAAAGGATTCTCCACACAGATACACCGATCTTTGAGGTGTATTCTCAATTTCGGCAAGAATTAACTGCAATACGCTTGATACAAGTTCATCCCAGCTAGTCAAGTCATCTCGCGGTATTGCCAAACAACGCACGTCAAAGTAAGATTCCAAACCATCAGTTTGAGTTCGCAATAGTTGCCCCGAGCCATCCATTCCTGGCAAATATATAAATAGAGGATAATCTGAGTGTATTGTTCTTGGAGTAAGGAAACACGGCTGTAGTCCAACTTTTGGTCTATTCATCAGTTAGTAATCAATTGTCAATAATCAGTTCATTTTTTAATTTTTTCAAAACCTTGAAAAATCGTTTGAGTTAAGCTACTTGGATACACATCTAAATAGTAATCCTAATGAATTTTGTTTGTAATATCTTCTACTATAATTATTGCCTGTTTTTCCCGAAATATTTTTCATGCTACCCTGCGTTCTAATTAATAGACATCTCCGCAAATAAAAAAGACCTCTCTCCAAACCTCTCTCCTGCAAGGAGAGAGGCTTTAAAACCCCAGTTCCCATGTCCTCCGGACACGCTACGCTAACGTAGGGAAGGGGGTAGGGGGGCTAGGTTTTGTGTAACTTTAACAACATGAAAATGTTTTCCGGAGATGTCTAATAAGGATAACTAATAATGTTGTAGCACCATTCATCAGTACGGGATTTGTGCTAGCTTCTTCTAAAGATGTAATGCAGACGCGGATGCAAAACTCTAAGATTTGCTCGCAATGCGGTGAGAAGGGAATCTATGTCAAAACTATTTTATAGAGTTTTGTTGAAAAATTTTAGAAGTTTTTGCATTGCGAACACTTCTATATGTCATGGTGCAAAAGAAAACGAATAGTATTGGATAATGTCCCCATTAGAACAGGTGGATTTATAAAGTCAGGATGGTTACTTATTAGAAATACCTTACACCTGAATTAATGTATTTGATTCTCGTAATAGCTAAACGTTCTTATAGATAACGAATGAAGGTAGCAAGCGAGAAATTAGCAGCGGATTATTCCGACTCATAAGTTTTCGATATCAAGTCTATCAGAACATCTGAGTTAAGCTAGAGTGATTTTTTACATTTTTTTATTTAGATATGACTATGTTTAGACTGAAAAAATTATTTTTCGAGAAGATCTATATTACTGAAGAAAAATAATTTGTATTTATGGTAACAAGAATTCAAAAAATATTTCTCAATAATCTCAATAATAATTAGTTTATAAATCTATTATTCAAATAATATCAATTCTACTTATACTTATGTTGAAATAAACCGGAAGCAAATAAATTTGTTAACATTAAAATGCATGTTGAAAAAGCATGGCTAATATTGTATAATTACGTGGTTTTACCTGAAAATATCAGATAGAAAACTGTTTTTTTTAGAAGTAATTTTATTTGTGCATGAGTCTAGTGGATAAAACAAAAAATACATTTGCTCTGACTACACCCCTATATTATGTAAACGATTTGCCTCACATTGGCAGTGCCTACACGACAATGGCAGCAGATGTAATGGCACGCTTTCAAAGACTTTTAGGCCGTGAGGTACTTTTAATTACAGGTACTGACGAACACGGACAAAAAATTCAGCGGACGGCAGAAAGTAAAGGTATTGAACCCCAAGAATTTAGCAACCAAATGTCTGCGGGATTTGTCTCCCTGTGGGAATTGCTCAATATTCAATACGATCGCTTTATCCGCACTACCGATTCAAATCATGAAACGATAGTAAAAGAGTTCTTCGGAAGACTCTGGGAAAGCGGCGATATTTATCTTGGTCAGCAAAAAGGTTGGTATTGCGTTTCTTGCGAAGAATTTAAAGAAGAACGCGAATTGCTAGAAGGAAATCGTTGTCCTATCCATAGTAATAAAGAAGTGGAATGGCGAGACGAGGAAAATTATTTCTTTAAGCTATCAAAATATCAAAGCCAACTTGAAGAATTGTATCAGTCTAGACCGGATTTTCTTCAACCAGAAAGTAGGCGAAACGAAATTCTCAACTTTATTAAAGGAGGGTTGCAAGATTTTTCGATTTCGCGAGTGAATTTAGAGTGGGGTTTTCCGGTACCTAACGATCCAAAGCACACTTTATATGTTTGGTTTGACGCTTTACTCGGATATGTAACCGCATTGCTCGAACTGGATTCGGAGCCAACATTAGAAAACGCTTTAGCTAAATGGTGGCCAATCAATTTGCATTTAATCGGTAAAGATATTTTACGTTTTCATGCCGTTTCCTGGCCTGCATTGTTGATGAGTGCCAATTTACCTTTACCTAAAAGAGTATTTGGACACGGTTTTTTGACCAAGGATGGTCAGAAAATGGGTAAAAGCTTGGGTAATACCATCGACCCCGTAGAATTGGTAAAGAAATATGGTCCTGATGCAATTCGTTATTACTTTATTAAGGAAATCGGATTTGGTAAAGATGGCGATTTTAATGAAGGTAGATTCGTTGAGGTCGTAAATGCAGATTTGGCGAAGAATTTAGGTAATTTGCTAAATCGCAATTTAAAAATGGTCAAAAAATATTGTGGGGGAAACGTACCCTCGATTGACAGCGAAAATGTTCCCGTTAGTAATCCTTTAAAAGCTATTGGCTTGGAATTAGGAGAACAAGTCAAAGCCAACTATGAAGCCCTAGCTTTCGATCGAGCCTGCGAAGCGGTTCTGCGATTGTCTCAAGCTTGTAACAAGTATATTGACGAACAAGCACCCTGGTCATTATACAAACAAGGACAACAGCAAGAATTAGAACTGGTTTTGTACGTTGTCTTAGAATCGGTAAGGTTGGCAGCTTATCTTCTTTCTCCGGTGATTCCAAATATTAGTAGCGATATATACCAGCAACTAGGTTTTGGGATTGACTTTAACAATCAAATCGATACTGCGAAATCCGCGCCCTTCGCCGTACATGGAAATTGGGGTTTACTCAGTAGCGGACAACAGTTAGGTAAAGCAAAGCCAATTTTTCAAATGATTGAATTGAGTTAGAAAATATTAATTCAATTTTTGATTTTTAATTGTGCCTCTGGGAACAAAAACAAAAAACAAAAATTCCGATCGCACTAGTACCCCTGCGCGGAAGTAAGAAGTAAAAAGTAAAAAGTAGAGATGGAGTAAGAATTTTAACCTTTTTAAATGGGTGCTTTATTTCCGCCGTGGTGTACTAGTTACAAAGGTTGATTTATCAAGGTGTAAGCATTAGCCTTGAATGATTATCATAAATAGCCGAAACTTACGTATAAATATCATGCTGAAGTTTCAATTATTACAAGAATAGCAAAGATAATTGCAAAAATAACAAATGAGGTATCAGATAAATGCTGAATAATTTACAAGAAGAGTCAATTTTTACGCCAGAACAAGTTTTAGAAAATCGAGGTCGCGTAGCGATATTTATTGATGGATCAAACTTATTTTATGCTGCGTTACAGTTAGGCATTGAAATTGACTACACCAAATTGCTTTCCAGGCTAACAGGTGGTTCGAGATTGCTGCGTTCGTTTTTCTATACTGGTGTAGATCGAACAAATGAAAAACAGCAGGGATTTTTGCTGTGGATGCGGCGCAATGGCTACAGAGTAATAGCCAAAGATTTGGTACAGCTACCAGATGGCTCCAAAAAAGCTAATTTGGATGTGGAAATTGCGGTAGATATGATGGCTTTGGTAGATTCCTACGATACTGCTGTTTTGGTGAGTGGTGATGGGGATTTAGCGTATGCGGTGAATTCAGTTAGTTATCGCGGGGTTAGAGTAGAAGTAGTAAGTTTACGTTCTATGACTAGCGATAGTTTGATTAACGTTTCCGATCGCTACATTGATTTAGAAGCCGTTAAAGATGATATTCAAAAGACACCTCGTCAGGGGTATCCTTACCGCCCATTACCGGAAATGAGTTTTCTAGAGCAATCACCTGCACCTGGTATGGTAGATCCTCATCCTCGTTTGGAAATTCAGGATTAAAGCAAAAAAGTCCTGCATAGTACGGTTTGGTAAGAGGGTGATAAGTTATTGGACATCAAAAACTAATTATCCAAAATTTATCCTTATTAAGATGCGTTGGTTAGGTGAATTCTTTCAAAAAGGCAGGAATTTTCACTACTAACGCATCTTAATTATAGGAATATTTTTTTTGTAAATTAAGGTTATAGCTGTACCTAATAGTTGATTGCATTAAAATTAACTGGTTGGTTTTCTTCTAAATGTCGGGAGATCCAAGCCGTCATAATTATCATCTTCTTCTGTTGCCTGTTCCCTACTCCCTATTACCTTTTATAGGGCTATAACCAAAATAAATAAATCTTCTTCACGGATAATTTTAATTTTTTCTACGTCTGTTAACAGAGTATGGCGCAAAAAACTTTTGTTAAATATCCAGGATGAAAAGCTTAAATCGTAAGGCTTTTAGCCTCTGCCTTCTGCCCTGCGCCTTCTTTCTTCTGACATTAGTTAGTTGTGGAGGTGAGAGCAAGCGTATTGACGATGAACCAGTCGAAGACGAATCCGTACAAGAAGACGAAAGTAACTTTACTTTCCAAGGTGTAGCTTTAGAACAATTTGATGAAAAAGGTCAACCAATTTGGAAGGTAAATGCTAAACAAGCTAAATATACCAAAGAAAAACAAATTGGTAATGCTGAGAATCCTTATGGTGAACTGTATCAAGACGGTAAGATAGTTTACAAAATTACAGCAGATAAAGCCGATATTAGGCAAGATGGAAAGCAATTATTTCTTAAAGGTAAAATTGTTGCAACCGATCCAGAAAATGGTGTGGTATTGCGAGGTAATGAATTAGAATGGCGACCAAAAGAAGACTTAATGATTGTTCGCAATCAACTTAACGGTAGTCATAAACAGTTACAAGCAGTAGCCAAAGAAGCAAGAGTTAAAACCCGCGAACAGCGAATTGATTTTTCTGGGGGAGTCGTAGCTAAATCCTTCGATCCTCAGATGCAAATGCAAACCGAGCAATTAACCTGGATGATTAAACAGGAAAAATTAATTGGCGATCGCACCATGCAGATTAACCGTTTCGAGAATAATAAACTTACCGATCGCGGTAGGGGAGATGCTGCTGAGATTTTCTTAAAAACAAAAATTGTCAATATTACAAAAAATGCCTTTATTGAATTATTAGATCCTTTGGTGCAAATAGCTAGTGATTCCCTAACTTGGAATGTAAACGCACAAAACATTAAAACAAATGCACCAGTGAAAGTGGTGCATCGTACTGAAAATATAACTGTAAGCGGGAATAGAGGTGAATTAAAAATACCCCAAGATACAGTTTTTGTTCAAGGAGACGTTAGAGGTATCGGACAAAAAGGTCAGTCGATTCAATCGAATAATTTAACTTGGTATTTAAACAAGCAATTAGTAGAAGCCTCTGGAAACGTAACATACGCTCAAACAGATCCTCAATTAACTTTTAAAGGTGATACTGCAACTGGTAATTTCAATACAGAAAATGTGGTTGTTAAAGGAGGAGGTTCAAATAACAGAGTGATTACAGAGATTATTCCAAACTTGAACAATTAACAGTTAACAGTTAACAGTTATCAGTTATCAGTTAGCAGTTATCATCTATCCGGTACGAGTGAACAATTGAATTTTTACTTGACTTTTTTGGTCTTTAGCCAATAGTTAACTGATAATTGATCATTGATCATTGATAATTAATAACTGTTCACTGATAACTGTTCACTGATAACTGTTCACTGATTCAGCTTTTATACAGAATGTCATTGCGACTAGCTTTTCCTAATTCTGGTATGGCTTTTTTGCCTTCAGTAGGACTAATACCAGTCGAAGCGGTTGCTGGTACTTTCAATTCTTTGAGGGTTTTTTGCAGTAACTTGTCTTGTTCGGAACGGAAACCTGGAACGTAAACACCTTTATTAATAACTGCAAACCAAACTAAACCGCGATCTTTTGTCGGCATTACTCCTGCTAAAGCGCTGACATCTCTTAAGGTACCAGTTTTAAAGGCAGTGTTTTTAGGAATGCGTCTGGCGTAAGTTGTGCCGCGATGATCTAAGCCAGAAGTGGGGAATAAGTCAGCTACCGTCAGATTATGAGGAGTTACTAAACGTTGAATTGCCATTAACATCGCAGTGGCAGCCCTGGGAGAAATGCGATTTTCTTGTCCTAAGCCGGAACCGTTAATTAATTGAATTTCTTCTTGCGGTACTCTGGCAAGTTTGGCAGCAGTTGATTGGACTACACTTGCTCCACCTGCCGATTCTGCAAGCATTTCGGCCATCGCATTATTGCTGAAAACGTTCATCTCATTGATTAACTGTACCATCGGTAATGAACGATGACGTATCAACTCGGTTTGAGAAATTTCAATCTTGTCTTTGACTTCAACAATTCCGGTAATTGCAACTTGAGGTTTTGGGGTACCTTTGGGCATTCGCGAATACTGAAAGGCTATACGTCTATCCCAAGTAGCAAAATTGAGCGCCCTTTTAAGTGCTTGTCCTGCTAATGTAGGATTGCGTTGGAAATTCATCGCAAATTTACCGACAACAATTAAATTCCCATTGACGCGCTTTATACCCATTTTGTTGAGCATATTGCCAATAGTGATTGCTTCTTCCCAAACAAACAAAGGATCTCCACTAGCATTAACTACTAAATTTCCTTCTAATACACCGTTTTTAACAGGTCCGGTAGCACTTATCAAAGTTTCAAATTTGTGATCGTAGCCCCATTTATCGAGTGCAGCAAGTGAAGTTGCTATTTTCGTTAAAGAAGCAGCAGGTAAAGGTGTTGTACCTTGATGGTTAGCCATTAGTATGGGACCTGACTGCATCCAAATACCCTGAACTTCGGTTTGTTCTGGTTTAATTAGTTTTAATGCCTGTAGTTCTTTGAGATATTCACGTATTGTATTACTTCTGGCTGGATTTGGATCGGGGCTGAGAACTAAGCCGGTACCAGCTTGCCAAGCTAGCGTATCTAAAGCCTGCATTGGCTTAACTTGTACTCCTGCCATGTCTAGCCATAACGAAATTAAACCCGAACCAAACAATTCCAGCATTCTTTGCTCCTATACAAGTAACTGCTACCTTTTTTGCTGTAATATTACGCACAAAGCAAACCCATCAATATTGAGTAATAATAACCGTTGATTATTACTTCGGGATTGTGCTATATAACAAACTCTTGCAATCTGCCTCAACCATTATGCTTAAATTTTCAAGTAATGGATTTTATTATCACACTTCTCTGGGCGATCGCACCAAATTGATTGCGGAAAAAACCAGTATGTGAATGAAGCGGGGTTTTAAGCCTTCCTTCGCTATAAAATATTAATTTATAGTTGTTTTGATAAGTAATATGAAGAGTTTTGATAAAATTCATCAAATATTCGAGCTTATAATCTTTTGAGCAAAATTTGACCCTTGATTTCATAGATATCTAGGAGAGTAGGTACTTTTATAGGTAAAATAAACGACAGCGACATAATATTAATTATCAAGATATATATGCTCTCAACGGTACAGTTTACCGCCAAGCAAAAACTGAAAACGCCCTTTTCAAACGGATGCCATAGGCGTAACTGTGAACATCTTCTAGATATTTAAGAGCAAATCAGGCAAATTCGATTATTTTTTCGATTTTGGTTCGGAAATAGTAGTTTATTCGAGCAAATGTTCTATTGATAACAATATAAAAAAAATAATTAATCTTACCATATTATTTATTTCTTAGTTGTTTCGCAGCAAGTATGGACTCGGTATCTATAAAAAGTCCCAAGTGTTTGATAAATATCGTCTTTTTTTACCTATTCCTTGTTGTAGAAATATTTGATAGTGAATAACAAGTTGAGTACCAACTAATACTTAAAAATGGATAGTATAAAAGTTGGTCTTCAATTTAGTTGTTTTAAAAATTAATATATATAACGTATGTACTACAAAATATGTTAACCCGATCGATCTTGCTTAAAGGCATTTATACAAATTTATACAAATTTATACAAATTTATACAAATAAGTTTTTAATTTCGGTTTGGATAGATAACAATCAAATAGAGATATTTATTATATTTAGTAGAACCATTCCAATATTTTTTCCTCAGTGTAATATAACTACTGCTTTGTGCGATTAATGTATTTTTACTTTTGCACCGAGGACGGTTTAATAGTGCTTTACGCGAGGGCAGCAATGTTGAAATCGGGGCATTCACCGCCGATATATAGCTCAAAACATTTACCTGTCAAGAGATGAGAGTAGAGTGATAGAGGTGAATTCATGTTATGTTGAGCAAAAGTCGAAGTTGATGCCTTACTTAAAAAAGCGAGATTTGGTAGTTAAAAATCTACTGCTACTAGTAGGGGCATCTGGTAAAATTTGTAAGGTTTCTGGAAGCTCTGAGCAATGGGATCGACTGGCGTAAGAATCGCTATTGATGCAATGGGAGGAGATAATGCTCCTAGGGAAATCGTGGCTGGCGCACTGCGAGCCGTCGAAGAATTAGGTGTAAAAGTATTGTTGGTAGGCTCCCCCGAAGATATTGAACGAACACTGCCATCATCAATCAAGTCAGAACAAGTTGAAATTGTCCCTGCCGAAGGCGCGATCGCGATGGATGAGGAACCTTTAAGCGGCATTAGACGCAAACCGAAGGCTTCCATCAACGTGGCGATGAGCTTGGTGAAGAAGGGACAAGCTGATGCTGTAATTAGTGCCGGTCATTCTGGTGCAGCAATGGCAGCAGCTTTACTTCGCTTGGGAAGACTTCCGGGCATCGATCGTCCGGCAATTGGTGCAGTATTTCCTACGATGGTTGCTAGCAAACAAGTCCTAGTACTTGACGTTGGCGCTAACGTAGACTGCCGTCCTAAATTTTTAGAGCAATTTGCCGTTTTAGGTTCTGCTTATTCTCAGTATGTTTTGGGTGTGGCAGAACCCAAAGTTGGTTTATTAAATATTGGTGAGGAAGACTGTAAAGGTAACGATGTTGCCATACGCGCCCACCAAATGATTAGTGAAAATACTCAAGTCACTTTTATTGGCAATGCCGAAGGGCGCGATGTGCTTTCGGGTGACTTTGATGTGATTGTATGTGATGGTTTTGTAGGCAATGTATTATTAAAATTTGCCGAAGCAGTCGGGGATATTATGTTGCAAATTATTCGCGAAGAATTACCCCAAGGATTGCGCGGTCAACTTGGCTGTTCTATTTTAAAACCAAACCTGAAACGAATTAAGCAGCGGGTAGACTCAGCAGAACATGGCGGTGGTTTACTTTTAGGCGTAAACGGCATATGTGTAATTGGTCACGGTAGCTCACAAGCTCCTTCAATTTTCGGTGCAATTCGTCTAGCAAAAGAAGCTGTGGATAATCAGGTATTACAACGCATTCACTCTCAAAATCTGAGCGAAAAAAGCGTTTTATGAATTAGCTTTCTCATAGCAATTAATATTACTAGTCTATAGTCAACCAATTTTGGATTTTAGATTTACGATTTTGGATTGTTCCCATAAATAAATTTAGGGGATTGAAGATGCCGGGATGGACATACTTCGTTATTCTAACGAATCAGCATTAACACGTTCAGCGTGCGGCAAGCACTTTTGCGGAGGACATCGGATAGATTTTTTCCATAGTTAAAACGTTCTTGCTTGAAACCATTCATAATCTCATCCAAAATCCCTGCACAAAAACATCCGTTCTTAAAATCTAAAATCTAAAATTTTTTTGGTCAGTTTTTTATACTGCCTATAGGGCAATAATCACGATCGTAGAGATTGTTACGTCCTTAAGCGCGGATAGCTGCGGAGAGAATGAGTGCAAAATTTAGGAATAGCGATTACAGGAAGTGGCTCGGCTGTGCCAGGAACCTTTCTGGATAACCAGAGGCTGAGCGGGTTGGTTGAAACATCAGACGAATGGATAACCACCAGAACGGGAATTCGCCAGCGAAGATTAGCAATGGCGACTGAATCTGTTACTACTATTGGTACTGCTGCTAGTCTCAAGGCCTTGGAAATGGCTCAAATTGAAGCAAAAGATTTGGATTTGATTTTGCTAGCTACTTCCACTCCTGATGACTTATTTGGTAGTGCGAGTCAAATTCAAGCTGAATTAGGAGCCACCAAAGCAGTAGCATTTGATTTGACTGCGGCTTGTTCTGGTTTTGTGTTTGGATTGGTAACTGCCGCCCAATATATAAGAACGGGTGTATTTCAAAATGTACTCTTGGTTGGGGCGGATATCCTCTCTCGTTGGGTGGATTGGCAAGACAGGCGCACCTGCATATTATTTGGCGATGGTGCTGGGGCTGCTGTATTACAAGCTAATAAAGAAGACCGTTTATTAGGGTTTGAAATAAAAAGTGATGGAACCCTCAATAGCTGTCTTAAACTTGCCTATACACCTGAATCGCAAGAACTCACAGATGGTATAAGTATTTCAAAAGGCAATTTTGGTAATGTTTCGATGAACGGCAAAGAAGTTTATCGTTTTGCCGTGAAACGAGTACCAGAAGTTATTGACAAAGCTTTGTTTCGTGCTAATTTGAGTGTCGATCAAGTGGATTGGCTGCTATTGCATCAAGCCAACCAACGCATTCTTGATGCAGTCGCCGAACGTCTTTCTATTCCACCAGAAAAAGTAATCAGTAATGTAGCGAATTATGGCAACACCTCTGCTGCTTCCATACCAATCGCATTAGATGAAGCAGTACGAGAAGGCAAAATTAAACAACAAGATACCATCGCTGCATCTGGTTTTGGGGCTGGATTAACTTGGGGTGCGGCGATTTTTCAATGGGGAAGGTAAGAGAGCAGGGGAAGCAGGGGAAGCAGGGGAAGCAGGGGAAGCAATTAATTTTTTTATAAGAAAACTAATTATTTATTTTCTTCCTAAACTTCCTCCCTTTCTTCATCTCCTAATTCCTAAAAACTAACAACTAGCAACTACTAACTAATAACTAATGGCTAAAACCGCATGGGTGTTTCCCGGACAAGGTTCCCAAGCGTTGGGAATGGGAATGGATTTACTGAAATTGTCAGAAGCGAAGGAAAAGTTTGTTCAAGCTGAAGAGATTTTGGGCTGGAGTGTTAGCGACATCTGCCAGAATCACGAAGACAAGTTGGCTCATACTCTTTATACTCAACCTTGCTTGTATGTGGTAGAAACTATTCTTGCCGATATTATTCGGAAAGGAGAAAAACCGGATTTAGTAGCGGGTCATAGTTTGGGAGAGTATATTGCTTTATATGTCGCAGGTGTATATGAATGGGCTGCTGGTTTGCGTTTGGTAAAGCGTCGTGCCGAACTGATGGAGGATGCTGCTGGTGGTAAGATGGCAGCTTTGATTGGCTTCGATAGAGAACAATTAGATCGAATTCTGGCTGAAACAAACGATGCAGTTTTGGCGAATGACAACAGTTCCGCACAAGTAGTAATTTCCGGTACACCTGAAGCGATAGAAAGCGTCCTCAATCAAGTAAAAGCAAAACGCAAATTACCATTAAATGTATCGGGAGCCTTTCATTCACCGATGATGGCAGAAGCGTCTGCTGAATTTAAAGATGTATTAGCAACCGTAGAATTTCATCAAGCTACCGTACCTGTTTTATCTAACGTTGAACCTGTACCCACGGTGAAAGCTGATATTTTAAAGCAACGTTTAGTTAAACAAATGACCGGAAGCGTGCGCTGGCGAGAAACAGCACTAGCATTACCAGAGCAAGGAATTCAAAGAGTTGTAGAAATTGGGCCTGGAAACGTCCTAACCGGCTTAATCAAGCGTACCGCCTCCGGCTTAAAATTAGAAAACGTGCGCTCTGCTGCGGAAACGGAATTAGTTAGAAGTTAGGAGTTGGGAGTTGGGCATGGGGCATAGGGCATAGGGCATGGTAAAGAGTTAGGAGTTAGGAGTTATAAAAGGTAATAGGTAATGGGTAACTCGTCTCATATCTTAAATAACTGGACTTATATCTTCTTACATATAACCTTTGACCTTTAACATGCAGACCTTTGACCTCTCCATTCCCAATGCCCAATGCCCAATGCCCAATGCCCATTCCCCATTTATAAATATGTCTCGAAATCGCGAACCATTTGTTAATCTTTTACTTTACAGCGCTTTTAAATACTCGGTAGTAAATCCGGTGCTTCTCGCTTACTTCCGAGGGCGTATTTATGGATCGGAAAATGTCCCTCGGAATGGCCCCTTAGTGATAGTAAGCAATCATGCGAGTAATTTTGACCCGCCGATTGTTTCTGTTTGTGTCCGCCGTCCGGTATCTTATATGGCGAAGGAAGAATTATTTAAAGTTCCCGTTTTGAAACAAGCGATTCAGCTATACGGTGCTTATCCTGTTAGTAGGGGAAGTGGCGATCGCAATGCAATTCGTAAGGCTTTAGAGTATCTAAAAGAAGGTTGGGCTGTAGGTATTTTCTTGCAAGGTAGTCGCACCAAAGATGGACGAATTACAGACCCTAAGCGAGGTGCGGCGTTAATTGCTGCAAAAGCAAATGTACCAATTATACCAGTATGTTTGTGGGGTACTCAGGACATTGAGCAGAAAGGTTCGACTGTTCCTCAAAGGGTTCCGGTAACAGTTAGAATTGGCGAATTGATTTCTGCTCCAACTTCCACAACTAAGGAAGATTTAGAGGCTGTCACCCAGAAATGCGCTGTAGAGATTAATAAAATGCACGATTTAGGACGTTGAAGCGGCAAATTTTACCGATATCTATATAAATATCTAGATAAATATACTTTAAGGAAGTAGTTTTGGTAGCTAAAATCGCTTAAATTGATCTTCGGGCAATATTGAGATACCGAATTCGATCTAATTTAATTTATTTCTTGCTTGCTTCTTTCTACTTCCTCAATATCATATGAACGATTCAGACGGCGATAATTTTTTAACTCGATTAAATAATTTTGCTTTAGTTCGCTTTTTACTTTTTGCTGCTTGCGGTTGGACAATCGTACAATTAATCGCTTATTTTGAAGCGGTTGTCGTTATTTTTACGTTTGCTACAATATTGGCTTTTTTACTTAGCTATCCAGTTCAGTGGCTGAAACGCTTTGTACCCCACAGTGTAGCGGTTATTTTTATTTTCTTAATTAGTATAGTTATTCTGGGTAGTTTAGCTATAGCCGCAGGTTTAGGACTTTTATCTCAGGGACAACAATTAATTGATAGTGCAGCTACTTTTCTGAATTCTTTAATACCTTTGGTACAGCGATTAGAAGAAACTCTCAGAAACCGAAATCTTCAGATAGATTTAAGTAATTTAGAAGAAATATTAAGAGAACAAGCTATTGCTAGACTTAGTAATATTTTATTTCTATTCCAAAGTTTTATTACTAATTTTGCTACTTTCATTTTAATTGCAGTCGTCTCTTTTTTCATGCTCTTGGAAGGAGAACAACTTTGGAATTTTATTTTGAAAATAGTACCTATACCTCGACGTAAAAAGTTTGAAAAAGTTATCAAACGCGCATTTCTAGGCTTTTTCCGAGGTCAATTATTGTTAACATTATTTCTCACTGTCACAACATTCTTAGTTTTTGTGGTATTAGGAGTACCGTTTCCTTTAGTCTTATCTGTAATAGTCGGTTTTCTTGATGTTATTCCAGGTATAGGTGCAACATTAGGAATTAGTGTAATTACTCTAATTGTATTATCTCAAGGTGTTTGGTTGGCGCTTAAGGTATTAGGAGCTTGTATTGTACTCCAACAAATTCAAGATAACTTAATTGCGCCTAGAGTCATGCAGGATGCACTTAATTTAAATCCGGTTGTAATATTTTTTGCTTTATTAATAGGTGCTAGAATCGCAGGTTTATTAGGTATTTTTATTTCAATCCCAATTACGGGAGTCATTGTTTCATTATTTGAAATTGATGCAATGAAAGCTGAGGTTTAATCAATGTCTATCAATAAAATAATCCAAACCATAATATTTTATGATGCAGAATAACCCGATCTTTTTAGACAAACTAAGTTTTTGAATTTTCACAAAGTTCACAAATAATTTAGAACTGTTATATATTAATTATTGAAGAATAAGTAATGACTGATGACAAATCAAGATTTAAGAGCGCAATTAGATGAAAACCTTGATGAAGCCGAATGGGAATGGTTGATTCCTCACGCACAAAGAGATTCTGTAATTATAGTAGCCTCTGAATTAGATTTATTAGATGTAGGTGAAGCTATAGCTGGCGATAAAGCCTCAGAAGTCCAAAATTGGATTGATGGTGCGTTGATTGCTAAACCTTCAGCAGTACAAATCGGAGAATGGAATATGCAGCGAAAAAAACGGTTTAATACGTTGATTGTGCAGCCTTTTGTTTTGGTGCAAGAAAAAGTTGCGGCATAAGTTGTAATATTCAATATTCAATATTCAATATTCAATTGCGATTATTTTTTGTCGTTGAGGTAGGGTTGGGGGGAACGGGGAACAGGGAATAGCAAACAATAATTCTTCCTCCGCTTCCTCTGCTTCCTCCGCTTCTATTTCTCCCCACCACCTAAACCAGTAGCAACCCACACAATCGACCTAACTCCATCGCGGATAGACTTTTCTACTGGCTCGGAATTATTTTGTGAAGGCACAGATACTGTTTTAAAGTCAATTCCCCGACTACCTAAAACAATCTCGCCAACTACACTAGCACGAGGCATATGGTAATCGGAAGTGACTAAATATAATTTCTTGATTCCTCTTTTTTTTAAATCATCTACTAACGTTGTAAAATTTTCGACTGTATTATTGGCTCGATAGTCTAAGTACAAACGTTCTTGATCGACACCAGCTTTGATAAATACCTTTTTTGTCGCACTTTCTGGACTACCTCCCGAAATCAAAATCGGTAGGTTAGGATATTTTTTTGCAAAATTAGCTGTAAATTTTTCTCGTTCTAACCTTTTAGTAGAACCTCCTAAAACCAAAATCGCTTGTGGCTGCACAAATACAGCTTTAACTTTTTTGTAACCCCATAATAAGGTTAGGGGTAAAATGAGAAGCATTAACCGAGAAGAGATTCCTTTGGAGAGCATTTTATTTAGGGGTTTATCGCTTAGACTATCTAGAAAGGAATTTATTCTAGAAAAATAAAAATAACGCAGCAAGATATACGCTGTTAATAATTAATATGTCCAACAAAATATAAATATTTTGTGGAAAAATGCACAGAGGGTAAGACCCCTTAACACCCAACTATTTTGAGCGAAAGTATATTCCCAAGTATTTGAAGAAGCGTTCTTGACTATTGTTTAAGTTGCGAGAACGTATTGTATCGCACCAGGGCTAACTTGTTTTGACGAATAGATGTCATTCAATGTTCGCTAACGCGCAAAAGAATCATCTACTAGTTTATATGGACTGCCTATTGCATTGCAGCAACAAGGAATACCAGACTTAATCAAAGATTGTATCTGTTTTGTAGGTTAAATGAAAAGTATATGAAGTAACCATTAAAGGTTAATTTTATTTATTGGTTTTTGAAAAACGGGACTGGCAAGGCTCGAACCTGCGACCTAGCGCTTAGGAGGCGCTCGCTCTATCCTACTGAGCTACAGCCCCAAATTGTTATTATCTTTTAAATAATAATAACATCTCTATTCACTATGCCAGGAACTATCCCAAGGGCCACCCCCTGTTTCTAATCCACATAGGTTGCTGGTTGCTTTCAGGATAGTTTTGGATTCAGCACTATTTAATTCACGCAATTCTAAAGTTAATTTTCCTTGCATGGTATCGCGACAAGCAAATATTAAACCATTTTCGGTAGGCGCACGCAATTCTGTACCGGGTAAATCTGTAGTTCCCGTTAAAGTAATTTCGTATTGCGAATTTCTCGCGTGCATTTCCCATTTTCCCCAAGGTTCGATATTCCAGCTAACTTGAGAATTCCAAGGTACAAACTCATAAAATTTACCTTGATAATGTAAGCCGATCATTGCTACAGATTCCATCCACCACAAAACACCGCGTCTACCTCCACCTGCGGTTAAAGCTAAATCGGGTTCGCTATCAAAACTATTGCAGTTCAACCAAAACCATTTTTCGGGAAAAGCTCCTCCCCAATTCTTTTCACTGTAAGCGGGTGCGTTGGTAAATTCGTAGCGCTTACCATTCCAATCTATCCAACCGCTAGCGAAACCATGAGCCATCAATATTTGCCATCCCGGCTCAAAAATCTGTAAAAATGATATCCAGCCTGCGGTTGATTGCTGAATGCTGCCTTTATTTCCCCAATAATACACGGGCTGAATTTCATATTCCCAGCGACAGTAATTACCATTACTTGGATCGTGAATTATCCCTTGATTTAAAGTTGCTGTAGCTTGATAACCTTCTTGAATGTAGCTTTCAAACTCTACAGGAAGCAGATAAAGGGGTTGACTTTCTATATTAGTTTTACCCCAATGACCTAAAGCCAAAACATCAGGCTTTGCCCAAAATCTATTCACATCTGGAAAAGTACGCCATAAATATTCATCATTTGGACCAAGAATTTGTGCTGCACCACCACTGTGAGGTTTTCCACCGATTGGATCTTCAATCGAATACATGAAAGCGAAAGTTTGATTTTCAGGGGCAGGTAGAGTTACTCGGTAATACCAACCTTCAAAAAAACGGCGTAATGCCGGAGGCATCAAGCTCTGCTTATCGCCACCATCCCAGTGGTAGCCACTATGAGGGGTTTGCGTGAAGGAAAGGGGGTTTTGGGGAAGAGGTAGCATAAAAAGATTGACTGGGATAATTTTAGATTTTAGATTTTGGATTAGATTATGAACGGTTTCAAAGTAAGCATCCCAGATTTTGAATTCTGTAGTGCTGCCTTCGCAGTTTGTCCTGGTGGACAAGCATCTTGCTCGCTCGGGAGCGCAAGCGAGCAAGATGCTCGCACTACCGATTTTTCAACAGTTGGGATGCTCCCGTTTCAAAGCCCAAGTAGTTCATTTCTCGAATAGTCAATCCAAAATCTGTTAACTCAAGGATATTTTATAGTATGAGCGATTTTCGACTAAGATCGCTTTCTAGCTTAGACTCTGCCTGAATTTATACCACAGAGCAAAGAGCATTGAATATTCAATGTATAAAGAAAATTAAGCGAATATTGCGAAATATTACTAATAGTTACAGTCAGTAAAATAAGGTTTTTATTATAGAAAACAGATGCTAACTTTATAAGTAAGGCACCAGAAAATTACAACTCTAAAAAATAAATCTTTAGATTAGAGTTAGTGTCTCCCGCTCTAGTCCCATCGCAATAGTTTCTCGATTGTTACATCCTACAAGTAAATAAATGTTGCGTTTTCGCTTTGAGTCTATAAATGAGTAAATTTGGAGGATTTTGACAAGCAGAGAAGTAAAGCTGCTTAGATAAAAAGAATTTAGGATGTACATTACGTGATAAACGTTTCTGAAATTGCGATTCCGGTTCACCCTAGATTAAAAGTAAATTCTGATTTTCAACTCTTCTCAATCTATTAAATATTTAATAAACCGCCTTTAATTACTGACATCTTTCGGTCGTAGCTAAAGGCGGTTT
>JBARZF010000932.1:0-27303 GCA_049649675.1 Rivularia sp. (in: cyanobacteria) | reverse complement strand
GTTATTTACAGTACATAGAATTGGTAGATGCACCCTGATAACTAACTCCCCCGGTAAGCCTACAAGCACGCTGGGGGTTTTTATATGTAATTAAACTTTTATCCGGAGAGCGACTGTTATTTACAGTACATAGAATTGGTAGATGCACCCTGATAACTAACTCCCCCGGTAAGCCTACAAGCACGCTGGGGGATTTTTGTATTGTATGTCAAATTTCTACCCACATACATATTTATACAGTTTTATCCGGAAAGTGGCTGTTAAATACAGTACATAGAATTGGTAGATGCACCCTGATAACTGTCTCCCCCGGTAAGCCTACAAGCAAGCTGGGGGTTTTTATTCGGAGAGTCAAAATAAAGCTTTATTGACAAACATCTCCGGGGATTTAAATCTTACCAGAATAAACGAAATTGTTAGATACAACTTGACAGCTAACTCACCCTAAGAAAATCGATAACCACTAAGTATTTTTTATTAAGTAGTACAGATCAATTTTCTTATCTTCACTTAGCGGTTCTTTGAGTATAACCTCTACGAACTACGAAGTAGTTAAATACATTTAAGTAGTGTATTTAATTTAACATACATTGTGAGATAAATTGCATTGTGTCAAAACCTTTTAGATTTCTTTAATTAATTGCTGTAAGCTTTGATATGACTACTTTTGGTAGAAGCAATCGATGAATTGCAAGCACAAAGCGATAATTCAAACTTTCCCTATTATCAAGCTTTCTACACATTTCTACTGATTTCAGTTTCACTTAGGTAGAAGACAAGTAATATGTTTCTTATTTTTAAAGATTTCCCTGTATTTACGTAAACCAAGTTGACAAAAGAATAATTAATTCTTTACTGCCAACAACTTGTTGATAATATGGTCGGTAAATAGCGCCCTAGAATAATTTCGATACGCTTTCACGTTCATCGTTAGCGAAGCCTGTCCGAAGGACATAGATGTGTCGTTCAGCGGAACTGCGGCTTAGACATAGTGCGGTTGAGCGTCAGCCTCCGGCTTATCGCGACTGTGGATTACTTACCCGGATAACCTATAACAATTATGAGCTAGCCTCTAGGCATTAACTCATATAAAGCCACATACCTTACTTGATATCACCAGTCGAAGAGGAAGGATAAAAAGTTCCCTAAATTGGAATTGTCTTGTATGGTATGATTTCGTGTTGTATTTTATAAACTACGAAATAGCTCAAATTTAGCTCAAATTTAAAATTATGCCTTTATCTGTAATTAAATTTTCTAGCGAAGACTGCGGTATTTGTCACAAAATGTCTTTTTACGACAAAAAGGTGAGTGAAGAACTGGGTTTAGAATTTATTGATGTCAAAATGCAGGATACCGCTACCTACCGCAAGTATCGTAAAGTTTTATTAACTCAGTATCCTGATAAATCAGAAATGGGATGGCCTACCTATATTGTCTGCGATTCTCCAGAGGAAGAACCCCATATTCTAGGTGAAGTGAAAGGAGGACATCCCAAAGGAGAATTTAGAACTCGTCTACAATCGGTTCTTGATGAAAGCAGCAATTAGCTAAATGTTGTGTTGATCGAACCTAAACTATTGTAGAGACGCTCATAGTATCGCGTCTCTACATCTATATCAACGCTTAATTGGTAATATCAAAAGATTTTACTTCTAGAACGGGACCAATCATAGCAGCAGTCATCACATCTTCGCGTACATCTCCAGTGACTTCTGCTTTTTGTCCTGCTTGAAGTAGACTTTTATCTGTTCCTCTCATGATTTCATAGGTTTTTCCATCTTCACCGACAAATGCCCAAGCGCCCATGCCAATATCGCGGCGTTCAACAGTTCCTTTAACTTTAATGCTCATAATTTTTGTTCGTGGTTAGTTGCTAGAAATATCAACAGCGAACAGTTATCAATTACCTATTGTTCACTGATAACTGTTAACTGTTAACTGTTTAAGCTGCTTGTTCGTGGTTTTTGACTGTAAAACGAGCCAGCATGAAGCAAAGTATAGCGTTAGCAATTAAGAATCCACGAGCTAACATACCATCTCCTAACCCCCAAACTGCTGGATCTGTTACAGAACTTACGGCTAAACAAGCTGCAACTCCCAAGCTCGAACCGATCGCAAACCACTTCCATTTTGAATTTCCTAATAGCAGTGCCATTAAGACAATGGGAGCTAAAACGCTGGCAAATAATGGGTTGAAGGGATTGGTACCTTGCAAAGTATTACCTAGTTCGGGAATAGAACTACCCAGTAAACGCAAAGGCCATTGAGGAAGGTCAAAGATGTAAAATCCTTTAAGGAAAAATAACCCAGAACTACCTGCAACCAAACCGCTGGCTAAACTCCAAGTCCAAGTGAAGGGGAAATAAACTCGCAAAAACCAAGCTAGCAAGTAAGAACCTACTACCATTAAAATCTTTGGTAGGAGTGCTATCATACCGCCGTCAATCCAAAAACCGGGGTTGAGATAGCCGCTATCGCGCAACCAGCGGAAGAAGTCTTGAAAGCTTATTGTTCCTTGTTCGGCAAGAGTTACTGCTGCTTCGGCATTTAATTGTCCAGCACCGTAATAGTTCAAGCCGTCATCTTGGATGACTCTTGCTGATTGTGCCAGAACTTTAACGATTTCGTCTGGCTCTTCTATTCCGCTAGCTTTAACTAATGCAGCAACACCAGCAACATGGGGCGAAGCCATACTTGTACCCTGCAAGCCAATAAAAACTTCTTCGCCTTTGCTGTCCATATCAACAGTTGCTTGCAAAACTTTGCCAGCATCGCTACCGCCGGGAGCAGAAATATCTACTCCAGCACCATAGTTAGAATAAGGCGCTTTTAAGCCATCGGGGCCTAAAGCAGAAACTGCGAAGACATTAGGATAGCGTGCGGGATAGGAAGCAGCATTCTCATTTTCATTTCCAGCAGCCGCAATTATTACTACCCCTTTGCCGTGAGCGTAGTTAATTGCATCTTTCATCAACTGGCTTTCACCGCCACCACCCAAGCTCATATTAATCACATCTGCGCCATTATCAGCAGCAAATTTAATCGCTTCGGCAATATCGGCTACTGTACCGCCGCCATAGCCACTAAGTACCTTCAAAGGCATTAAATTGGCTTCATAAGCAACTCCAGCTACACCCCAGCTATTATTAGTGGCTTGGGCAATCGTACCGGCAACATGGGTACCGTGTCCGTTGTCGTCTGAGGCATTTTCTCTATCGTTTACAAAGTCGTAGCCTTTAACAAATTCGGTTTCAACTAAATCGCGTACCTTGGTAACGCCAGTGTCAATCACGGCTACCGTCACGCCTTTACCTCTAGTTTTATCCCATGCCCCTTCAATGTTGATACTATTTAAGTGCCACTGTTGGCTGTAGAGGGGGTCATTAGCACCTTTAAGGCTTGGCTTTACTTCTTCTAAGAGATCGTCGGATGTCTGTAAATATTCAGCCTCCCGTGCAATATTATCTTGTTCGGGATTGCCCGATTCTGGAATTTTATATATATAGTTTGGCTCGATAAATTCCGTGTCTTTGGCAAGTTCTGACTTACGCAGTTTTTTGATGCGCTGCCTATCCCCTTCGATAATATAAACATTATCCTTTTTGGAAAATTGATTATCTAATCGAGGAGTCACATTGTACTTTTGAGCTATTGCTTGCAAATCTTGCTGCAATTCTTCCTGGGCAATATCTTCCCGGAAATCTAGTACAATCGTCTCAAATTCACCGCGAGATGCAAGCCCCTTAACGTTAACAAAAGTTAACAGGGCAAAACTCAACCCGATGACAAACAAGCAGAATAATATAAGTTTTTTCATTGAATCTAACAGTGGCTATTTGTCAGTTTGAACACTACCTTAGCTTACACACAACCGGATTAACCTGAAGACAGAAGGATATTTACAAAGTTTACAAGTTATGTATTCTTGACAAGACTTACGCAATCCCTTTTTTTATCGGGAAGAAGATTGTAGCACTAGGTATACTACATTCTTTATTATTGTGGCGTAATTCTATTTTATTGTCAGCAAAAATCAAGGTTATTTTATGGAACGCGGACTTTTATGGCTACCTTTGCTAGTAGCGTTTTTTTGGTTAGCTTGGCAAGGTTCTAGAGAATTTAAAAAAGTTGAAGCTTATCGTATTTGGGCAGAAAATTTTGACAGAGCAAAATACGATATTTACGCAGTTTTAGCTCAGAAAGAAAACGATATGACTTGGGGTAAACCTACTGTCAAAGGTATCGTAGATTTAAAAACTTTTTCTTTAAACGATGTTGAGAATATAAACCTTTTGATAGATGACAAGCCTATTAATATAGATGAATTACCTAGAAAAGCTAAAAAAATTGAATTAGAATTTGTACTCCCCGAAGCTTCTGAATCTGTTCGCGTACCTTTTACAGAAATTCCCTTGGCAGGAGAATGGGGTAAGTTTCTACAAAGGGAATTGCTCCTAATTGAGCAACAAGCAGAAAAATAAAATAATTGAAGAATATGGAATTTGAAATTGTTACAGCTTGGACGGGATCAAATCACGAAAAATCCTGTATTTTAAGGTCATAGTTCGTAATGCGTATTTCTAAATAGATTGATGAACACCAAATCAACATCCAAGGTTCCCGTTGCTTTGACTATTGCTGGTTCCGATAGCGGTGGTGGTGCGGGAATTCAAGCCGATCTACGCACCTTCGCTTTTCATTGCGTTCACGGTACCTGCGCTATTACCTGCGTTACCGCACAAAACACTTTGGGTGTAATGCGCGTTGATGCAATGCCGTCATTAGCTGTTGAGCAACAAATTAAAGCTGTATGCGATGATATCGGGGTGCAAGCAGCCAAAACTGGAATGTTGCTGAATCAGGAAATTATTTCTACTGTTGTCAAACAAATCGAAACTTTACAAATTCCCAATTTAGTGGTAGATCCGGTGATGGTGTCGCGCACGGGAGCGCAATTAATTGATGATGAAGCCGTGAAAACCCTCCGCGATTCTCTTATACCTTTAGCCACAGTTTTGACTCCTAACCGATACGAAGCACAAATTCTTAGCGGCTTAGAAATTAAATCTCTCGATGACATGAAAGCAGCAGCGCAAACCATTCACGAAAAATTAAAAGTTAAAGCCGTTTTGGTTAAAGGTGGTGGAATGCAGGGAAGTTTGCGCGGCATAGATATTTGGTTTGATGGTAAAAATCTTGAAACTTTACTTATACAATTAGTAGCTACCAAAAATACTCACGGAACTGGTTGTACTTTATCCGCTGCGATCGCCGCTAATTTAGCACGAGGAGATAGTTTATTTAAAGCAGCACGTCAAGCAAAGGAATATGTTTCTCATGCATTAAGTCATTCTTTGGATATCGGCAAAGGACAAGGACCTGTAGGGCACTTTTTTCCTTTGTTAAAAAAATAATTTTTATTATCTCTAAAATTATTTTGCACGATTGGTTGTAAGGTGACAAATGTCACCTTAATATCTGATAAATATGATTTTTAATGATAAGTTTACTGTTATGCTTTGCCATACAAGCCAAGCTTTGATAATTTTTTTGTTTTTATAGCTCTTTATATTATTCTCAGGTATATCAGATACTTTTGATTTTTGATTTTTTAGTATTTGCAGACAATAGTTATAGTAAACCGGAATGACGTTTATCTTTGAGACTAAGTACTTATGCGGACAATCAGAGATCCTGCCTACAACCAATCACCAACACCAGGCAACCAAGCTTATTCAGCTTCCGTGCCGTTGAGTGTGTACCGTGAATTAGCCGCAGAATTACAAGCGACACAAGTAGCAATACATCAACTTAATCAACAAAACGAACATTTAGCACAAGAAAATCACGTGCTTCGTCAAGAAATCGCTAAAACCGTTAATGCTGTTTTACATTTACAAAATGGAGTTAATTTTTCTAATTATTCTGCGAATGTTGCCTACAATAGCAGTTCGCTACCTCAAGACAATCGAGGAGCGGTAGAAACAAACCAGAAGCAATATGCACCACACAAACCAAAACCACAACATCAACGTCAACAGGTAGCTCCAAAGCGAGTAAAACATAATTCGCGTAGATCGCCAGTTATGCCTCAAGTAACTGAATATATTGAACCTCTACCAGAACCAATATTTATAGAAGAAGAACAAGCAACCTATTATTATGATGATGAATCACAAATGTCACAAGTCAGTGGCTGGTGGCTGATTTTTGCAATTGTTTTTATTATTGTTATGGGTTTTGGCGCGGGTTATGTAGTTGTACGTCCTCTTTTAGAAAATCACACTCGCTGATAATTGTTCAATGCTAAATTTTAGACTTATAGTTTAAAGTTGATTCTAAAAGCTAAAGAATAAGTCAATTAATCGGATTTTAGAGTAACAGCAACAAAATATTTATATGAGCCATAAAAATTAGTAATTAAGGCAAAAAAAATTATTTACTTAGTCTTTAATTAATTTGAAATAATTTTCTACATTCAGATAAAATTAATGTATGTGTCAGTTTATTGTTAGACTTACGCAATTGCATAAAAACATTAAGTTTCTCAGTTCTAAAAATCTTCTTTAATTCTCCAACAGAGTCGTGGGCGATAATGCAGTGCGATAGCGCCAGAATATCGCCTGCAAGCAAGTCAGTAAATGGTACAAATTAATTGAATTGAGTTTGCCAGTTACCTTATGAGACTGGGAATCTGGTTAGATAGATAAAGTGAAATTTTTGTAAGGAGAAAGTTGAATGAAGAAAGTAGAAGCGATTATTCGTCCTTTTAAGCTGGATGAAGTAAAAATTGCTTTAGTCAATGCTGGTATAGTTGGTATGACAGTTTCTGAAGTACGGGGATTTGGGCGACAAAAGGGACAAACCGAACGTTATCGTGGTTCCGAGTACACTGTTGAATTTCTGCAAAAACTCAAAGTAGAAATCGTTATAGAAGACGCTCAAGTTGATATGGTGGTAGATAAAATTATTGCCGCCGCCCGTACTGGTGAAATTGGCGATGGTAAGATATTTATTTCGCCAGTAGAGCAAGTTGTGCGGATTCGTACCGGAGAAAAGAATACCGAAGCCGTGTAAGAAAGTAATGAAGTTTTAAGTCTGAAGTTTGAAGCATTAAATTGAATCACTCTTCATTCTTTAAACTTCATTTTGATTCCTAGTTGATTTATGGTTTCAATTTCTCTAATTCGGGAAGTAAACCTGCAAGGGCTTTACCTCGATGACTAATTGAGCGCTTCTCCTCTGAAGTCATCTGAGCAAAAGTTAATTTCTTTTCAGGTATGAAAAAAACTGGATCGTAGCCGAAACCTTCGTCACCGCGAGTTTCATGAAGAATTTCACCGCGACAAACACCCTCAGACTCCAAAACAATTGTGCCATCCCGACGAGCAATGGCGATCGCACAAGCAAATTGTGCGGCTCTATTGGTTTCGTCTCCTAATTCTTTCAATAATCTAGCAATACGTTGGGAATCCGACGCACCGTAACGGGCTGAATAAACCCCCGGAGCGCCATTCAATGCATCCACCTGTAAACCAGAATCATCAGCTACAGCCCAATTATTAGTAGCAATTGCAATTTCAGAAGCCTTTAGACGAGCATTCGCCGCAAAAGTATCGCCAGTTTCTTCAACTTCTAATTCTTGCGGCTTAAGAACTAATTCCCAATTTAAATCCGCAAGATATTTTTGCAATTCTTTTAACTTACCGGGATTTGATGTGGCTACAATTAGTTGCATAAATGAATTCGATTTTAGATTTTAGATTTTGGATGCAGGGATTGAGGAGTAGGGAGTTACTTATTCTTCCCCTTGTCTCCCCATCCCCCTATCCCCCCATCCCTTTGTCTCCCCATCTCCCCATCAAATCACTCTGCCCAATCTTTCGCCCAAGCTAAAGTTTTATGTACTTCCTGGAGGGTAGATGCTTCGCAGTATAAGCGTAAAACTGGTTCGGTACCGCTAAAGCGAATCATTAACCAGCTGTCGTCATCAAGACGGAATTTGTAACCGTCAATTGTTTTACAATCAACTACTTGCTTTCCGGCAATTTCTTTTAGTGGTTCTTTTTGCAATTGCTGCAAAAGCCGCTCTCTTGCTTCCATCCCTGAAAGAGGTAAGTCGATGCGATCGTATGCTGAATTAAAATTAACTTGTTTTTGTAAATGACTGTAATAGTCACTTAAATCCATTCCCGATTCTACAATTGCTTCTAATACATATAATGCACTAAGCAATGCATCACGTTCGGGAATATGGCTTCCATAACCGATTCCACCCGACTCTTCACCACCTAACAAAACTTCTGCATCCAACATTCTATCGGCGATGTACTTATAACCTACGGGGGTTTCGTACAGCGACAAGTTATGCAGTTTGGCAACCATTGGAATTAAGTCCGAACCGCTGACTGTTTTAACAATTTCGCCGGTGAATCCGCGTCTTTGAGTCAAATGGTCAATTAGTATGGGAATTAAGATTTGCGAGCTGAGGAAGTTTCCGTTCCCATCTACAGCCGCAATTCTGTCACAATCACCATCAAAAACTAATCCCACTGATAAACTTTCAGGGTTAGCTTTACGATGATTTTTTATTAACTCTATAAACTTAGAAATATACTTCGGCAAAGGCTCCGGCGCACCGCCTTCAAATAACGGATCGCGATCGCTATTAATTTCTTGGACTTTATCCCCTAAAAGCATTCCCAATCCACCTGCGGATGCACCATGCATTGCATCGGTAAATAAGGTTAGCTTACCCGAACTTATGGCATCTCGAATTTTGTCAATATTGACTTTACCTTCTAACCCCTGGGTATAGCTGTGCCAAGGATCGAAGGTTTCTAGTTTGCCTTTTTCTCTATTTAAAGATATTTCTTGTGTCAGCAAACTTTCAATTTCCTTAGTTACTTCCGACGGTACCGAACCACCGAAACAACTTTTAACTTTTAATCCTAAATACTTCCCTGGATTGTGAGAAGCTGTAATAACCAATGCTCCTAAAGCATTCTGAGCTTTTGCAGCCCAACTAAAAGCTGGGGTTGGAGCAAAATCTTCAGTCAAAACTACATCGAACCCAGCATCCATGACAATATCGGCTAAAAACCGAGCAAAATCTTCTGCCATGAATCGGCGATCGTGACCAACAATAATGGTACGATTACCTACCATCTTTCCGTATGTATTTAATAATACTTGCGCGGCGACTGGTGCAACTAAGGCTAAACGTTCAAAAGTGAACTCATCGCCAATAACGCCGCGCCATCCGTCGGTACCAAACTTAATGGATTTACTGGCAACAGGCATTTGATTATCCTATATTTAATTTCTACTCGATGGATTCTAGCACTTACTTTATATAAGGGTAAAAAAAGTTTCTCGTAAAATTATAAAAGCTAAGTAAAGATTTTTATTAACTGCCGATCAAAAACGTTAATTATGATACAATTTCCAAATTAAAAATAATAGTTCAAAATACAATAGCTGTATTAATTTCTACCTACTTACTTAGCAGGAATTATCCTCGATCCCGTTTAAATTATAAAAAATTAACGTAAAAGTATGGCTGTCAAACATCATTATCCAAGAAGCAAGACGGTAGAGAAAAACTCGAATGAAGCAACCAACCGCCGTAATCGGATGTTTGACAGCAACACAAAATATACACACCCTGTTTACCTTTAAAAATCATCCACAAGCTCGCTCATGCGTCTGATTAAAGGGTCTTCCTCTTCATGAGGAGTTTTGATGTCGTAAGCTTGTACAGAAGTATTATTTACTACTTCCGGTACTGCTGATTGATTTGAAGGCTGAACGACTGAACCTTGATTGACCATCATCGCCAACTGAGCCACTTGCTGACTAAGCTGTGTCAAGTGTTGTTCCATCGTCGCCAAGCGATTTGATTCTCTAGTAAAGAAACGTTCCTCAAGGTCAGCTATTTTTCTTTCCAGGTTAGCAATATACTCACCCACCTCAGACGGTGGTTTCGGTTTTGGTATTGGTGTTGCTGTTGGTTGCGGATCTGGTCGCACAGATTCCGGCACGCACAAAGCTTGCCATAAAGCTTCTTTACAAAGGTCGCTGAAAGTCTTATCAGGCTCTTTTTCTAAGTGCCTTTCAACTACATCTAACAAGCTTTCGTCCGCTACCCCTGGATTGAACGTAACCGATTTAACTACTTTTTTTGACCATTGGAACATTAGTTTTAAGACCTAGAAGAGCGACTGGCCGATAATTGTGCCTCTCCATAAATATACTGCCCCAAGGCGTTAGCTTGTCGGGAAGGTGCAGCTAAATGAGCGTTAATTTTTGCTTCTTTAAGTAAACGTTGAACGTCTTCCCAGAAAAATTCACCACCACCTCCGGTGAGAATTACATCTGTAACACGTTCTGGCAGCCATGCTAAAACACGAGTGCAGATTTCCCGCGAAAACATTTCGATCAAATTAGGAAGGAAATCATCTAGATTGGTAGGTTTACCAGAACCTCTAGGACGATAGAAGCGTTCGCCTTTTGGCTTATTTACCGCAGCAATCAAAGATAAAGATTGACTATCAGCACCTTCAATTTCGGCAGCTACTAGTTCGTAGAATTTGCTCATTCCAAAGTCTTCGCTTTTAGAAGCACCTCTTGCAAAACGGAAGTTATCTACCATTAAGCAATCTGTAGTTTGGTGCCCAATATCTACAATAGCCGCAGAAACTTTGGTAAAGTCGGCTGCTCCAGGTGCCTTCTTGGGCTGGGATTCACACCATAGTAAGCTACCGTAGCCCTCTGGCATAACCCAAACTTTGGTTACGTTGACTGTAACTTCTTCGCCACGAAAGTTCATTACGTGAGGACCAGTAACTTGAGATATGAGTTGTGCTTTTTCCTTTTCAAATTGTTCTTGAGAAAGGTAAGGAAGACCCAGAATTACTGAAATTTCATCTTTGAGTTTGAAGTATCCAGCACTTGCCAACACTTTAATTAGTGCAGCTTCAACCTTAGATTGACCTACTCCTAAATCGGCTCCAAAGTCTGCTGCTAGTTGACCTACAGCATAACCATTACCTTGGTATTCCAGCCAAAGATCCATCAAAGGATCTGTTGCACGAGCTTCAAAAACTCCTCCTCGTACTTGTTCCATTGTCATTTGCTTGACATTGGAGGATACAAAAACCACGCTCGAAGGCTCGCGACTCACGGTGGTTTTGGTGGAAGTTCGACCAAGGTCTACACTAAGAATATTCTTACTCCCACCACTCGGCGTATTAGTGAGTTTGGGAGTTGTATTAATCGGAGTAGATGCCGTTACTCTATTCATTGGTATAGCAGCAGCATTCATCGGGGTAGCAGCGGAAGGTTGGTCTGTCATGGAAATTCCTAGTTTCTACTTAGCTCTAAACAAGTTACCATGCTAATCTTACTTGCATTCATTTATCATCCATTCATAGAATGCGTCAACTCTAATTAAAACTTAAGCAAAATTTACTTAGGTACCTAACAAGGAGTTAGTGCCGTTGTTCGCTGTTTTTGAATGAGTTAACAAAGTACAAATGATAACAAGGTTATTTGAAGCCCGTTTTAGAGGGCAGTAAGTTTACCTAAAACGGCCTTTGAAGGCAGTTTTTTGTCTTCTCTTACTCTCGTCTCAACTTCAGTTTTATCGCTTTAATCGTAAGCTATATAGCCACATTATCTTTGTAGAATTGTTTAGACGGGTGGCAAGCGACTTAACAAACTACTCTATAACTGACTACTGTCTTGTTGCTTTTTCTGAGTATGTTAGCAAACCTACCCGTGTATCGCCACCATATATGTGTAAAACAGGTAAGTCATTTTCGGGATAAAGAGTAATGTATTTATGAATTTAAAATTACACCGATTATCCGTAAGCTACATCTCAATATCGTTAAAACTACCAAGCCATTGTTTTGGCATTTTGACTGGTTTAAATATTGCTGTCGGCGATCGCCTGCTGAGCTGTCTTTGTTTTCATCAACAAAGCCTTAACCTTCAAGAATATTTTTTAGGCTATGCTTTGTTGCCTTTTTTACTATATATCTATCTTGCGATAAACATTTATGGATGCAATATTCGACACACTCAACCTCAATACTATATTTGAAATTGTCACAGTATTCCTCAAAAATTAACGCGCGGGCATATTCTATAAAAAGTGCATTATTTTTGTGTCAAGAATCAAGTTCAATTGACTACAAAGAGTGAGATTTGTTTTATTTATCCGTCTAAAGTTTGTGGTCAAGATCGAAGGAGTAACAAGTAAGATTTTCTTACTCATTACTCCCTATAAGCTAACAAAAGCAGGATTTAGGTAGCGATGACGGAGAGTATAGTTTTTTAAACCCCCCTCGATCGGTGGTCTCAAGAAGATTAAAATCATGATGCAGTTAACCGCATTAATCCCGTTCGGTAATAAAGATTTGTAGTGTGAAGCATTTTCACGCAAGGCTTGCGACGAGCGCGTGTCTGCCTTTGATATGCATCTTGCTCGATGCTTGAAAATCAGGGAGCCTTCCGGCGAACACTACAAATGGCTTAACTATAATAATTGATCAAACGCAGCACCACGAGCGATAGTAGGACTGAAAGACTGCATTATTGGCTCGGATTGGCTGTCTAATGGGTTCCAAACTTTATCAGATGCAGCCATTTGTTCGATTAAACTGGCCAATCTAAGAGCTTTGAGAGCTTGTTCGCCACCAACAGAAGGTTGATTGCCACCCCGCACGCAAGTAACAAAGTGTTCAAGTTCAGCTCTTAATGCTTCTACATTTGAAGTGTAGACTTTTTCGATCAAACCATCTTGCCTATACGATTGTTGAAAATCTGTTGCCGAGTTAGATGTAGGATATCGGTGAATCCAAATTTCATTTTTGAGGAAATCAGCTTCGGTAAATGAACTTTTGCAATGAGCTACTATTGTGCGTATTTTACGGTGAGTGATTTTACTCGCAGTCAAGGTAGCAACAATACCATTAGCAAACCCTAAAGTAGCAGTTACATAATCTAAATAGGTAGAGTTCGGAGTACGAGTTCCACTCGCTGATAGCTTAACCACTGGTGCGGCAGCTAATTCTAAAAGCAAATCAATGTCATGAATCATCAAATCTAGAACAACTGAGACATCATTTGCCCGATTTGAATAAGGACTCATTCTATGAGCTTCTAGCGCCAGTAATTCCTCATTTTTAAGAACTTTAGTCAGTTCTCCAAAAGCTGGCTTGAAGCGCTCTATATGACCTACTTGTAAGATACAGCCAGACTCTGCTGCGGCATTGACTAAAGATTCTGCTTCAGAAATATTGGCAGCGATTGGCTTTTCAATCAGAACATGGATTCCTGCTAGTAGACAATTGATTCCGACGGCATAATGTAGACGAGTAGGAACGGCAATACAAACCGCATCTACATGAGGTAATAACTCGCAGTAATCCTCAAAAAACTTAATCTTGAAATTACTAGCGGTTTCTAAACCTCGTTCAACATTAACATCAGATACACCAACTAGTTCCACATCTTTCATCGAACTTAGTACACGGGTATGATGTTTTCCCATGTTGCCAACACCAATCACGCCTATACGAATTGGGCGCGGTTGATGACGCTGTACGTACCCATTTTTTTCTCCCGCTGACATGCTGCTATCTTGCACTCTTATTTTCTCTCCTCAACCACCAACTTCAAAAACGCTACAATCGTTGGCTTTTATACTTTATTGCCAAAAAAGTAGCCACCTAAAACCATCCAGATGGTAACATAGAGGCTCTATTTATGAAGAATTTCAAAGTTTGCTATGAGTTCCCGATATCTGTCTTTATTTTGTATAGTCCGTTTTTCTCGATAGTTTTTTTAATTTTTTACAAAGAAAATATCATCTCTTTTCATCGGCTTCAAATTTTCGCCAACAACTTGAAGTTGCTGGTAACTTGATAGATATGTAATAGCGCTTAAGGATTGTAATTAATTTATACAGGTATTCGATGAACGGGATAATTATCTGTATGTCAGATTAATAACGCATATGAGACAAAACGATCTTGCATTGTCATAAATGACCGATCGCAGGGTAAATTAACTTTTTAGTATTTAGGAAAGATGGTGGGGTGCCTATTGATTCATTTAAATACAATAATATTTTTGATCAAAGTAATCGGCAATAGAAAATGTAAAACATCTTTTAAAACAACATTCTTATTGCTTTTAAATCTTAAACTAACACGTATGGGAACTGATTTTTTCAAAAAAGCCGGTTTGCGGAACGATCGGACAGTTTTTGCAATTCTCTACGATTAACAATAATCAAATTATAGCGAATATAAGCAACCGCTTTAATTAATCGCCCTGTTTGGAAAGTAGGATATTTAAAATCCGATATCTTAAAGTAAAGTAGTGCGAGTAGTGCGATAAACTAGTTCTTAAAATGAAAGCTATTATTTTATTATCTGGAGGGCTTGATTCTTCCACGGTTTTATATCAAGCCGCTTTGGATGGGTATGAATGTTACGCTATAAGCTTTGATTATCAACAAAGACATAGAAAGGAATTGCAATCAGCACTTTCCATAGCGGAAAAAGCTGGTGTTACCGAGCATCAGACGATCAAATTTGATTTAACGCAATGGGGTGGTTCGGCACTTACAGATAATTCTATCGATTTACCTCAAGAGCGTTCCTTAAAGGAAATGTCTCAAAATATTCCCGTGACCTATGTTCCTGCAAGAAACACTATATTTCTAAGCTTCGCTGTTTCTTATGCCGAAACCATCGCCGCAGAAAGAATTTATATTGGCGTAAATGCTTTAGATTATTCTGGATACCCCGATTGTCGTCCCGATTATATTCAAGCGATGCAAGAGGTATTTCGCTTAGGAACTAAACAAGGGCGTGAAGGAAATCCCATCAATATCGTCACACCTTTGATAAATTTGAAAAAAACCGAAATTATTCAACTAGGTAATAAATTAGGAGTTCCCTGGGAGCTAACTTGGTCTTGCTATAGCGGTGGAGAGGTAGCCTGCGGTGTCTGCGATTCTTGTCGCTTACGTCTCGCTGCTTTCGACGAATTAGGATTAACCGATCCGGTGGGGTATGCGGGGAGGTAGGGGGATGGGGTGATGGGGTGATGGGGTGATGGGGTGATGGGGGGACAAGGGGACAAGGAGAAATAATTCCGCGCCTCCGGGCTTCCTAAACGATCCCCGGTCACTGGTCACTGATAACTGCTCACTGCTCACTGATTAAAGCCTTCTAATTTGAATTTGCTGTAAGCGAGGACCTGTTACTGAGGCTACTGTAAATTCTAAATTTTTATAGCGGAAACTTTCGCCAAGAATAGGAATTTTTTGTAGTTGATACAGCATGAAGCCTCCAAGCGTTTGATATTCCTTTGTTAAAGGTAAATTAAGTTCTAACACTTCGTTGAGGTCTTCTAAATTTATTTGTGCTTGAACTAAAAAAGTCTGCTCGTCTAACATTTTGATCAGCAAGTCATTGCTGTTTTGTGTTTCGCCTATGTCACCAATGATTTGAGCAACTATATCCTGAATAGTTACTAATCCTACGGTACCGCCAAATTCATCTACGACTACGACCATCGCGAGTTTTTCTTGCTGCATCATAGGCAATAGTTCATTTAAGGGTGTATGTTCGGGTACAAACCTTGCAGGACGCATATAGGAATGAATTTGTGTATCTAAGGTCAGTTGCCCTAGTGCTAAAGGCTGTGTCAAATCTTTGAAGTAGACAACACCGCGAATATCATCCAAAGATTCCCCAAATATTGGGTAGCAAGAATGACCAGCATTTGCCATTTCTTCCAGGAAAATTTGTAAAGTTGTGTTTTTAGATAAGGCTACTATGGTGCTGCGAGGAACCATCACAGCTTGAACCGTCACTTCCCCAAACTCAAAAATATTTTTTAATAGTTCTCGCTCTCTTGCTCTTAGCCCAGTGGATTCTCTTTCTGTAGAAATAATTAACAACAATTCTTCTGGAGTAACTGGTGGCCTCCAGCTTTTACCAGTGTATTCAATACCAAATAGTCGTAATAAGAAACGAGTTGATTGATTAAGAATCCAGATAAACGGGCTAAAAAATCTAACAATAGCTGTAACAGAAGGTCCCAAAAACCTTGCTAATTCTTCCGAATAAAGCATTGCTACGGATTTGGGGCATAATTCTCCTATAACTATTTGTAAATAAGCTATGAAAAAAAATGTTATGGGAATTGATAGAGAATGAGCGATAAAAAGATTTAACCCCCCCGGTACGGGTAAAGATTGTAACCATACATTAATCAGTTCAACAATTGTACTTTCGCCAATCCATCCCAGCGCCAAACTTGAAAGAGTAATGCCCAACTGGGTTGTGGATAGCAGTCTATCAATGCTTCGTTGCAGTACCTCGACTGCGATCGCCTGAATATCGCCAGCTTGAACCAACTGATGAATTCGCGATCGCCGTACTGTCACCATTGAAAATTCTGCGGTGACAAAAAAGGCATTGATGGCAATAAGAAGTAGGACTGATAAGAATCTCAGCCCTACTTCCGTCCAATTTAAATTATGAAAACCATCCACCGCCTTTTCTCATGTAAAACACAGATGCCACTATCGCGCTTTTGCTTGATACTGAAATTTTAGATTAAAGAGATATTCTATTGAATTTAATTTGAATTCAAATCATAATCGCCCTTATTCCGAATCTCACATTCAATATTCCCCTTGTCTACTTTTCTACAGGAATATTTGATACTTGCAAGCGTAATTTCTGTGCCGGATAATCTGTAAGGGCTAAGGAAATCCGTTTGACATCATCAAGTAAAGCTGTGGGAATACTGATGGTACCGAAATATGTTGAGCCATTAGAAGCTAATTCCGACGGTAAACCTTCCGTGGAAGCACTTAAAGTTCTTCCTTTGTCATCCGTAACATCTAGGAAACTGTAAAGGAAGCGTACTGAATCATTACTTTTATTATCCATTTTTACTTTCAGCAATAAAGCACCTCCCGAATACCGGGCTGACTGCACTGAAAGTGTTACACCTTCGCTTTCGGCTTGAACGGGAAATCCTGCTTGAGGTTTCTCTTCGGCTGAGGGTGGCTTCTGTTCTCGTTTGCGTTTAGTATCTTTTTTCCCTTCTTCTAAGTCATTTGTCTTTTTAGATAATCGTGCCTTAGTTTTACCTTCAATGCGTGCTTTAACAAGTTTAAGCACTTCTGATTCTTTGACAAAGGTTACTCCTTCTTTGTCTTGACCACCACTTGTCCCTTTCCGAGCAAATTTTGTTGTAGGACGGGTATCTGGTGCTGTCACACCTTTAAGAGCTGCACTTCCTAAAGTAAACCCCCAGAAGGCGCTTACGGAACCAGCCCCTAACATCAGGGTTAGCAAAATTAACGTTAGAAGTACGGTGGAATTTAGTTTCATCGCGCTCATAAATATAGCAGGAGGGGCGTAAAGATAAAGAAATAGTATTCGTGTAGAACTTGAATATTTATTAGTTTGCACTATTTTGTTGTCAAATGATGTAACATTAAATCTGGTAATTAATTAGCGAGGTTACACAACGACGGTAAACTTGCGATATAATTACTAATCAGCCAGGGTTGGCCGAGCGGTTGAGGCAACGAACTCATAATTCGTGTTAGGCAGGTTCAACTCCTGCACCCTGGATTTCAAAATATATATGATTTTACACAATAAGTCATTAGTTCTTTGCTATTTACCGAGAACTAATGACTTATTGTTTGTTCCTATATCAACAACGAAAAATGAATATTTCAGATAGATTTGACAGAAAATTTTCTTGTCCTACATATTTAGCTGTCTGATTATTGTTTCTATAATTCTCCTAGCAATCCAAAATTCATACCGCAAGGGCGAGATGATAAGCTATCAAAGCGAAATTCAGTATCTTTGTGGTAAGCTATCAAAGCGGAATTCAGTTCCAACTTGTAACTGATTTGCTCTTAAACGGGGAGAAGCCAGTAAAGACGTGTTATAAGGACTTGGCAAATCTGGTGTCCGAATATATGGGTCACTGGTGGTCTGCTGTTCGAGCATATCTTGATAAAGAATGTTTACTAACTTAGCATCTCGTTCAATTTCATTTTCTGGAAAAGAATTTTTGAATAAAGAACCAGGGCCAAATATCCAATCTATTTCCCGAAATAAACCATCATTGTTGTAAAAGTCGGGATAGTTTTCGTAAAAAGCTTTTTCAAATACTTCATTTGGGGTTTGATAACCGGATGTCTCTAGTTGTGCTGTAGCAATAGTAGGGAAACCGATGGTAGCAGCAAGCATCAGTAAACCGCTTAGGGCTTTCAAGTTTAAGGGCATATTAACAACTCCTGTATTTTAGTGCAAATTTTGACTTATCCTTAATTTCAGAACTTGCATAAGTTCGACTAGTCCGGTGTAACATAAAATTTATTGATTTGTAATGGTTTATTACGCTGAAAATTCCACCCAGAAAGATTTATGGGCTACTGATAACGATTTAAATGTTATAAAGCAACGGTTACTAGATTTATTTTGTCAACTTGCTTATCAGGAAGGGGATTTCGTTCTTTCTTCTGGAGCGCGTAGCAGTTATTACATTAATGGTAAAGAGGTAACGCTTCATCCCCAAGGTGCTTTGGCAATCGGTCGTATTCTATTAAATATGCTTCCTTCAGATACTCAAGCTGTAGCGGGTTTAACTTTGGGGGCTGACCCCATTGTTAGTGCTGTAAGCGTTATTTCGGCATTAGAAAATAGACCGATACCGGCTTTAATTGTACGTAAGGAAGCCAAAGGTCACGGAACAAAAGCTTATGTAGAAGGTCCGAATTTACCGGAAGCAGCTAAGGTTATAGTTCTGGAAGACGTTGTTACAACTGGGCGATCGGCAATGAAAGCTGTTACCAGACTTAGAGATGCTGGTTATACAGTCGATCGAGTAATTTCACTGATAGATAGAAAGCAAGGTGGGGAAGAATATTATAAATCAGTGGATTTACAGTTTCAAGCTGTGTTTTCAATAACTGACATTCAAGAGCGATATCAGCAGATTTCTAATTAGTATTTGTATAAGTTATCCGTATTAATTTTAGATTATTGGTTTATTCCCGAAACTTTGTAGAGACGCGATATATCGCGTCTCTACATTATTTTTGCTACAAATTAACTTTGCGCTACAGCTTGCTTATCGGTTTTCGCTAAAAACTTCTCTAACTCGGTTAATGCGTCAGCATCAACTTTTGTTTGCATGGGACAGAATTTAGGCCCGCACATCGAGCAAAATTCGGCGGTTTTATAAATATCGGCTGGTAAAGTTTCGTCGTGATATTCCTTGGCTCTTTCGGGATCGAGCGACAATTCAAACTGACGGTTCCAGTCGAAGTTATAACGAGCTTCGGAAAGTTGATCGTCTCTATCTCTTGCACCAGGGCGATGTCTGGCGATATCTGCCGCGTGGGCTGCGATTTTGTAAGCAATTAAACCATTACGTACATCTTCGGCGTTTGGTAAACCCAAATGCTCTTTTGGTGTTACGTAGCAGAGCATTGCGGTTCCGTACCAGCCAGCCATTGCAGCACCAATTGCTGAGGTAATGTGGTCGTAACCGGGTGCAATGTCGGTAACTAAAGGTCCAAGAACGTAGAAAGGAGCTTCGGAACATTCTTCCATCTGCTTTCTGACGTTAAACTCGATTTGATCCATCGGTACGTGTCCGGGACCTTCTACCATTACCTGTACGTCGTGTTCCCAAGCTTTGCGGGTTAGTTGTCCGAGGGTTTTAAGTTCGGCTAATTGCGCTTCATCGGAAGCATCATGGGTACAACCGGGACGTAAAGAATCTCCCAAGCTGAAGGAAACATCGTGTTTTTTGAAAATCTCGATAATATCTTCAAAGTGAGTATAAAGCGGATTTTGCTTGTGATGATGCAGCATCCAACGAGCAATAATACCGCCACCGCGAGATACAATACCCGTAATCCGGTTTCTTACCAAAGGTAAATGCTCAATTAAAATTCCGGCATGGATAGTCATGTAATCCACACCTTGTTGAGCGTGCTTCTCAATAATGTGGAGAAAATCGTTAGCAGTTAGATTTTCAATATTACCGTGGACGCTTTCCAAAGCTTGATAAATTGGTACTGTTCCGATCGGAACGGGTGAAGCGTTGATAATGGCGGTACGAATTGTATCTAAATTTCCACCACCTGTAGATAAATCCATTACGGTATCAGCGCCATACTTAACCGCTAATTTCAATTTATCTACTTCTTCATTTAAATCGCTGGAGTTGGGAGAAGCGCCAATATTAGCGTTTACCTTACATTTGGAAGCAATCCCAATAGCCATTGGTTCCAAATTAGTATGATTAATATTCGCTGGGATAATCATTCTTCCCCGCGCCACTTCGTCGCGAATGAGTTCCACGGGCAAATTTTCCCGTGTGGCAACATGGTGCATTTCTTCAGTAATAACACCCTGACGAGCATAATGCATCTGAGAAACATTATCTTGTCCGCGCCGCTTAGCAACCCATTGTGTACGCATATTCGGTTTCCTCAATAAACAGCTTCCCTCCGCCGGTATTATCCGGACTCAGGTGCAAAGGGTGTAATCTCAGCCTGTTAAAAACAGGCACCCCTAGCATTGAAAAAAATACTATCATTTTTTTTGCTGACAAAAGAAATGCGTTAACAATTATCAATTATCAATTATCAAGGAGTTATGAGTTATAAGTTAGTACCACCGGAGTTTAGAATTTTAAATTCTGGATTACCCATTACCCATTACCCATTACCAATTACCAATGCCCAAACATCGCTACATTCTTTTTTACAAGCCTTATGGTGTGCTGAGTCAGTTTTCTAAAGACACACCAAATCAAAGTACTCTTCAAGACTATATTTCTGTTGCCGATGTGTATCCCGTGGGACGTTTAGATTCTGATAGTGAAGGGTTATTACTGTTAACAAACCACGGACAATTACAACATCGGCTTTGCCATCCTCGCTTCGGGCATCATCGTACTTATTGGGTACAAGTGGAACGAGTTCCGAATACAGATGCTTTAGATAAATTAGAACAAGGTGTAGTAATTAAAAATTATCGTACCCAACCAGCAAAGGTAAAATTATTGTCGCAAGAACCACTTTTACCCGAACGTATTCCGCCGATTAGATTCCGCAAAAATGTACCTACCTCATGGCTGGAAATTACTTTGACTGAGGGAAAAAACCGCCAGGTTCGCCGGATGACTGCATCTGTGGGATTTCCTACTTTACGACTGGTGCGAATTCAGATAGCTCACCTCAAGTTAGATACTTTACAAGTCGGAGAATGGCGCGATTTAACTCCAGAAGAAGTGAAATTGTTACACAAAATAGCTTTTCTCAGGTGATTCGCTGGTGAGAAAAAAGGGTATAACAACCATCACCCCCTAAAGTCAATATTTTATTAAAATTCGTAATAAGTAAGTTAATTACTAAAAAAAAATAATTACTTGGATTAAGGTATTAGATATATCACAAGCTTACTCAGTCGCTATGTTCTTTATATTACATAATTTCTGACAAAAAATTTTGACAAAAATGCTACTAGAAGCTGTAAAATACTCTTTTTTTAGAATCAACCAACTTATTCTTAACACTAGGGTGCATTGTTATTATGAGCTTAGATCGGTCATTTAACTGGTATGAAACTCGCCGAAAACAAAATCTTGTCTCTGCAAAATCTGCAAGCCTGAAACTTGTGCCTGAAACAACATCGGATTTAGATAAATATACGACAGAAGCGTTACGTCGTACTCAAGAAGAACTAAATTGGTATCGTACTTTATATGACAAAACTCCTGGGATATTTTTTACTTTAGATACTACTGGGAAAATTTTGTCTGTAAATCAATTCGGTGCAAACTGTTTGGGTTATGCACCTTGTGATTTGACTGAAAAATCTATTTTTAGTTTATTTGCTTCTTTTGAATGCGAAAGACTATCTAATGTACTAACAGAATTATTAAAAAGCTCGTCTGAAGAAGTTAAAAATCGGGAATTTTATTTAAATTGTCCCGATAGTAAAATTGTCTGGGTAAAAGTCAAAGCGCGAATATTAATTGATGCAGAGCAAAATCCAACAATTTTGTTGGTTTGTGAAGATATTACTGCTTACAAACTTTCTCAAGCTTCAAAACAAAGCGAACAAAGTTTCCGTGAATTAGCCGATAGCGCTCCGGTTATGTTGTGGATGACAGATGAAAAGGGACTGCATAGCTTTTTTAACTGTTCTTGGTTAAAATTTACCGGACGTAAAATTGAGGAAGAATTGGGCTGGGGATGGTTAAATAATTTACATGAAAACGATCGAGAATTATATTTAGCAACCTATTATCAAGCACTTAAAGAAAAAGAACAATTTCAAATTCAATACCGTTTAAAAAACGCCGGAGGTGATTATCGTTGGATTTCCGAAACCGGCGTTCCTCGATTTGCATCCAATGGTAATTTAGAAGGTTACGTTGGTTGCTGCATTGATATCACTGAGCGTAAAAAAGCGGAAATAGCCGTCAGTGAGAGTAAAAAGGCAGCAAAAGCTCAATTAGAAGAGATGGAATCTCTTAACCGTCTTAAAGATGAATTTTTAAGTACGGTATCTCACGAGTTACGCACGCCATTGACTAATATGAAAATGGCAATTCAAATGTTGGGAATTGGGCTGAAAAAAGAGCAGCAAGCTTCCGAGACATACGAAGCAGTAAATAATTCTACAAAAAATTCTAAAATATCTCGTTATTTCCAAATCTTAAATAATGAGTGCGATCGAGAAATTAGCTTGATTAATAATTTTCTTGATTTACAGCGACTCGATACTATTGCAAAACCATTAGTTTTAGAAAAAATTGAGATCAACCATTGGTTAGAGCGAGTACTTGAGTTATTCAATGCACGCAACCGTAACTGCTGTAAGCAAAAGTTAACTTTAGCGATAGAACCAAATTTACCGGCTATGGTTTGCGATCCATTTAGTTTAGAACGAATTTTGGTAGAGTTGCTGACTAATGCTTGTAAATTTAGTCCGCCCTCGGAGCAAATAATTGTTGATGTTAAAATGAAATCCGATAAGATCCAGTTTCAAGTGATAAATACTGGAGTGGAAATTCCTTCCGTTGAATTACCGCGTATTTTTGATAAGTTTTATCGGATTCCTAGCAACGATCCTTGGAAACAAGGAGGTACGGGCTTGGGTTTAGCATTGGTGCAAAAGCTTACGAAGCATATGTTAGGGGTAATTAAGGTTGAAAGTGGTTTATTACGTACTTGTTTTTCTGTTGAATTACCCGTTGAAATGGACTAGGGAATTTTCAAGCTGACTTATTATTTTTCGCTAATTGTAAGCAGTTTTGCTATCTGTCTCTAAGAGACGCTAATTATATGTCTTACAATTAATTTACCGATATTTCAAAGTTCCGGTTAATATAGGTCACAATTAAAACAGACATCTATATATTCTGGTAAAAGCATAAATATTTTATTGCTATGAAGTAAGCAGAGGCTAAACTACCAGTAATAACTAACTTTTAATGGCTAGCACCCCCATAGCGGGAATTAAGGACGCTGATATAATGCTGATTTGCCCGACTTGCAATTTTGAAAACCCTAACAGCAACAAGTTTTGTCAAAACTGCGGCGCATCTTTAACTGAAAAAGAATGTCAGCAGTGCGGAGTCAATATCCCTCTAAATGCAGTGGAGTGTCATAGCTGTGATGCTACTTGTTCCGAAATTTGGCTGGCGATCGCAATCAAAGAAGCTTCGGAGGAAGCTGAAGAAGCAGATAATGACAAATATTTAATTGATTTAGGAGATAAGTTAGAGCAAAAAGAGCAACATATTAAAGATAATAATTCTCAAGAAAATAAGAGAAAATTTGAGAATGGTTCTTATTTAGATTCTGAAGGGCGCTATAAAATGCTCGAATCGCTACCAACTTTTTTTGAAAATACCGTCAAAGCTGAAGCCTGTGTAAAAGTTATCGATTGCCAGCCTTATCAAGTGTCGCTAATAGATGCGATGTTGGCAAATCCACAATTAGAGCAATCTACAAATACTTCAGCAGGGGAAAATAATATTCCCAGTCTCGCTAAAACCTATATCGCTTTACAACCACATTGTAATTTAGGAATTCCTCCTATCCATGATGCATGGCTAAGGTCGAATATGCAGGTCATTCTAATTGAAGACCGTTCGGATTGGTTATATTTATCAGAATTATGGCAGAATGATGCAACTACATCGTTGCAAATTATACATTATTTTTATCAAATGACTCAGTTGTGGGATTTGTTAGAACCCTTCGACTGTGGTCAAAGTCTTTTAGATTTGAATAACTTACGAGTGGACGAAGACCAGTCTCTAGCTTTACAACGTTTATACCCAGATACACGTAAACAAGTGGGGGTTTCTTCTTCAGAGGATGTACCTACAGTTAAAGCTTTAGGAAAAGTTTGGCAAGCATTGTTTAGAAAGTCCCAGCGTACTCAATTTGGTTTATTATTAGAACTTTTGGGGAATTTAGATAGGGGTGAAATTGCAACATCTGAAGAATTGCGATCGCGATTGCAGTTAATTTCTACGGAGTTGGAAGGTGAGTCGAATCAAAATGAAGATAGTTCGCAAGATAGTTTAACAGATAATTCACTCGATAACTTAATTGTTGCTTCTAAGGCGGAAATTTCAAGTGCTACAGTTTTGCAGTTAGATGAATTAGAGCAAAGTCCAACTAAAATCGACGACACACCTACGGTAGTCTTACCAATGCAGCTAGCTAGCTTAGAAAATGCAGGGCTTACCGATGTCGGCAAACAACGCGATCGCAATGAAGACTATTTTGGCATCGAAACAAAAGTTAATAAAGTTGAGTTGCCTAAAAGTAAAGTTGCAGGAGCAAAGGGCTTATATATTCTTTGCGATGGAATGGGTGGGCACGCAGGTGGTGAAGTAGCCAGCGAGTTGGCAGTAAGTACCTTACGGGAGTATTTTCAAGAAAATTGGAAATCTGACGGGCTTCCGAACTCCGAAATTATCCGCGAAGGGGTTTTTCGAGCAAATAAAGCAATTCACGATATCAACCAGCAGGATGCTCGTTCTGGTGTCGGTCGTATGGGTACTACTTTAGTGGTAGTTTTGATCCAGGATACTCGCGTAGCGGTGGCTCATGTGGGTGATAGTCGTCTTTATCGAGTTACTCGTAAAGGAGGTTTGGAACAAATTACTGTAGATCATGAAGTAGGGCAAAGAGAAATTTCTCGTGGAGTTGAACCGAGCGTAGCTTATTCTCGTCCGGATGCTTATCAGCTAACCCAGGCTTTGGGGCCTAGAGATAATAACTTTATTGCTCCAGAAGTACAGTTTTTAGAAATTAGTGAAGATGCGCTGTTTGTTCTAACTTCTGATGGTTTATCGGATAACGATCTATTAGAAAAACACTGGCGGACTAATTTACTTAATTTAATTAGTTCGGAAGCCAATTTAGAAAAAGGCGTAAGAGATTTAATTGATTTAGCCAATAAATATAACGGTCATGACAACATTACCGCAGTACTTTTGCGAGCAAAGGTACGACCAAATTTAGAAAGCAATATTTTAAAAGGGAATGGGGAATAGGGAATGGGGAATTGGGAATAAGAGAAAAATTAATCTTTTATTAACCTTGATGCTAATTTTCTAGTGAAAAGCTTGGAAAGCTCACCATTTTTAGTAATATTTTCTGTTCCCGGTTCCCTATTGCCTGTTCGCTTCTAACGAATATGTACGTTGCGATAAAAAAGATCTTTGCGGATAATCGAGCAGAAATATTGTTACAATCAAATTTAAATGTTTTGATAGACACATTAATCGGCAGCTTTTTAGATAATTATCCTTAAATTACGTTAAAGCTCATTTTTATTAAGTAAATAAACAGTTAATTAGCTGAATATTAAGAGAAGTATGGGGGTAATATGGATTTCAAGACAGTTCTCATACTTGATTATTTTATCCTTCATAATTTATAGTTCCTAATTATAGTGATTACTCTAACCCTACTAGAAGCGCAAAATAAAACACCGTTAGAAAATTGGCGCTTTGATGAATCCTCGGTGATTCGAGTTGGGCGAGCAGCAGATAATGATATTGTTTTGGATAGTAATTTAGTTTCCCGATATCATTTAGAACTGAGAAATACAAATTCTAAGAAGAAGGTTGATTCTTGGGAAATTGTTAGCAATGGTACTAACGGTACTTTTGTTAATGGTGTTTTAGTAACTCAGGCTCCGTTACCAGGTAATTGTTTTCTACAATTGGCTCGGGGTGGCCCTATTTTGAAATGCGAGTTGCACCCGACTGAGCCAACATCTGCACAAATTCCTGTGGCTGAATCGGAAAGTTGCACCCATAAAGGGAATTCACCCGATAACTTGTTTTGCATTTATTGCGGTAAACCTCTCTCAATACAGTTGACAATTCGCCATTATCAGGTGTTGCGAACGTTAGGACAGGGAGGCATGGGCACCACCTATTTAGCATGGGACTCTGCTGGCGTAACTACTAGCCATCCGAAACTATTAGTGCTTAAACAGATGAATGCCGATATGGCAAAAATCGCTAAAGCACGAGAATTGTTTCAACGAGAAGCGCACACTTTAGGATTACTTAATCATCCTGGAATTCCTAAATATTACGACTTTTTCATAGAAGACAAGAAGAAATATTTGGCAATGGAATTAATCCACGGCCAAGATTTAGAAAAATTTGTTTATCGCAAAGGACCCATAGCAGTAAATCAAGCCATAGAATGGATGATGCAAACCTGCGAGATTCTTGATTATCTGCACGGTCAAAACCCACCATTGATTCACCGCGATATAAAACCGGCGAATTTAATGGTGCGAAATTCCAATAATCGTATAGTTGTACTGGATTTCGGGGCCGTTAAAGAAATTGGTACTGCACCAGGGACTCGTATCGGTGCAGAAGGATATTGTGCCCCCGAACAAGAACGAGGACAGCCATTAACTCAGTCAGACTTATACGCTATTGGGCCAACTTTAATCTTTCTACTAACAGGTGAAAACCCATTTAAGTTTTATCGTCAACAAGGACGAAGTTTTCGGTTTGATGTAGTCAAGGTTCCTACGATTACCCCTAAGTTAAAAGAACTGATAGATAAAGTTACAGAACCTTTACCACGAGATAGATATCAAACCGCGAAAGAAGTTGCAGCAGCGTTAGCAGCCTGCAAATGAGCGTATGGCGTTGGTTAAT
>JBARZF010000931.1:0-5332 GCA_049649675.1 Rivularia sp. (in: cyanobacteria) | reverse complement strand
AGGCTGTTTATGTTAATTTTATTTACTAGTTTAATAAGTTATAAACAAGCTCCCATATCCTATATGTTTATGCTTGTACATATATATACAGACTTGTCTAGAAAATTGCCTACTAGGTCGTAGCTCTCTTTATTTCTTGAAGGGTATGAAGTAAGCGGTTGATATCAAGCCCTGACTTTTTTTCTGCTAAATTGTTCGGCTCTAAGTTAATCAGTTCGTCAAGTAAACAGTTAATATCAAGTTCGGAATTCTGTTGTGCTAAATTAATCGGGTGCTTATTAATGAGTTGATCGAGTAAGCAGTTAATATCAACTCTTTGAGAAGAATCACGATATTTCATACTTGAAAATAATTCGGTAGATACAAACCTTGTGTCTAAAAATATCATTGATTCACTGATAAATAAACCCGGCATTTAATAAATTTACACAGATGATGTCGGGTTGCTTTTGTGCCAGATTTATGATTAACCTATTTAATGTAGTGGCGAAAATTTTTCTGCAAATGCATCACAGAATAAAGCGATACAAAAGTCATTGTAACTATTATTACTTTTATACTCTAATCTGAAAGTTAGCTTCTGAATAAATACTGTATTGAGGGATTAAAACAACAGCAAAAAAGTAATTGATTAAACCAATAATTACTTTTTTCGATTAGGGCATTTAGCTAGTCCCTATAACCTTTTCAGCAAAATTTGATTACTACTTGATAGGATTTTCAGCGGTGTTTTTAAAATCTAAACTTCTCCTAACGACTTTGATTGCGTTACCTCTTAGCGTCTTATCATACAAAGCTTTTTCCCCAACGTTTCAAGCTAATAAAAGTACGATTTCAAACATAAGTAAAAATTTTCAAAGCGATGCACAAAAACCTGCTAACAAGATAAAAGCAAGTGTTGGAGGAACCAGAGCTAGCCTCGGTAGAAGATCGAGAACTATCAAAGTAGCTCGTGCTTCTAGAAGATCGTATTGGAGAGTACCTTGGCTTGGAGCAACCGCAACAGTAACTCAGCGCTGGCATTCTGATAGCTGGGGTAGATATAAAAGCGTAGATTTTGGATTACCGGCTGGAACCCCGGTAGTAGCTCCTATTGGAAGTAGAGTCGTAGCATTCTGTAATGCAGGTGGAAATCATCTCGCAATTCGCTTACAGGCTGTAGATGGACAGAGATATAGTTTAGTCCACGTTAAATCGAGAAGCGTGTATACCAATAAGAGGTATAAAAGGGGTCAGTTGATAGGCGTAGTAGCTGGCAATACACCTCGGAATCGTTGTGCTAGATCGACTGGCCCGCATTTGCATATGTCTTTTCCAAGGCAGAATTTTAAATTAGGAAGGTATTGGTTCTCGCGCTCTCATATCCCTAAAAGATTGAAGCCTTAAAATCAATTCAAAGCCCTTGTAATAAATGATTCAATAAATTCATAACTTCTATCCGGAGTTATGGAATTAATGCATGAACTTTATAACAGCTAGAGGAACGCAATATTAATGTAGTAGGATGCTCATTGTTCATCCTACATTTTTTTAGCTAAATGTATGAAAACTGGATGTTATTACTATATTTATAGATGTCCGGATTCAAAAGATTTAAATTAATTTAATATCGAAATAGTTAAGGTATCTGACGCGAAAAGCTAGATTTACAAATAATAAATTAAAAATTAAAACTTTCGCAAAGTTCTGCTAATTTATCGCAAGGTAGGGGAAATATCTATATATGAAAACTATCTTTATGTCCCTTACGGGAGACGCTACGCTAACATTGTCACTAGCGTAATTTATAAAATTGCTTAACTCAATCAGGTTTTATTGGTGCCTTCGTAGTGTGCCATAATACATAGCAGAATATACAAAATATCTAATTTAACCGGGAGCAACAGTAAACCAAAAATTTCTTCCTAAAGGGCGATATTTATCAATAATTGCAAAGCTATAAGTCAGATATACAAAATAATATACAAACAAAAATTTCGGAATCTGCGAGTGATTCTGCACTCAAGAATGAAAATGCACAAATAGGATTATCCGATTATTCATGTTTTAATAACAACATTCGCGGAACCTCAGTAACGCTAAAACACTCATTAAGTACACATAAGATAAAAGAATTATCGCTACTAGAATGTCTAAAAAGTCTTCTCTAAGTTTACTATTACTATTCTTCGGCGTTCAAATTGGCGTTAACCACTCTGCTGCAACAGCACAAACAAATCCAGGGGTTGTAATACCAACAACTCCCAGAAATACACCTCGGGTTCCCAGCACAACTATACCGACACTTCCAAGAAATATTCCCACTACTCCCAGAAATACTCCCGCACCTTCAGCTTCGAGATTTTGCGCTTCTCAATTAAATTCTGCGGTAGGTACAGTAACAAATCGCGCCCAATTTAACAGAACTCATTGGGGTATTTTGGTACAAAATCTGGGTTCGCCACAAACGCTTTACAGCCAGAATGCGAGCAAATACTTCACTCCCGCATCCGTCACCAAATTGATGACAACGGCGGCAGCTTTACAAGCACTTAGTCCTAATTATCGCATTCGCACTTCTGTATACGGAAGCGGTAACGGTGTGGTACAAGTTGTGGGTAGAGGAGATCCGAGTTTAAAAAACGAACAGCTTGAATTATTAGCTAAACAGTTACAGCAAAAAGGTATTCGCCGAGTTAATAAATTAATTGCCAATGACAGTTACTTTAAAGGTGAAGCAGTCGAACCCAGTTGGATGTGGGAAGACGTACAATTTTATTACGGCGCACCAGTTAACAGCTTAATGTTAAATGAAAATGCTGCTGTAATTAGATTGTTCCCTCAAAGAGTTGGTAGACCTTTATTATTAAAATGGAATAATCCCTTAGACGCTTCTGGGTGGAAAGTTGTTAACCAAACGGTAACAGCACCAAAAGGTACCAAAAAATATATCGAAGTTAAACGCGATTTAAAAGGACAAACCCTGTATTTAAAAGGACAACTAGCTGAAGATTCTCGTCCAGATATAACCGCAATCGCAGTTTTCGATCCCATCCAAAATTTCTTGCAGCACTTCCGTCAAAGTTTAACAAAAGAAGGAATTTCGGTTGCAGGAGCGTACCGTGGAACTCCTAAAAGTACTGGAAGGGAATTAGCAGCAGTACAATCTCCACCGCTATCTGAATTAATTGCAGAGACAAATATTAATAGTAATAATGTGTATGCAGAAGCTTTATTGAAAGCATTAGCCGTTAAAAGGCGATTCGAGAACAATCAAACCACCGTTGAAAGAGGTTTGGAAGTGATGAAATACACTTTAGCAGATATTGGAGTTGACCCAGAAACTTATAAACTAGTAGATGGTTCGGGTTTATCTCGCAAAGATTTAATAAGTCCCCAAGCATTAGTGCAGACATTGCAGGGAATGGCGAAATCTCCTTATGCTTCGATTTTCCGTGCTTCCCTACCAGTTGCGGGTAAAAATGGCACTTTAAAATATCGTTTTAAGGATATAGCTCCTGAAGGTTTAGTGCAGGCAAAAACCGGAACAATGACTGGTGTGATAACCCTTGCGGGATATGTCAACGCACCCAATTATGGCCCAGTAGTATTCAGTATTATGGTGAATCAAACCGAACAGCCGATTAGAACTGTTAGAAGTGCGATTGATGAGATTGTGGTGCATTTAAGTAAAATGCAAAGGTGTTGATAATTGGTAATTGGTAATTGGTAATTGGTAATTGGTAATTGGGGATGGGATCGGGGCAAACGCATCTAAAATTAAGCTAGGTGCGGCACTCTCCCCATCAGCGCGGGCAAATTATGTTAAAAATTAGCCTATAACCCATAATTTAGCTTAAATATAAATCAAAGTATTAAAGAAGACTAAATACTCTGACAAATAGGCAGTAAATACCAGTAGATATAATCATCTCAAATAACTAAAAGTACAATCTTAATTAAAACGAATTGATTAACAACTTAATTCTAAAACTTTCGCAAGATAGTTATCATCCGTCTTCAGCTAAAAATTGTTTATTCTTAATTCCTAGTTTTTTAGTTTTTTCTTTACCTAAAAAATTGATTGCAATGTGACGAAAGACAGAAAAATTTTTCGGTGCATTATCCTTTCTAATTTTACAAGAATCTTCATTTAACGCTACATCTAGTAGTCAAATCATTATTTTTAAGTTATAATACTCTTTTTTTTGCACATAACTTGATTTAAACTTGATACAACATACATTTAATGATTGTTTCATTAAATGTATCTAAAAGTAATAGGAATGATTTCTCTGTCAGTAATTTAAAACTGATAAGTAAGTCGGCACTAGTAAATATAACTATATAACAAACTATATAATAAAATGTTTTTTACCCTAAAACCCTTATTCCTACTGCCGACTGCCTTGCCCTAATTACAATTTTCAACGCCAACCTACTTACACTCACATGGAAAAACCCTTTAGGCTTGCCATGTCAAATGGACTAACGGCATCTGCGATTCGAGTTGAGTCTCAAAAGGAATTATTATCGGCTATGTCGGAACTAGGTTTTGACAATCCGCGCCCCATCCTCGTAATTTTGGGTGGTGCAGGTAAAATGAGCGAAACCGATTTAAACCGTTTGCGATCACTATTTGTCAATGTGCTGGCTCCGGTAATTGAAACTCTAGGTGCCTCTATTGTGGATGGTGGTACAGATTTTGGTGTGATGCAGATGATTGGGCAAGCTCGTGCTACTATATCGGCGCAATTTGCCTTAATTGGTGTAACTCCAGTAGGAAAAGTAGCTCTTCCCAATCAACCCCCACCAGAAGAAGTATCAGCATTGGAACCAAATCACAGTCATTTTGTGTTTATTCCTGGCTCTGACTGGGGTGATGAATCACCTTGGTTAGCAAATGTAGCTACTGTAATAGCCAAGGGAGCGCCATCTATAGCAGTTTTAGTTAACGGTGGAGAAATTTCCAGAAAAGATGTATCGGAAAGCCACAAAGCAAATAGAAAGGTGTTAGCTGTAGCTGGTAGTGGAAGATTAGCCGATGCGCTGAGTGCTGCCATAGATGGGGAAACTACAGATGAGGGTGCCAAGGAATTAGTTGCTTCGGGGTTAGTGCAAATACTTGACTTCAAAGAGAGTTTTGTGAGTACGACTGAGTTGATTAAGTCGTATTTAATTATGGAATAGGGAATAGGGAATGGGGGATAGGGAATAGTTATTTAAATATAGCGGTTTTCGGTTGAGTCCAATACAGACCTAACCCCCAACCCCTTCCCTGCAAGGGAAGGGGAGCAAGGCTTGAAGCCTCTCTCCTTGTAGGAGAGAGGTTTGGAGAGAGGTCAAAACTGTA
>JBARZF010000930.1:0-1879 GCA_049649675.1 Rivularia sp. (in: cyanobacteria) | reverse complement strand
ATAACTGGTATGAAAGATAAAAACTGGGCGATTGAAGAATTACCGGGATTAAAGCAGGATGAAATTGATAATTTGAAAAGTAAGGGTTTTACAAGTACTTTAAGTCTGGTGAAACAAGGAAAAACTGTACAAGAAAAGTTGATACTGGCACAAAAACTAGAGGTTCATGTCCAGTCTGTGAATAAATGGGTTGCTTTAGCCGATTTGGCTCGAATTCCTGCTGTGGGAACAGAATATTGTGGATTATTGCTTCATGCTGGTATTGCTTCGGTGATGCAGTTGACAAATACTCCTCCCCATCGCTTGCACAAACAAATTTTACGTTTGCAAGTTGCAACTCTACAGAGAAGAGATTTATGCCCTGCTGTTGAATTTGTACAACAATGGATTCAGCAAGCTAATTCAATAAAGAGTTGATAGTTGATAGTTGATAGTTGATAGTTGATAGTTGATAGTTGATAGTTATTCCACTAACCACTAACCACTAACCACTAATCACTAACCACTAACCACTAACTTCTTATTCCTTCTCCAATACACCGTTGAGAAATATATCAGCTAATCCTTCTGCCATCTTTTGTTTTTCTTGGGGAGAAGCATCTGGTTCCATAAGGGTTTCGTGGGAAAAGCCTGCTACGGCAAACATTCCTAAAAATACCTGTGCGACGAGTTTCGCATCTGTCTTACGATAGATTCCTCTATCCATTGCCGTTTGAAAGAAGCCTTCGGCGACATGAGTCATTTTATCGATCACTTCTTTTTGAATGCGCGAGCGCAAGTCGGGATGAAATTGCGCTTCCATAAAACAAACTTTCATCATGTCGGCGTTTTTTTGTAAATTCCACATCCGACGACGCATAACTTGGGCTACGGCTTTGTAGCTGCCCATTTCGCTCAATTCGGTGAGTAAATCGGTAAGAATATCTACCCAGCCTGCGGTTGCGACTTCGACTAAAATTGCTTTTTTATTGGAGAAATGACGGAATAAGGTTCCTTCTGCAACCCCTGCTTTTTCTGCTAATTCGCGGGTAGTAGTACCGTCAAACCCTTTAGAAGCAAATAGCTTTTGTGCTGCTTGCAATATGCGATCGCGTGTTTGTATTTCTGTGGGAGGAGATTTGAAAGCTCGCATAAGATTGGTTTTAGTGATTCTGGAACTGCATATGTAGCATTATTGTCTAACGTTAAGTACCATAACTTGCAAATCTTTAATATAAGATTAAGCGTTGAGAATTGATATTTTTTGGGAAGTTTAAATTTACTCAGAAGATAGCACGATAATTGGTAATTTGTAATACCTTGCTTGAACATTATACCGAGTTGCGTTCAAAACATAGGGGATGAAAATATATGGCGATATAGCGAAGCCCATCATACATAATAATCCCGTTGTTTTTAAACGCGAGAGATGTAAAAATGTTCAATCCTGTTTATATTGCTTCCAAAGGTTAATCTTATACACTTTAAAAGGAAAATTAAAGGAAAATTATGGGAAATTTCTCACGTCGGCTATTAGCACTTTTTTTGGCATTAGTTTTTTGTTGGGAGTTTCAACCCCTATTTGCATTTGCTCAAACTCCTTCTAAAACCCCAACCTCCGAGTCAAATCAATTTTCAATTCAACCTTATTTAAATCGGGTTGTGGAAAATTTGACGGAGTTCAAATTAGACAATGGCATGAAGTTCATTGTTTTACGACGAGCTCAAGCACCCGTAGTTTCTTTTGTTACCTATGCCGATGTTGGCGGCGTGGATGAACCCGAGGGAAAGACTGGTGTTGCCCACTTTCTAGAACATTTGGCTTTTAAAGGTACGGATAGAATTGGTACTAATAATTATGCAAGAGAAAAAAGGTTGCTTGATAGATTAGATAAAGTAG
>JBARZF010000929.1:0-2460 GCA_049649675.1 Rivularia sp. (in: cyanobacteria) | reverse complement strand
GTACTTTCAAGAATATAAACCAAAGCATCCTTCGCTACTTCATTCCTCACATCTATCAACAACAAAGCCTTTGCAGCATCAAGACAAATTCTGTCACCTCGATTTACCTGCAAAAATTTCTCTAAGGCAATAATTGCTGTTTGATTTCCACAACCAATTTTCCCCAAAGTTTTACTCGCTTCACAGCAAAGGTTTTTATCCTCCGTCGTTTCCATCAATTTAATAACGGTGATTATTGCTGTTTGATTTTCAGCACCAATCTTGCTAATACTTCTACAAATACTCCTAAGTTTGTAATTATCCGTTGTCACATCCAGCAGTAAAATTAAAGCAGCGATTGCCATCTTATTTCCCGCATCCAATTCTCCCAACTTCACCGCAGCAGATTGCAAAGTTATTCGACTCGGAGTATGACGCAGCAACAATTCAAAAGCCTTAACAACTCGCTTTTTATCCGTGACTTGCAAAGCATTTCTTGCAGCTTCTACCAACGGTTGAGGAAAAAGCTGCCAGCCAAAATATAGATAGCTCCAATCAAGCAACTGTTTAACAATTGCATCGCCACTACTACATTCAGGAAAATAATTTAAAGCTTCTGCGGCTAATAAATAAGCACGATATCGATAAAAACCACCGCAATTGTCATCAAAATTAACAAGCGCCCGAATAAAGTCTTCTTTCTGCTGCTTAGGAATATCATCTCGACTAAACCAATACAGAATTTCAGCTTTATAATCGGGCGCAAAAATGCGGTAATTACCTTGATCGGGATTATTTAGTTCGTGGTTAAAGTAATATGGATTATCATTCATTTCCCCCTACCCATCTTCATGTGGGATGTAAAGGACACTTATTAGAAGGATATCACAATTGGAACGGATGGGGGATGGGGTAGAGGGGGGAGATTGGGGAAGGAATAAATAATTCTTAGCTCTTAAAAAATAGTAGTGCGTTAGCGAAGCGTGCCTGGCAGGATATGCATCTTGCTCGCTACTACCAACGAGCGAGCAAGATGCTCGCACTACTTATATTCTTACGAAGCATTAAAGATTTTTATAACTGGTAACTGGTAACTGGTAACTGGTAACTGTTAACTGCTCACTGCTCACTGCTCACTGTCAAATCCCTGAGCCATCCAAAAATTCATCGATCGCTTTATCTTGCAAGCGACATTGAGTATGATGTTCTCTCAAATGTTCTTCATTTAAAACGCGATTAATAATATGATTTTCTCTAGAAGCAACATTTGCAACAGTCTGTGAAACGGTTTGCTGCTTTTCTTGTAGATGATCAATTTGCTGCTCTAATTGCTCAATTCTATCTACTAAAGCGCGTATTGCTTGAGCTTCGGCATCTGGCAAACGTCCGTGTTCTAAAGGGTCAACTTTTACACCAGAACGATAGACAATTCTACCGGGAACGCCTACTACAGTGCAATCTGAAGGCACATCTCGCAATACAACCGAACCCGCACCGATACGCACGTTGTTACCGATTTGGAGATTTCCCAGCACTTTCGCACCCGCACCAACAACTACGCATTCTCCTAAAGTTGGGTGACGTTTACCAGTTTCTTTACCAGTACCACCCAAGGTAACACCTTGATAAATAAGCGCATTATCTCCGATAATTGCCGTTTCACCAATGACTACACCCATTCCATGATCGATAAATACACCTTTACCAATGGTTGCTCCAGGGTGAATTTCAACTCCTGTCAAAAAGCGTGCTAAGTGAGAAGTAAAGCGAGGAAGAAAAGGTATTCCGACGTTACGCATCCATCGAGCTATTCTATGCAGTAGCAAAGCTTGCAAACCAGGGTAGCAGAATAATACTTCTAACCAGTTACGAGCCGCTGGATCGCGTTCAAATATAATACGAAAGTCAGCAATAAATGTTGATAACACGAGTTCGCACCCTGCTTGAGAGCCTTTACACCAAATACAGTCTATATTACCGTCCTATGGGGACAATTAGATATGGGGTTCGGGGGAGATGGGGAGACAAGGGGGCAAGGAGAATTTTAAATTATTGACTCCTAATTCTTAACTCTTAACTCTTACCAATGCCCAATTCCCAATTCCCATTCACGCGGAGCGTGAGGAGGTATCCCAATTCCCAATTTCATTGTAATTCATTAGTACGGGATTTTAGAACTATTCCTGCAAAGAAAGTCTGTAATTCTTTCTTGTACCAGCTTTGAAGCTGCCTACCCAGATTTGATATGTTCCTGCTTTCAAATTAGTGCTGTTAATGCTAGCGTCTTTACTTCTGCCAGTATCGTCACCACAGCGAACTGTTTTATCGTCTGGCCCAACTATTAGTAAAGTAGTGTCATAGCCACCGCTATTGACTTTGATATTTAATTTTGGAAAATCTTTCTCTAAAACTAGAATATGATCTGGTTTGGGATCTGCAAAACCAATGCACAAATTTCTATTGCGATCGCGTTTACTGACT
>JBARZF010000928.1:0-11280 GCA_049649675.1 Rivularia sp. (in: cyanobacteria) | reverse complement strand
CAAAAGAAAATGAAGAAATGGGCGCATCATGCAGCCTGCAATTTCCAACATAAGTACGATTTAGTGGAAGCCGAAAAAGCGCGAATCTTTGGCAAGGAAGTCAGAGCAATGAATCTGTACGATCGCGCGATCGCAGGAGCTAAGGAAAACGAATACACCCAAGAGGAAGCACTGGGTAACGAACTCGCAGCGCAGTTTTATCTGGTGTTGGGTAAGGATAAAATTGCTAAAACCTATATGACTGATGCTTACTATGGCTACATTCGCTGGGGTGCTTTAGCTAAGGTTAAGGATTTAGAAGAACGTTATCCTAATTTAATTATTCGCAGCGAAAGCAGTACACCAGAACAAGATATCAGCAGGACTATTGTTAGTAGTTCTTCGAGAGCTTTAGGTTCATCAACTAATAGCAATAATATTCTTGATTTAACTACAGTAATGAAGGCAAGTGAGGCTATTACCAGCGAAATAGTTTTAGATAATCTTCTCGACAAGCTGTTATCTATCATTCTGGAAAATGCTGCTGCTCAAAAGGGTTGTCTCATCTTGCTCAAAAACGAGCAGTTGTTTATCGAAGCTATCGATAATGACCAAGATAACGACTTAGTTGTATTGCAATCAACCCCTATAGAAGAAAGCCAAGATATCCCTTTAAGCGTTATCCACTACGTTGCCAGAACTCAACAACCTTTGGTACTTAACGACGCAAGCAAAGAAGCAATTTATAAAGAAGATTCCTACATAGGTCGAGAACAGCCAAAATCAATTTTGTGCGCTCCCATTTTCTACCAAGGTAAGTTTACAGGAATTATTTACCTGGAAAATAACCAAGTTACTGGTGCATTTACAAACTCGCGCTTGGAAATTCTTAAATTGCTCACCTCACAAGCTGCGATCGCAATCGAAAATGCTCGTCTTTATGCTGGGGAACAAGAAAAGTCACAGCAGCTACGGGAATCTTTACAAACGCTCCAGCAAACTCAAGCGCAGTTAGTGCAAACTGAAAAAATCTCTTCTTTGGGGCAATTGGTAGCAGGTGTTGCTCACGAAGTTAATAATCCCGTTGGTTTTATTGCGGGTAATTTATCCATAGCGAATCAATATATCGAAGATTTACTAGGGCTGTTAAGTTTATATCAGGCTAACGTACCTTCTCCACCAGATGAAATCGAAACTTTCCAAGAAGATATCGATCTAGATTACCTCTTAGAAGATTTACCCAAAATGATAACTTCTATGGAATTGGGAACTGACAGAATTCGCGATATCATGCAGTCTTTGCGGAATTTCTCGCGTACTGATAGCGCCGATCAAAAGCCGGTTAACGTTCATGAAGGTATCGAAACTACTTTGATGATTTTACAACATCGTTTTAAGGCGAACTCACAACGTCCCAAAATCGAAGTTGTCAAAAAGTATGAAGATTTGCCTCTGGTTAAGTGTTATTCCGGTCAATTAAACCAGGCATTTATGAACTTATTAGCAAATGCAATTGATGCTTTAGACGAATCCAACGAAGGCAAAAATTACGCAGAGATTGAGAAAAACAAGAACGTTATTACTATCCGTACTTCAGCAGACGAAGACAAAGTTACTATTCGTATTGCAGATAACGGCCCCGGAATGCCAGAAGAAGTTAGAAGTAAACTATTCAATGCATTCTTCACAACCAAACCGGAAGGAAAAGGAACGGGTTTAGGATTATCAATTAGCCATCAAATAGTTACTGAAACACATGGTGGTAATTTATATTGCCTTTCCTCACCCGGAAACGGAGCGGAATTTGTCATCGAGCTACCCTTGGAAGAAGACAGTGAGCAGTGAACAGTGAGCAGTGAGCAGTGAGCAGTGTTAGCGCAGCGTGACGCGGTAGCGTCATACAGTGAACAGTGAACAGTGAGCAGTGTTAGCGCAGCGTGACGCGGTAGCGTCATACAGTGAACAGTGAGCAGTGAACAGTTAGGAGTTAGGAGTTAGGAGTTAGGAGTTGATAGATAAATATCCCCTTGTCCCCTTGTCCCCTTCTCCCCTTGTCTCCTCCTCTCCCCCCTCTCCTACTAATCTTCCGCTAAGAAACCTCGTACAATTTGCAAAATCCTTTCGGAAGCCTGGCCATCTCCGAAGGGATTTATTGCATTTGCCATTGTTTCATAGGCTGCCGGATTGCTTAATAGTTGTGCTGCACTTGCGACTATGGTTTGGGTATCGGTTCCTACAAGCTTGGCTGTTCCCGCGCTTACTGCTTCTGGTCTTTCTGTTGTTTCTCTGAGTACTAATACTGGTTTTCCTAAACTGGGGGCTTCTTCTTGTAACCCACCTGAATCTGTGAGTAATAAGTGCGATCGCATTATTGCCCCGACTAGTTGACCGTAATTTAAGGGTTCTGTTAAGAAGATTCGGGGATGATTGCCTAACATTGCCTGCAATGGTTCTCTTACCGTAGGATTGCGATGCAATGGTAGCAATAATGCTGTATCTGGGAATTTATCTAATACCTGTAAAAAACTTTGAGCAATACTTTCAAGTGGTTCTCCCCAATTCTCTCGGCGGTGAACTGTAGCTAAAATAACTCGATAATTTTCCCATTCCAAACCCGGTACGTTACAGGGAGGTTCGCTTTTCGCAACATTTAACAGCGCATCAATCACGGTGTTACCCGTCATGTGAATTTTTCCTAACACCCCCGAACGCTGTAAATTTTCCTCAGCCAAAGGTGTAGGAGCAAAATGCAACTGTGCAATTTGAGAAATTAATCGTCGGTTAGCTTCTTCTGGATAAGGATTAAATATGTTATCAGTTCTTAATCCAGCTTCAACATGACCAATAGGAATTTTTTTATAAAAAGCTGCTAAAGCTGCTGCAAAAGCCGTAGTTGTATCTCCCTGTACTAAAACTAAATTTGGTTCGCTTTCCTCGAATAGCTCCTGCAACCCGCGCAAGCTACGACAAGTGATATCGCTCAGAGATTGTTTCGGCTGCATAATCTCCAAATCGCGATCGGCTTCTAAGTTGAACAATCCCATCACCTGCTCAACCATCTCGCGATGCTGTCCAGTTAAAATCACCTGAGTCTCCAAACCTTCATAAGCTTGGAAAGTTTTAATCACCGGAGCAAGTTTAATCGCTTCGGGACGAGTACCTAAGATAATACAAACTCGCTTCATAATTAGTCATAATTAATTAGTTAATAGTCAATAGTCATTACCATCGAGGTGATTCGTCAATAGCAGATTGTCACAATTTAAAAAGATGGGCATTGGGGAGAGGGGGAGATGGGGAGAGGGGGAGATGGGGAGACAAGGGGAGAAATAACTGCTCACTGCTCACTGCTCACCGTTCACTGCTCACTGCTCACTGTTCACTGCTCACTGTAAATACGAAAAAACCCGGTTAAACCGGGCAGTTGCACTATTTGTCGAATTTAGCAATGATGGCTACAAGTTAATATCACAAACTAAAATGACTCTACCTCGCAAGTTAAAGGACAAGCAGCATAAACACTTGCCTTTAATTCTTCTTCTTCTCCATGCAGCCAGCTTAACCATTTAACTTCTGTAGGATGAACGCCTCGAAGTGTTAACACGCCAGCAGCGACTACTACTGCCAAAACATTAAACATAATCAAGCTACCTGCGACAACCAAAACTGCGCTAGCTGGCATTACCGATTGCAGAACAATAGAAAGCAAACATCCAACCGTAGCCATTAAAACCACTAAAGGAAAACCGACAACCAGCAGGCAGACTGCCAGTGTAAAAGTCCATATTAAAAAGCTTTTGATCATTAATAACGAGTAGGTTTTTCCCATATCAGTTGATTGTGATAAAGCCATTATTTTCCTCCAAGAGTACAATATATAGTTTGAAAACGAGCAATTATTTATTAAATCCCACCGGGATCAACATATTCAACATTCTATAGAAACCAAGTATATAGAAAGTGAATGGGAAAATGAGCATTTATTAAACAAACTTTACAGTTAATATTTCGTAATTATATCTTGGCTTTTCTTTATGAATTCTCTAGTTAATTCGTTTTTATCATCTATCGAAAGGCATACGAGCGATTACAAATTAAATATTTAATCCTTTAGATAGAAGGATTGAATTTAGTTCGCTTAACATTTCTTATCAAAAAGCTTACTGATTCTAATAATTTTAAGTTTTTTTTAATAAATGAGAAAGAGGAATAATTAAGGTTAAAGGTCTGCATGTTAAAATTCTCCGCATTTCCTTGTTTTCCAATTCCCAATAAAAAAATGCCCTTGTGCCCTATTCCCAACTATTATTAATTTTTTTAATCAAAATAAAAATATTCCGTCGCAACTGTACTATAACTGTCATATTAAAACTTATAAATAAGTCTTTTTTAAGTTGCATCTCAATCTATTAGTGTCATGCCCAAACGCCTACTGATAGTCGAATCCCCCGGTAAAGTTAAAAAGCTGAGTAAAATTCTGGGAACTGAGTGGATTGTTCGCGCTAGTTGCGGTCATATTCGAGAACTCAGCAATGAAGGTGAGGATTCTCTGGGCTTTACTATGGATGGCAATAATGTGCGGTGTCGCTACATTCCGCGCAGTCAGCAAGCGAAGGAGACTATTAGTAAGTTGAAAGCTGCGGCGAAACAGGTTTCGGAAGTGGTTTTAGCTACAGATCCCGATAGAGAAGGGGAGACGATTGCTTGGCATCTTAAGGAAGCTTTGGGATTAAGGGAGCCTAAACGGGTTGTTTATACGGAGATTACAGAGTCTGCGGTGCGGGCTGCTGTGGCTAAACCCAGAAGGCTGGATGTTAATTTGGTTGGTGCTGGATTGTGCCGAGATTGCTTAGATAAATTAGTTGGTTATAAAGGAAGTCCCTTAGTTTGGGCTTTGAATAATGGTGCAAAGAGTGTTGGAAGAGTTCAAAGTGCAACTCTACATTTAATCTGTCAGCGTGAAAGAGAAATTCTCGCTTTTGTACCTCAAGATTATTGGAGCGTTTGGGTTGATTATGCTGAAGGTTTCCGCGCTTTTTACAAGGGAACGATCAATTCTGCTCCTGATACAGCACAGCAAGACGATCGGGAAAATGATGACACGGTAGTTAAGAAGTCGGAAAAAGCCGAATCGACTCGCGTACTTTCGGAAGCTGAAGCCGAGCGTTTGGTTACGGAAGCGCGAAATCATCCCCATCAAATTGTCAAATACGAAGGGAAAATTTCCAGTCGTCAACCACCTCCACCTTTTATTACTTCTACGCTGCAACAAGCTGCTGGTTCTAGATTAAAGTTTGCACCCGAAAAAACCATGCAGGTAGCGCAAAAACTGTATGAAGCTGGTTTAATTACTTATATGCGGACGGATTCGGTGATGTTGAGTCCGGAATTCTGTGCTGATGTGCGTAAGTGGTTGGAGCAAAACGATCCGCAGAATTTACCAAATAAAACGGCAACATATCGCAGTAAAAAAACTGCTCAGGAAGCCCACGAAGCAATTCGTCCTACTAATGTATTTCGTCCTTCCGTGGAGTTGCGAGTTGAACTTTTACCCGACGAGTTTAATTTATATGTATTGATATGGAAAAGAGCGGTTGCTTCTCAATGTTGTCCAGCGCAACTTCGCAAAACTCTAGTAATAATTAAATCGGGTGAAGTACTTTGGCAGGCAAGGGGACAAATAGTAGAGTTTCTCGGCTATGCAAAATACTGGGCAAATTTAAGTAAAGATACGCTTTTACCCAACTTGCAGCAAGGGCAAATACTAACTTTAGAAAATGCCGGACATGAGAAGAAACAAACTCAACCACCACCGAGATACAGCGAACCAAAGTTAGTTCAGTTAATGGAACGTAAAGGGATTGGTCGTCCCAGTACTTATTCTCCCACAATTGCGACTTTGAAAAAACGTGGTTACGTGCAGTTAACAAAGTCGAATTTACAACCTACAACTTTGGGATTGGAAGTGGATGACTTTTTACAAAAAGCTTTACCAGATTTATTGAAAACAGAATTTACCGCACAAATGGAAGATGCCCTTGATAGCATTGCTTCAGGAAAAGAACCTTGGCAGAAATATCTCACAAATTGGAATCAAGATTACTTTGTACCAGCTTTAGTCAAAGCGAAAACTGTACCCGTCGCTGCATCAAATGGAAAGAAAAATTATGCTGCTGCTGAACGTAAATACGATAAATCGAGAACTCGCTGTCCCGAATGCAACAATCATTTAGCAAAAATCAAGAGCAGCAAAGTTAAAAAGAAATATTTTCTTAAATGCGTCAGCGGTTGTGAAAACGTGGTTTTATTTTGGAACGATTATAGTAAGGAGTGGCGATCGCCTAATTCTCAAACAGATAAAGCAGATAAAACCTCTACCGCTCAAAAACCTCCAGCGAAAATTACCAAGTATCCCTGCCCAGTATGTAAAAAACCTTTGGAAGAATACGGTTATACAAAAGAAGGACAAAAGAAATCGATGTTGCGGTGTTCAGATTCTAAAGCACGGCAAGATAAGAAACACAAAGAAGCCGTTTATTTTAATACTGCAAAAGGGTGGTGGAGTCCGAAGTTTGGGAATTTGTAAAAATGTCTGTATTTTTCCCCGTCAATAATGTAGAGACGCGATATATCGCGTCTCTACAAGGGTTTCTGGTTTTTTACAGATTTTCCTAGATATGAAATACAAAATAACAATTCAAACTATTAAGAAATAAAACTAAAGGGTTGACTTTTGGTCGTTTCTCGTTGTTGCTGCAAACGTTCTTGCCATCTCAGCACTCTTTCCCATCTTTCTTGGGGTGAACCCAATTTTTGAGCAAGAATCTTCTCAACCATTGGCGTAAATATACTTTCAATTTCGCCGAAGACTTCTAGGGGATTTTTCCCATAAATTGTAGGTATAAAAGGAATTTTACCCACAATATTATCTTGATGTTCCCTTTCAAAAGCTTCAACTTCAGGAAACTGATTGAGACACTTATTCAAAACATAAACTACGGGGATTCCCAATTCTTCATCGATAGCGCGGATATCTTCGGAAATCGCGATCGCATCGGGAGTCGCTTCTACTACTACAACCACCACATTCGCACCAATGGGTAAACCAAATCTACCGGCATCCTCACCACCACCGCAATCTAAAACAACAATCCCGTTTGTAGATAAAGCCAACCAAGCTTTTAACGGATTCAAGGTTGCGTGAGAGCAACGAGTAGAATAAAGTTCTTCCATTCGCATAGCACTGCTTCCCACCGACATCAACGCGAGTTTGTCGTCAAGGGATTTAATGTACTTTTGGGTAAAAGAATCCGGTGGCTCAACTGAAAATTTCTTAACTTCATCAAAGCTTGTACCGTAAAAATCACGATAGGTTTGCTCGGAATCTAATTGTTGAAACTGGTAAAAATCCTGTTCAGCTTGAGTCATCAGTGGAAGTTGCTTTAGCTCCTCTTCCCCGTATCCCAAATAATGAGCAGTAAGATAGCGCGAAAGTGACCTATTAGTATCTGCATCCGCTACAATCATTGCTTTATCCAACTTTCTCAAACTTTGGATTAAACCCAATGAAGTAAAAGTCTTACCTGTTCCACCTTTACCCATCAAAGCTATGACAACTTGATTAGAAGATGCATTAACTGTATTTATAGTCATTGCGATATCTTGATGCTGAAGAAATATTTGTTTCAGTGACAATGATAATCATTCTAAATCAGAAAAACAAGTGGTGTGCGACAGAATCAAACAAACACTAATTATAAGTTTATGTTAGAAAAACTACCTACAAACAAAGTTTTGCGTATTTTATTTGCTGTCTTTAGCATATCAGTTTATGGCTGCGATAATTTTGATAATCTAAATAAAACTACTTCTTATACAACAACTGTAACTACCACTACAGCAGTACAAAAAAATTTACCGCAAGTAGTCGCAACTACAAGTGTTTTATGCGACTTAACAAAGCAAATTGCCGGAAAAACAATTAATCTTACTTGCTTAACTTCACCATCAATTAACCCAAAAGTTTATCAACCAACACCAGCAGATCAACAAGCAATAAATCAAGCTAAAGTAATTATTTTTAACGGTTACAATTTAGAACCTGGCTTAGAAAAATTTATACTTTCAAGTAAAAATAAAGCTCCTAAAGTACCTGTAGCGAAAATTGCCGTACCTTCACCATTGATGATAACTAGAAACGGTAAAAAAGTCGCCGATCCTTACGTATGGCACAATGCTAAAAATACTGTAAAAATGTTAGATGTAATTAGTATTAATTTAGTTCGAGAAATACCGGAAAATGCTGAATTTTACAAAAGTAATACCAAAAAAACTAAAAATCAACTTTTACAGTTAGATAGTTGGATAAAAACCAGAATTGAAAGTATACCTCCAAAAAAGCGCACCTTAGTCACAACTCATAACGAGATGGCTTATTACGTTCGTGCTTATGGTTTGAAATTAGCAGGAACTTTGAGATTTATTAGTCCTACAGAAAAAACATCAGATACGAAAGTAAAACTATTAGCTAAAACATTGCAAAAAGCTGAAGTTCCCACAATATTTGCTCAGCCTACAATTAGTCCTGAGTTGATCGAAGCTGTAGCTAAAGAATCACAAATAAATATATCAGAAAGACAGCTTTATACCGAAAACCTGGGTTTACCAGGAAGCGAAGCAGACAGTTATCAAAAGATGATGGTAGCCAACACCCGCACAATTTTAGAAGGATTGAAAGGGACTTATTTGATATTTGAAAAATGAATTTTTGGGGATTGGGGATTGGTAATTGGAGATTGGAGATTGGGGATTGGGCATGGGTGATAAAAATGTACCTGGCGGTTGAAACCGCGTCTACACAGGCAAAGTCCACGCAGGTGGACTCTAAAAATTCATAACCCGCGCAGGCGGGTTTTGTTTGTGTAGTAGCGGTTTCAACCGCCGAATACTCACCGAATACTCATTAAATACTCTTTAACTCTTAACTCTCCTGACGAATTACGAATTACGAATTACGAATTACGAATTAAATTCACCATCCCCAACTTCCGGGAATTCCTTTAAATGGCCCAACTACATCTTTAGTTATCCAACCGCCATAAAAATTTCCTGGTTGAGGTTCGACTTTTTCACCATTTACGTAACAAGCATCCATTGGATGAGCGTAAAAAGCTACGTAATCTTTTGCGGATGTAAATGCTTCTGTGGGATTAGTGTAATACCACCCGACATTCTGCGCTTCTTTATCACCAACCTTGAGACTGTAATAATTAGCACGACCTTTCCATTCGCAAAAACTCGATTGCGGTGTTTGGATCAGGTATTCCATTTTGATGTCTTCGGGTGGAATATAGTAATGGGGAGGATGACTGGTTTCTATAACGCGCTTGGCTCGCTTTGTGTCTGCAATGGTTTCGTCGTTAAAAACAATTTGAATGTGTTTATCGGTATCTTGTAAAACAGCGGGACGGGGATAATCCCATACTGATTCTTGTCCGGGTTCTGGTTGTATTGGTTGAGGTCTGCTAAACATTTTATACTTGGGAATTGGGCATGGGGCATTGGGCATTGGGCATCGGAATATTTTTCATACCTGTTGCAATCCCCAAGGATAATATTAGTAAAAAATGGGTATTGATATAAAAGCCCCCCTTAGAAAAAGGGGGGTTGGGGGGATCTAAATTGAATTGTTATACAGCACTAGCAACGATTGCTAAGTTGTTCAATTTCGTATTTTAGATTTTCTTTTAATCCAAAATCTACAATCGGGTGTAGCCATAATTGTTGAAACTATCTTCCGTTGCCTATTCCCTGTTCCCTTAACGGAATAAATTAGGATTTAATCTATTACCGGATTGAGATGGGCGAGATTGAGGACTAGTTTTCTTAACGTTTCTCAATAGTGTACCGTTTCCACCATCTTTCTTATCTAGAAAAGGTTTTAGCTGAATCGCATCTTTGGATACTGCTGCACGCTTACCACCAAGTAAGGTTCTACCTAAATTAATCGTGTCTTCTAATCCGGCTCCTCTGTAGGTATTAACGCCGATGGTTTGCTGTCCGCTGTCTGCTGAAACTAAGTTTTGGAAAACGTCGTTACGTACTTGGAAAGCGTCTCTACCGGGAGGAACTGTTAGTACTAAGCGACAATCGGGTTGTACTTCACTGGTTACGCATAGAACGTCGTATCCATTTAAAGTTGAGGTGCGAAGTTCTACTAATCCGTCTGGACGATAGGTTTCTAAACGTTGAGCAATGGTGTTGCAACGTCTTTGTGAATCCCAACCACCACCTAATGCTTGAGGTGTTGCCCAAGCAAATAATTGATTTGGTTGACTTTGAGGAGAATACATAACGGTGTAGCCGTTGGTATCCATTTGACAGGTAAACCGAGTTGCTGTGTCAACGGTTTGGGAAGAACTGCTTGTGGAGGTTGTGGTTGATGTTCCCGTTGGTGTGGATGTACGGGTTCTGGTTGTGGTTGAATTTCCTGTGGGGGTTGTGGTGGTTCTACTGCTTCCGGTTGTGGGTACTACAACAGCATCGTCTGAGGAGTCATACTGTGCCATTGCTGGTGCGTTACCGAATAATACGGATGCTGCTAAACCGCCGATAAATAAAAGCTTCAAAGGTCTAGATGACATGAATCATCCTCCTGTAAAAATTATTGGGAGTATATGTGTTGTAGTGACGAAGATTTTTTGTAAATGATTCGGCAGTTTCTCGATCGTGTCACAGTTGTGCAACTGGCATATTCTTTTGGATTTTGGATTTTGGATTTTAGATTTTGGATTTTGGATTAATAAGTGGTTACGCATTATTTGTAAGAGGGGGAAGAGGGGGAAGAGGGGGTAGAGGGGGAGATAGGTTTTAACCTCTGACCTCTAACCTTTAACCCTTAACCTTTAACCTTTAACCTTTTTTTAACCTATTTCTTTTCTTCCCGTGGCTTTTTCTCTCCTTCGTCTTTTTTATCTTCGTCTTCTTTCTCTTCTTTTTCTTTCATTATTTGCTTGACTTTATCTTTAATTTTCTGATGCTTTGCTACTCCTTCGTAAGCGTAGCGATTGTAACCGTTGGTGGCAATTAATTCTTCTAAATAAGCCACTCTTTCGGCACCTCCGGGGTGAGTAGATAACCATGCGGGAGGTGCGTTTTTCTGCTGTTTTTTCATGGTTAAGGTTAAGTTACGCAAGCCGTCAGCAGCGTAACCACCTGCTGTTAATAATCTCGTCCCCAATCTGTCTGCTTGACGTTCCATGTCGCGGCTGTAGTCGAAGGTGAGTATTCTGCCGACGGTTC
>JBARZF010000927.1:0-6409 GCA_049649675.1 Rivularia sp. (in: cyanobacteria) | reverse complement strand
AAACGGATACAAGCCCCCGGATTCATCCGTGGAAAGAAAAAATATTTTCCTTATTCCAAGCCCCTCGATTTATCGATGAGGTAACTGATTGATAACTGATAACTGATAACTGATAACTGAAATGACTGGTTCGTTTTCTTCCAAACTTAGGGAGACGTTATGTATAACGTCTCTACAACCAATCAAAATAAATTAAACACACTCCTTGAATTTAATCTCTACTTTCTTAATCTTTCATCAAAGAATTTTCCATAAGAAAAAAGGCATAAAATTGGATTACGATTATCCCTTATGCCTTTACCGTGTGAGTGAGAAGAAATGTTGGACACAATTTGAAACGGACTATATTGTGTCCCATATTTGTAAATACTTATTGAGTAGCAAATCCTGTAAAAAAACCTAACCTTGATTAAATATTGAAATTCGCTTTTCCAAACAATACATCTACTTTCTTCGTGGAATAAAAACCAGCGTTCAAGAGATAATTTGTATTGCACGTTTGAGGAATAATGGTTCTTCTTGCAGATTAAATTAACTGGGTAAAAATTATAATCTCAGATATATTTAAGACTTATAAAAAATCTATAATATTCAACTTTTTAAGCTTAATTAGAATAGACTTTCATAAGTTTTTATATTCTTTCAGTTATCAAAAGTACGAAAAGGTTCTTTCTGGGAATATTGAAATGGTACCTAAATAAAAGATTGAACCTCTATCGATATCGGAAGAAAGTAGAAAACTAATTATTATCTCTCTCTTCTAAACCTCTGTTCATCTTCGTAAGATAGAGATGCGGCAGCGCCGCACCTCTAGTTAAACGTTCCTCAAATTAGAACTTGAATGTAGTACGAACTGTACCAACAAACACGGTGTCTCTAGAGTTGTCATGCTCTGGGTTGAAGATAGCCAAGATACCAGGTGTAACGGTGATTCTGTCGTTAACCTTCATCTTGTAAAGACCTTCTAAGTGGTAGGAGGTACCACTATCTTCATTAGCAGTAATAGTGTTGTTAGTTACTTTAGGAGGCTGACCAAAGATAACGCCCAAGGTATTACCTTTAGCAGCAAAGTCCTTGATAGCCAAGCTGGTAGCCCAGTAGTTGATGTCTGCACTACCATCAGTCGCGTCTTCGCGGCTAGCGTCAGCAAAACCGTACCAACCAGCAAGAGTGGTCTTCTTGTTTAGCTTGTAGCTAGCTAGTAAGCTGTAATAGTTAGCGCTTGTGGAGACTTTACCAAAAGGCTTGTTAGCATTACCGGAGCCTGTGCTACCTAATATGTTTTCAAGCTGGGGATCGCCATTATCGTCAACGGTACTACCACGGTAAGCTCTAGCGTAAGCTACACCAAGATTAAGCTTGTCGCTAGGCTTGAACTCAACTTGACCGAAGAAGGTATTATCTCCGTTGAAAATACCATTACTGGTATCGTCAGAGTTGTTAGAAACATAACCAGCAGCTAACCCGAAAGGAGACTTCTTGTCACCGTAGTTAACGGTAACAGCACCTTGTCCGTTAGCTACACGGTAGATGGGGTTGAAACGACCGTAGCGAGAGATAGCACCAGAACCACTGCTCTTTAATGCAGGGTTGAAGGTGTTAACGTTGCTCTGCATTTCAGCACCAATAGCGTCAATCTTAACGCTGAGCTTCTTGCTAGGCTTGAAGGTGTAGTTCAACTCGTCGATTTCAACATCGTTTCCGTTGTCACCGTCGAAGCCCAAACGGGTCATCTTGGTGCCAGTGGAACTTTTATCATCGATTTTAGGAGTGTTACGAGCTTGCAAGCGAAGAGACAACTCGTCCTTACCAGTGAAGCTGGTTGTAATACCCAAGCGAACGCGGTTGGTAAGAATAGGATCGAAGCTGTCTCCAGCATTAACGTCATCACCACCGAAAACATCGGAAACTGCGAAGATTGCTTCACCTTTCAACTTAGCGGTAGTAGAGAATTGGTTAGCTTCCAATGCTTCAGTGCGGTACTCTAAAGCGTCAACTTTACCGCGTAGAGTAGCCAATTCGCCTTGGAACTCTTCACGTAGCTTGTTAACAGTAGCCATATCTGTAGTAGTTACAGTGGTGTTACCGCTAGCAGCGATTAACTGAGTCATGCGATCCAAGCAACCGTTTAAAAGAGCAGCAAACTCATAACGAGTCATGCTGCGGTTGCCTCTGTAGGTTCCGTCGGGATAACCAGCTACGCAACCGTAACGCTCAACTAAGGATTTTACAGATTGAAAAGCCCAATGAGAAGGTTGAATATCAGATAAGCTATCAACGGAAGTAACAGTCGCTAATTCATCAACAGAGGTAATCTTTTCAGCAGCGAAAGCACCGTTGGAAACGAAAAATGTCGCAGCTAAAACAACTGGACTTAGCTTCAATACGTTCAGCAAAAGCTTCGCCATGTTAACTTTTCTCCTCACACTATTAGGATTTAGAAAGTTTCCGTCTGTAGGCAGATATCTCAACTGGGGAACTACAGCATCAGCGATCGGTCAAGAAGTTGCCGCTTAATTGCAAATTCCCGTTCATTTAATACCATTGTCTTTTAGAGACATTGGGTTAAAATTATAAAGATTGGTAAATGCTTACTTACTCCGAACGCTATTTGATAAGCGTTGATACTTCTTACTTCTTGTCACAATTACTGACACAAAACGTTAACCCAATACAGTATTAATCTCTAATAATTTCGGACTCCTTCCCTCTCCGATTGCATTCTTTGAACCGTTGCTTCTTGCTTTAAGTGGAGTCATTCGCCGATGCTAGGATTTACTGCTTATCCAAAGGGCTTGTTCGTTCAATTCCTTCCTTGAGCTATCTGTACTAAATCTATCAGATATCATCTATCTTTGGGTGTATGTTCGAGAACATTTAAACAAAAAAATCAAGAAGAAATTAATTTTTGTCGTAGTTTATTTTGAATCTATTTTGTTTAGTAATTAGTAGCTATAAATATTTTTTTTATATTATATATGTGGCGGGTTGAATAATATACTCAGTAATCTTTACCTTTTATTTTAAACATGTAAACAGGAATATTTTACGATTAATAATTATTTTATTAAGTAATTAATCCCGTTCCTATATTAGTATTTTTATTTAGTATTTTGTATTTAAGCAATTTCTCATGTACTTTATGCTATCCGAAAGGCAACAACAACGAGTGGCGTTAAGCGAAGCTCTACCGAAGGTAATCGCCCATTGTTTGGTATAGATAAAAAAATTATTCTTGCAGATGAACTTATTGCTGAAACTCATACTTGAGCATATTAACTTTTCAGGGTTCGTAATAAGGAATTCATTCCTTCCATGAACCGATAAATCGCTTACTACGAACCTTTTACCCGCGTTGTAGAGACGCGATATATCGCGTCTCTACATTATTTATTTTTAACCTATTCGGAATACTCTTCCATCGAAGGGCAAGAACAAATCAAATTTCTGTCGCCGAAAGCAGCGTCAATCCGCCCTACAGCAACCCAAAATTTATGTTCTCGCGTCCAAGGTGCCGGATAAGCGGCTTGTTCGCGGGTGTAAGGATGATTCCATTCACCTACAATTAAACTTTGGGCGGTATGTGGTGCATTTTTCAAAACATTGTCTTGAGCATCCACTTTACCGGCTTCGATTTGTGCAACTTCCTCGCGAATAGAAATCATTGCATCGCAGAATCTATCTAATTCCTCAAGAGATTCGCTTTCAGTTGGTTCTACCATTACGGTACCTGCTACGGGCCATGATACAGTAGGAGCGTGGAAACCATAGTCCATCAAGCGTTTGGCAACATCATCAATTTCGATACTTGCCGATTTCTTCAAAGAACGTAAATCTAAGATGCATTCGTGAGCTACTAAGCCATTTTTCCCGGTATACAATACGGGATAGTGTTTTTCTAACCTTTTAGCCATGTAATTGGCGTTAAGAATAGCGACCTTGGTTGCTTCGGTTAAACCATCCGCACCCATCATGGCAATATACATCCAGGAAATCACCAAAATACTGGCACTACCCCAAGGTGCAGCAGAAACAGCACCAGTGGATTTTAGATTTTGGATTTTGGATTTTGGATTGGAATTTTCTTCGTTACTTCCAATAGGATTGCCGGGGAGAAACGGTACTAAATGAGATGCTACGCCAATTGGTCCCATGCCTGGACCGCCGCCACCGTGGGGAATACAGAAGGTTTTATGTAAATTTAGGTGACATACGTCTGCACCAAAATCACCGGGACGACAAATACCAACTTGGGCGTTCATATTCGCACCATCCATGTAAACTTGTCCACCGTGGGTATGGACAATTTCACAAATTTCTTTGATTCCTTCTTCAAATACCCCATGAGTTGAAGGGTATGTCACCATCAAAGCAGCAAGTTCGTTTGCGTGTTTCTGCGTTTTTTCCTTCAGGTCATTGATATCAATGTTACCTTCGTCATCGCAAGCTACAGCAACAACTTTCATCCCGCACATTACCGCACTCGCCGGGTTTGTACCGTGAGCAGAAGTAGGAATTAAACAGATATTACGATGTGCTTCGGATTGGCTTTCGTGATATCTCCGAATCGATAAAAGCCCTGCATATTCTCCTTGAGAGCCAGCATTAGGTTGCAGAGAAATTCCTGCAAAACCTGTTATTTCTCCCAACCATTTTTCAAGTTGTTCAAATAGCAGCGAATAACCTTGCACCTGCGATAAAGGAGCAAACGGGTGAATTTTGCCAAACTCAGCCCAGCTTACGGGTATCATTTCCGCAGTTGCATTCAGCTTCATCGTACAGGAACCCAAAGGAATCATCGAAGTAGTTAACGATAAATCCTTGGCTTCGAGTTGATGCAGATAGCGCAATAATTCCGTTTCTGAATGATAACGATTGAATACGGGGTGAGTCAGGAAGGCGGTTTTTCTAGCTAATTTTGGATTTTGGATTTTGGATTTTAGATTTTTTAACTCTTCCCAAGAGAAAGTTAATTTTTGTTCTAGAGAGAAAATCTCTAATAAATCTTCGACATCTGCTTCCGTGGTGGTTTCATCTAAGGAAATTCCTACAGAATTATCGTTGTAAATGCGAAGGTTGATTTTCTTATTTTGACAACCTTCCAAAATCTCTTTTTTACTGCGATCGCCTAAATTAACTCGCAGCGTATCGAAGAAATATTCATTTTCAATGCTGTAATCAAGTTGCTTAATTCCTTCAGCTAACTTGGCAGTTAAAGAATGAATTTTTTGAGCAATCTTCTTGATTCCATCGGGGCCATGATAAACCGCATACATACTTGCCATTACTGCTAACAACACTTGTGCAGTACAAATATTGCTAGTTGCTTTCTCGCGGCGAATGTGCTGTTCGCGGGTTTGCAAAGCTAAACGCAATGCGGGTTTACCTTCGACATCCTTCGATAAACCAACAATTCGTCCCGGCACCTGACGCTTATACTTCTCCTTGGTTGCAAAATACGCCGCATGAGGTCCCCCAAACCCCAACGGAATACCAAAGCGTTGTGTGCTACCGATCGCAATATCAGCGCCAAATTCCCCTGGTGGAGTCAACAAAGTTAAACTCAAAGGATCGGCAGCTACCGTTACCAAAGCACCCGATTCATGCACTTTAGCGACAAAATCGGCATAATCATAAATCGAGCCATCGGTAGCAGGATATTGAACAATAGCCCCAAAGATTGGTTGAGAAAAATCAAAAGTTTCGTGGTTCCCAACAACAATCTTAATTCCCAAAGGTTCTGCCCGTGTCTGTAACACGGCGATTGTTTGAGGATGGCATTCTTGAGAAACAAAGAAAGTATTTGCCGCCTTTTTGCAAACACCATAGCTCATGCTCATTGCTTCTGCTGCTGCGGTAGCTTCATCAAGCAACGAAGCATTAGCAATTTCCAAACCCGTTAAATCGGTAATCAAAGTTTGGAAATTTAATAAAGCCTCAAGTCTTCCTTGAGCAATTTCCGGTTGATAAGGAGTATAAGCAGTATACCAACCAGGATTTTCCAAAATATTTCTTTGAATTACCCCTGGAGTAATACTGTCGTAATACCCCATACCAATAAACGAACGAAAAACTTGGTTTTTTTCAGCAATTTCTTTTAACTTAGCCAGTGCAGCATATTCGCTTTGTGCTGACGGCAACTTCAAGCTACCCTCAGTGCGAATCGTTTGCGGAACCGCTTTATCAATCAAATCATCCAGGCTATCAAAGCCCAAAATCTTCAGCATTTTTGAGACATCATCAGACGAAGGGCCGATATGTCTTTGTGCAAAAGAAGTCACCGAGTGAGATTCTTGTGCGATCGCTTGCTCATCCGACGACGAGTTACGAGGGGCATAAATTACCACTAACTGATTACTCTCCACACGTTACTACTTAATATTCTGCAACAATAACGGCGATAGTGGTT
>JBARZF010000926.1:0-17207 GCA_049649675.1 Rivularia sp. (in: cyanobacteria) | reverse complement strand
CTACTTTAGAAATATAAAAAGTGACAAAAACTGTAGCTATTAATCCAACTCCTTGTAACAACAACTGAACGAATTGTGTTTCCGGATTTGTTGGAACAGATGAATTATTCATAGCAATGTCACCTATTAAAGAACCCATGTAAACATACATAGCAGTTCCTGGAATCATACCAACAGAGCCTAAAATATAATCTTTTAAAGATACTTGGGTAACTCCGAAAGCATAATTTAATAAATTGAATGGAAAAATAGGCGATAAACGAGTTAAGAAAACTATTTTTAATCCATTTTTTGCAACTGCTTTATCTATCGCTTTAAAATTTGGTTTATTACCTATTTGCTTGCATACCCAATCGCGAGATATATAACGTCCAACCAAAAATGCAAAGGTTGCTCCTATGGTTGCAGCAATCAAAACATATATTGAACCCCATAGAAAACCAAACAAACAGCCTCCTTTTAAAGTTAACAAGGAGCCTGGAATAAATAGTAATGTTGCAATATTATAGATAACAATGAATGCAATTGGTGCTAACCAACCGAGACTGTCTACCCACAATAAAGATTTACTGAAAAGCCCTTGTAAATTAAAATGATCGCCAATAATAATTAGAATCGCAATGAAGCAACCTATCAATATTGGTTTCAGAAAGCGTTTGTACTGTTGCTTCATGGGAATTGCTTATTGTTTACAGGTATCCGGCGGTTGAAACCGCGACTACAAAGGCAAAGTCCACCTGCGTGGACTTAATTATCCTATAACCCACGGAGGTGGGTTTCGCTTGTGTAGCTGCGGTTTCAACCGCCAGGTAAAGTATGAAATTAGACTTCTCAAATATCCACTAACAATTACTCTAAATCATCAACCTGAGAACCAGCTTAATGCTTAATGAGTTTTTCCCCACGATACCAACTACGTATTCTTTCTGGTGAAATTCCTAGAAAATAAGCAATAATTACAATTTGATTTATTAGAGTTGTTTGCAAAATCCCTTTTTTTAGCCAGCGACGCGGTGAAGTAATGACTGGTACCGGAATAAAAGTAATTTTACCCAAGTCTTTTAAATTGCGTATAAGCTCAAAGTCTTCCATAATAGCTAATTCGGGAAAACCACGAATATTATTAAATTTATCTTTAGTTATAAAAATAGCTTGATCGCCGTAAGGCATTTTAAACAATTTTGAACGGTATTTTACCCCCAACTCAACTAATCGCAAACCTATATCTGGTGCATTGATTCGCAAAGCAAAGGCACCTGCTACAGTTGACGGTTGTTGTAATGCTGTACGAATCATCGCATCAAAATTAGCTGGTAAAAGTGTATCAGCATGAAGAAATAATAAGATATCACCTGTCGCATTTCTCGCACCTGCATTCATCTGACGAGCGCGATTTTTATAACCTGGGATAACTTTTACACCGAAAGATTCTGCGATATCAACTGTGTTATCTTCAGAGCCACCATCAACTACAATAACTTCAATATTCGTACTAATTTGGGTACTAATTAAAGTAGCTTTGATATTTTCCGATTCATTAAGAGTAGGAATAATAATAGAAATTTTCGCCGTAGCTATGCTTCTATTGCCATTTCCTGAAAGCGAATATTTTTCTTTTTTCAGAGTAGTTATTTTGTACATAATCTGAGAAACACGCGATAAAATTACGAATAAAATGCCAATATTAAGACTATAGTTTGTTAACGTCAAAAAAGTGTGACAGCAGTTATATCAAGATTTACTTGCTGATTTTTAACCAGAATGCTACTGTTATTCCCCAAACAAAATTAAAAAGTAATACAAATATTGGTGTAAGGCTTCCTAGCTCAACACCGAGAATTCCTTTATTAGCTTTTAGAGGAAATACAATAAATAATTGAACGAGACTGGGTAATAAACTTAATAAAATACCTTTATACAGATATTTTCTTGAGAAGAAAGGTAGAAGAAACAAAAAACCCCAAATTCCACCCCAAACAATCCGAGGATATAGCCAAGATGCGGTTAAATTAGGCGCAATTTGTACGTTAAATAATGCTGTTATACCAGCAAAACCGAACAACCAAACTGCAATCGAATTTAAAAATCCGCCAAGACATCCAGCAGCAAACACGAGGCTTAGATTTCTTGCAATAATTTTAATAATCTCTTTTTTTTGCTTAGGAGATGATATTGTACTGCTTTCCATTATTTATAATCAGATACACAATGAACCTATGATTCATTATGAATCACAATTCTGAAAATTTGATGAGTCTGCTATTAGAATTTGATGAATCGACAAAAGCTATAATATAATACAAAGCTTGCTATAATACTTTTTATTTAAATATTTGTATCATTTAAAAACTGACTAAACGAATTAGCAAAAATTGCAGCTTGAGTTCTATCTCTGAGATTTAATCTGGTTAGAATACTGGTGACGTGATTTTTAACCGTTCTTTCAGAAATAAATAATTGTTGGGAGATTTCTCGATTACTTGCTCCGTTGGCAATTAAGCGTAAAACTTCTTTTTCTCTGGGAGTAAGTTCTTCTAATTCATGAGGTGGAGTCAGCTTTTTTTCTGCTGTGTTTTCATTTGAGGCATTTATAATTTTCTCGAATAAACCAGGTCCCAAATGAGTATGCCCTGCATAGATTAAACGAATAGCATTTGCTAAAGGTTCTAATGGTGTGTCTTTGAGTAAATAACCTTTTGCACCAAATTTCATTCCTTGAGATATATATTCATCATCATCAAAAGTCGTCAAAATGAATATTTTAACTTGCGGAAACTGTTGAATAATTGCTTTTGTTGCGGCGATACCATCCATGATTGGCATTCGTACATCCATTAATACCATATCTAGATGTAAAGCTTCTACTTGAGATATGGCTCGCTTGCCGTTTTCGGCTTCTCCAACTACTTCAAAATCTGGTTGCGACTCCAGTAAACTTTTAATACCTTGACGAATAATTTCTTGGTCATCCACCAATAATAGACGAACCATTAATCTAACCCCGATAATGGTAAACACATCATTATACTGCAACCTTCTCCAGGTTTACTGTTCAGATAAAATTTACCACCTAATGCATTAGCGCGATCGCGCATACTTTGAAGTCCGAAACCTGTGGTATTTTGCTTGGGATTGAAGCCAACACCATTGTCTTGAATATTCAGATATAAGGAATTATCAATTGTCTTTATTTCAATTATTACTAAATCGGCATTACTATGTTTAGAAATATTAGTTAAAGCTTCCTGAATAATGCGGTAAGTAGTCAAGTTGATTTCTGGAGATAAAATTTGACTAACTTGTAAATCGAATTCTGGTTTAATTTTTAATTGTAATTTAAATTCGTTAAATAAATCTTGAATAGCAAGTTCTAAACTTTTTCCTTTTAATGGGTCGGAACGTAAAGCGGAGACAGAAAAACGAACTTCTTTTAAAGCATTAGCACCCATCTTTTTCCCTTGCAATAAAAAACTCTTTGCTTTCTCAATATTTGAATCAATAAATAATAAAGCATTTTCGAGTTGAAAATCACAAACAATAGTTTTGTTTTTCTTCTCTGTATTTTTTTAGCTTTTTCTCTAGGGCTTCATTTTATAATCCACTTCAGTTGTAATCGCTTTTGTTCTATCTACCGTCGTTGGCTGAATCGCTGGCGTAATTCCAGCCAGGAATGCATCAAAATTAGATCCAATTACAGCTTTGCGAAGTGATTAGGAAGAGGCAATTGGTAACGGTTGATGAAAATAATTTACCTCTCCACCTTTTCTTTCCTCTGCGTTACTCTGCGCTTACCTTCGCGTTACTTTGCGTTCAAATAAAATCCAAAATTAAATCATGATTTTAATGGAATCAATTACCAAAACTTACCAACTAGGAGAAGTAAGCATTCCCATACTTCAAGGTATTAACCGCCACAGTAGAGAAAGGAGAATATGTAGCAATCATGGGTACTTCTGGTTCCGGTAAATCTACTTTAATGAATATTATCGGTTGTTTAGATCGTGTGTGTTTGTCACTCATGAACCTTCGGTTGCCGAAAAAGCTCAAAGAATTATTCGCGTTCAAGATGGTTTAATTGTTAATTAACTCGCTGCTTATTAAATGAAAAACTCTGCGCTACGAAGGCGCTTTCCTCTGCATCCCTCTGCGTTCAAAAAAGGCTCAATTATTATATGATTAACTCATGGATGGATTTATTTAATTCAATCTTTTAATAACTACAGCATTTACGCTTCGGGCAAGAGGCAAGCAATTATGGCTAAAAAAGTTATTGTCATTGGTGCGGGACCTGGTGGATTAGCTACAGCTTTACGCCTAACAGGTCAGGGTTATCACGTAGAAATATTTGAATCAAGCGATCGCGTTGGTGGAAGAATGCGCGGTCTTCAAGACGGTGATTATGCTTTCGATACCGGCCCAACTATTCTACAATTACCGCATCTCTACGACGATTTATTTGCCAGTGCTGGACTCAAGCGTGAAGACTACATAACTTTTACTCGTTTGGAACCCTACACCAAATTACGCTTCTGGGACGATTCTACATTAGAACTCACCACCGATTTTGATAAATTAAAGCATCAATTAGCAACCTTTCGTAAAGATTTACCCGCAGCTTTTGAACGTTGGTATGCTGAAGAAACAAAGAAATATGATGCGGGTTACGAACCTTATCTGAGTCAACCCGCTCGTTCTATTTTGGGGTATATGCGGCTCGACGAACTGGGTACAGGTTTACGATTTCGACCTTGGGAAACCCTCTATCAACACTTTTGGAATGCTTTTAAAGATGAGCGATTGGTATATGCTCTCTCGTATCCAGCCAAATATTTGGGAATGCACCCAACTTTAAGCGCTAGCGTATTTAGTTTAATTCCCTACATTGAAATGGCATTCGGTGTCTGGCATCCCCAAGGGGGATTTCGCGCTTTAGCTCAAGCAATAGCCCAAGGATTTCAAGATAAAGGCGGTAAAATTCATCTGAATACAGCAGTAAAGCAGGTATGGCTGGAAAATCGTCAAGTGCAAGGGATAGAACTTGAAAATGGCGATCGCATAAAAGCAGATACTGTAGTAGTAAACGCCGACTTTGCTCGTGCAGTACAAACTTTAATTCCTCAAACAGCACAAGGAAAATACACCGACAATTTCTTTGCTAAAAAACAGTTTTCTTGCTCCACCTTCATGCTGTACTTGGGAATAAATCGACGTTACGATGATTTACCCCATCACCAACTATATTTATCAGAACATATCCGCAAACGCGAAAAACCTTTTGTCAATGACTCAGCATTAGACGAAATTAACCCTCCATTTTACGTATGCAATCCAACTCCGGTAGATTCGAGCAACGCACCGGAAGGGCATTCAACACTTTATGTTTTAGTACCAATTCCTCACACGGGATATGGTGTTGATTGGGAGAAAAAAGCTAAAAGTTATCGAGATTTAATTATTAGTCGTCTGCCATTATTAGGTTTTGATGGAGTAGAAAAACATATTGTTAGCGAGACTTGCTACACTGCCGACACTTGGCAGAATGATTATTCAGTTTATTTAGGTGCAGTCTTTAATCTTAGTCATAATTGGTTGCAACTTGGCCCTTTTCGTCCCCCAATTCGTTCGGAATATATAGATAAACTTTACTGGGTTGGTGGAGCCGTGCATCCCGGTAGTGGATTGATGACGATTTTGGAGTCGGCTAAGAATACGGCTAAGTTTGTTGGGGAGGATTTGCTATTACCGCGTTAAAAAAGTTTTTTTGCAGCCACTCTAATTAAGAGTCTGACGAATGCCAAACATCGCTTTCTCAACTAACGGAGCTTTTGAAATCTAACAATAGCGAGATTGCTGCTGTCATTCTCGAACCGATATTTCAAGGGGAGTATGACTTCGTCCATATAGCAAGTGGCTGTACGCAATGCCCCCATACGGATGGTAGCTTTGGTTTGTATAGATGGAATTTTGCCTTTAGGTCCCAACTTTCTTGGTAAAGTCCAAGCAATTATGACTAGCGCAGATACAAGTCAAATTACTCAAAACCCACTCTTTTCAACTTTAAGCAGCAATATTCCAGGTGAGGGCACAAACGACAAACTTGGTTTTATCACCCAGGGTTTTAACTTGGTACAAGGTTGGATGAGTAATTTAGTTTCCAAAACAGGTATTACACCCCAATCTATTTCTAGCAATCTCGGTAATTTTATTCAAATTGCTGATGATAACTTAGATTTCGTCGCTGCATTCTTAGACCAAACCACCAATTATTACGAACATACCGGAATTCAAACCGTAGCTCGTAAGTTGATTTTGCAAGCTCACACTTTAGTAAAAGCGGAAATTAAAGCAATGCCAAAACGTCAAGATAATAGATTAGCCACAAATACTGCTTCGGCTAGTGCTTATATGTATACAGTAGGTCAAACAATAGAAGTTTGGGACTCGGAAGAAGGGGATTGGTATAAAGCAACGATTGAGAAAATTGCAGAGAAAGAATTCTTTGTCAGTTACATCGGTGAAAGTTCATCGAGTGATGAATGGGTTGATGAAGAAGATGTGCGTGTTCGCGATCTCACTTTCTCTGATGACAATGGATATGCGATTGGTGATAAAGTCAAAGTCTGGGATGAAGACGAGGAAGAGTGGTTTTCAGCAATTATTGGTAAAACCCAAAATCAGCAATACTTTGTGCAGTATGTCGGTTATGACTCATAGAGGCGATGAATGGCTTGATTTGGACGAATTTTGCTAAATATTCCGACTAAAATTCCTATCCGAGACATCCCACGGATAGAGTCCGTAGGATGTCTCAATCTCGATATAATCCCCTCATCTCTTCCCTAAAGCCCTTTAGCCTTACGAAACTCGCTGACAACTTCTTTAACATCGCGTAACTCACCTTCAACCTGATAATTAAGTTTCTGCATTTCACCAGTAGTAAGTATTCCATCCAGTTGAGATAAAGTTTTTCTCAACTGTGGATATTTTTTCAAAGTTTCCTTACGAATAATCGGTACAGCTTCATAAGGTGGAAAATATTTCTTATCATCTTCTAACGCCAGCAAACCTAAAGTAGCAATCTGTCCATGAGTGGAATTACCGGATACCATATCCACCATTTTTTGATTTAATGCTCGATATAATAAACCCGCATCCATAGTCTTGGGCGATTGTTTAAATTGCAAATTATAAGCTTTAGATAATCCCGGAAAACCATCTTCCCTTTCACCAAATTCATAACTGAAAGCAATACCCCATTCTGGTGAATACTTAGCAGCTTCTGACATAGTTTTGATATTATATTTCTTCCCATCCTCACCGCGAATTACCATTACATAAGTATTTTCAAAACCCAAAGGTTCCGTCAGTTCTAAATTAAACTGCTTATCGTAAGCAAGTTTTACCAAATTGTAAACTTTTCTAGGATCGTTAATTATCTTCTTCCTTAAAATCGCCGTTAAAGCCGATCCCGTATACTCAATATAAGCATCAATGTCCCCAGAAACAATAGCTTTATGACAAATTAAAGTACCACTCAACTGCTTACGATCAACTTTTAAATCACTAGTCGCTTCAATTTGCTGCGCTAAAAGTTCTGCTAAAATATCTTGTTCGGTATAGCTTTTCGATGCCACCACAATATCACCACGGGCACCAAGCGAAGTCGAATTACACCCAGCAACTCCCAAACTCAAACACAAACAAACAACTAATAGCGTAAAAAATTTCTTCATAATAATTAGTAATTAGTAAATAGTAGTTAAGAGGCGCGGAGGCGCGTTATTTTTCTCCCCCTCCCTCTCCCCATCTCCCCATCTCCCCATCTCCCCATCTCTCAACTAACTCTTCCCTTTAGTCAAGCTGCGTTCCAACGCTCCAATCCCTAAATCTGCAATCAGCGCAATCAATGCAGCAGGAACCGCACCAGCTAAAATCAACTGATTGTTTACCAAAGAAATTCCGCGAAAAATAAATACTCCTAAACCACCAGCACCAATGGCTGCTGCAATAGTTGCAATCCCGATACCAATTACCATTGCAACTCGTACACCCGCCAATATCACCCCCAGCGCCAAAGGTATTTCCACCTGAAACAATAATTGCATATCCGTCATTCCCATCCCCCGCCCAGCTTCGCGAACTGCTGGATTTACATTCGTGATACCTGTGTAAGTATTTCTAATTATTGGCAAAAAAGAATACAAAGTAAGTGCGACAATTGCCGGAACTTCACCAATCCCGCCAATAATAGGAACGGGAATCAGCAAACCAAACAAAGCCAAACTGGGAATCGTTTGTAGAATATTCGCAACACCTAAAATTGGTTGACGAAGAAACTGATTACGAGTAATTAAAATTCCTAAAGGAATACCTACTACTGTTGCAATCGCGATCGCAATAATTACTAACACCAAATGTTCAATACTGCGTTCGATAATTTCCGAACCGTATTTAAATACAAAAAAATCCTTCATATTGATAAAATAATATTGGGCATTGGACCGAAGACCATTGAGAATTGGGAATTGGTAATAGGTAATAGGTTAAAGATATTTATTAATTCCTAACTCCTGCCCTCTTAACTCCCGTACAGATCTCCGCATGCTACGTCTCTACTCCTAACCTTTAACCTTTTAAACCGCTGTTTCCAAACATTGCATAAAAGCAACTGCTTCCGGATGCGAAGTACTCTTGAACTGATCCGGGGTTCCTAAGAATACCAGTTTTCCTCCGTACATTAAACCAATTCTTGTGGCTAAAACAAAGGCTTCTTGAATATCGTGAGTTACAAACACAACAGTTTTACCTAATTCCTGCTGTAACCGTTTAAACTCTTGCTGAAGTTCTAATCTTGTAATTGGATCCAATGCACCAAAGGGTTCATCCATCAATAATACCGGAGGATCGGCAGCCAATGCTCTCGCTACACCTACCCGCTGTCTTTGTCCACCCGAAAGTTCCTGGGGATATCGAGAAGCAAATTGCTCGGGTTCTAAACCTACCAATTTCAACAATTCAAAAACTCGCATTTTGATTTCTTTCGGATTCCAACCTTCCAAGGAAGGAATTAAACCAACATTCCGTTCAATTGTAAAATGAGGAAATAAACCAGTCTCTTGAATTACATAACCAATTTTGCGTCTTAACTTGATTTCATCCCATTCCGTTGTGGGAATACCATCAAATATTACTTGACCTTCCGTAGGTAAGAACAGGTGATTGATTAACTTCATTGTCGTAGTTTTCCCGCTACCACTACGTCCTAACAGTATTAATGCTTCTCCTTTATGAATTTGAAAATTAAGATTTGATACTAAAGGACGCTGATTGATACACAGAGTAACTTCATGGAACTCTACAGCGTATTCATTTTCTTTTGACATGGATAATTTAATTTCGACTTATTTTAGCTGAATGTATGCTTAATGTACTTCATTAAGGTCGGAGATGCAGGTTAAGTGCAGCGAAATTAACTTTCCCAGAGGTGAGAGGGGGGAAGAGGAGCCACTTGCGTGCGGGGGTGGTGAACGCCCTCGCCTTCGTGGCGTGGGGAAGAGGGAGGGGGTGAGGGAATAATTTTCTCCCCATTACTTCATTACCCCATTACCCCATCATCATTCCTTAATATTCACTGCTAACTGCTCACTGCATAAATAAGTAGTTTAAAATTTCCAGTAAATTTAAATATTGCCTCTATTTTTTGTGGCTTTTTTATGCACGTAAAAAATCGTTTTTGTAAATTTATTTTTATGTGCAAAATATTTTACTCTGGCTATAAAATAATGCCAAATTGGCAAGACAAGATGATCGAAACAATGCTGGAATCTAAGATAACAGAGTATGACAAGCTGTCGTCATAGTAGGTGCATATTGATGTATATAATTCCTGCGGCTTACATTTTTAAAGTAGGTTTATGCTTGATACACAAAGCGGCCTTTTGAGTTAATCATCAAAACTTTATTTGAATGTATAGGTGTTATAAAAAACATGAATGTGCTATCTACAAAAATGATCTGTTAGTAAGCTTTCATACAAAACTCTAGTCCTGTTTAAAAATTGATTGCTTTGAGCGATCGATTGTCAGCTGCGTTTAAGAGATACTGCGATTTTTTGCAATAGCAGCAATAAGGGCGTTGCTGAATAAACGTTTATAAAAAGGAATCTCAAAAAATGCCTTGGGAAGTATCATCTAGCTGTCCAATTAATCCCGTCCATGCAGCTTTGTTACGCACGGGAAAAGTTTTGTTTTTTAGCGGCTCTGGCAATAATCCAAACGATATACCACAGGCAGCACAAGGTTCGGCATTGTTTAATGTCGGGAATGGAACATTTACACGACCGCAAATTCCTGGCGATAGTAATGGAAACCCGATCGATATATTTTGCGCCGGACAAGCATTTCGCCCTGCCGGAAATCTTTTAGTTGCGGGTGGAAGTAAAAGGTATGACCCATTTTTTGGTGAAGTAGCTAGCTTTTTCTTCAGCCCTACAAGCGAGAAATGGTCAAAAAGACAGTCGATGAATGGAGGGCGCTGGTATCCAACTTTAGTTAGTTTGGGTAACGGACAAACCTTTGCGCTGTCTGGTTTAAATGAAACGGGAAATCTCAACAGATTTGCAGAACTTTATTCTTACAGTAAGGGTTGGAGAACTTTTACTACACAGACAAGTCCTCTCGAACAGTACGCTCACGTGTACTTGTTAGATAATGGAAAATTGTTTTATGCAGGTGCACAGTTAGGGGGTAACAGAGGAGTTTCGCCACGAATCTTAACTTTACCTCAAGACTTCTCCGATCCAATTGGAGAGCAGCCTGTAGGTGGATTGCAAGAATCTGGCAAAGGCAACCAAGCCGCCAGCGTATTGTTACCTCCAGCACAAGACCAAAAGGTAATGATTATTGGTGGTGGTGGTGGTGGTACAACTGCCAGAGTTAATATTGTCGATTTAAAATCAAGCAGTCCAAGCTATCAGCCAGCTGCTTCTTTAAATAATGCTCGGATGCACCATAATGCCGTGATATTACCCAATCGCACGGTATTTGTTTGTAATGGTAGCGGCGGCAATGAAGATATAGGAAAATCAGACTTACCCGCTGAGATTTACGACCCGGCAACAGATACTTGGACAGAAGTAGAAGACCCAAGCATCAACGGTCGCGTCTACCATTCCGTAGCATTATTGTTACCAGACGGTAGAGTTCTAACAGCAGGAGGAAACCCCTTCCGTGGCTCATTTGAAGCTCGTATAGAAATCTACTCTCCAGACTACATCGCAGAACAACGACCAGTAATTAGTACGGCTCCTACCAAAGTCAAATGGGGAAATTCATTTACTATCGAGACACCCCAAGCTGGTGATATTAAATGGGTGAATATAATTAGGCCGATGGCAACTACTCACGGTTTGGAAAACGAACAGCGATTAGTAGATTTACCTATTAGTTCAACCACGGGTAATGCTCTTACAGTTGATTTAACTTCCAAACGTAATCTCGCACCTCCTGGATGGTATATGCTCACAATCGTTAACAACAATGATGTACCCTCAGTTGCTAAGTGGGTGAAAGTTAATAAGTAGGTTCGGGGGTGATGAGGGGATGGGGTTCGGGGGTGATGGGGAAACAAGGGGACAAGGGGAATTACCAATTACCAATTACCAATTCCCAATTCCCAATTCCCAACTCCTCACTTTCAATCCAAAATCCAAAATCCAAAATCTAAAATCTAAAATTTCATTAACAGGTGTCAAGTATGGAATTCATTTCGCGAAGACGTTTTGGCCAAATTGCGATCGCGTCTGGTGCAGCAGTAGCGATTAGCGGTTTAATAAGCAAGAGTGTTGCTCAAACTCCAGGAGTGGTTATTTTTGGTGTAACTCCTGGTACGGTTAGCAGTAATGCTTCAGGTAGCGTTGAAGATGAAGATGTAGTTGAATCGGAAGCACAAGAAGATTCTGTTGTCGAAAAAGATTTTAATCCTAAAAAGCCAGTTGTAATCGAGTCTTTCAATGTCTCTAACGGGCAAACCAAAACTGTAACAACAACTCAACCGATTTTAGAGAGAGGTGAATTTGTCAGTGGTTTTGCAGTTTCTAAAACAGGTACGTTGGTAGTTGCGACTAGCTCTATTGCTGCGGAGAAAAATTCTTCGAGTCGTTTAATAACACTCAAAGATAACTCTGTAGAGACTAAAGAAGTCTCTGGAGTTGCTAAAAATGAGTCGCTGGAATTAATAGAATTACCAGATGGCTCTATTGGTGGGGTAGTTAAAAAGGAAAACGGAACCGGAAGTCGAAAAATTGTTGATGTTGATTCTGAAAGTGGAGCAGTTAAGAAAAGAACCGCACCTACCAAACTACCTAGTAAAGGAAAGTTAGAAACATCTGCTAATACTACCGCTGTTGTTAGTGAAGCTGAAACTCAGGTTTTAGAAGCAGAAAAAGCTCCTATAGAAATCAAGAGCGAACTACCTTCAGACAAAGAATACAATAATGTAGTCGTATGTGCCGATGGAAATCGCTATGCATTTTTAACTGACTTTCAAGGTGATACAAGTTTAGTAAATATCACAACAGGTAAAACAGTACCAGTAACTTTTGAAGGTGCAGTTTGGAACAACGGTTTTAGCGGTTTAGTTTGTGCCAGAAATAACGAATTATATGCTTTAGGTGGCCGTAGATACGAAACTCCTAAATTCATGCATTTTGTAGATAAAGAAACAGGAAATCTCAAGCGATTGGGAGCTTTTGATGTAGCTACTATTACTTTAGGGAATTAGAAAGATGAACAGTTAGGAGTGAATTTCATTCATTTATTTCGATAGAAAAGATTTTCCTCACTTTTTACTAAAAGCCCCCCTTTTGTAAGGGGGGTTATGGGGATTTTAGCTGTGTATAAATCCAAAATTATTCTCTTGAATAGCCATCAGTGAATTTTCTGCAAAATTAGAGGAAATTCCTGTATCTTCAGGAAAAATATTAGTTGCAATACCTAATATCGATTTATCTTCAGCTAAAGTTGTAAAATCAGATTGTTGAACCGTTAAATTGACAATTGCTGAATCAATAACACCATTGCGATCGCCAACTGTATAAGTGAAAGTTGCATCACCAATAAAATCTTCACTAGCAGCAAAGAAAATATCACCGCTACTATCAAGAGAAACAATACCGTTACTAGGTTTACCAACTTCGATAATCTCTAAATCATCTCCACTATCGTTACTTAGTAAATCGGCAGTGAGATTAATAGTTTCATCTGTAAAGATAGTTAATTTATCGTCGTTAGCTATGAGTAAATTGTTTTCGGATTCTACTTGCCATAATTGATAACCATTCTCATTTTCAGCAAGAAAGAATAGCGTGTCATTAAGTATGGTAAATTCATAAGCCGCCAAAGTAGAAGAAAATCTAGGATCGTTGCTGATGTTTCCAATATCTTCGATTAAATGAGTTCCTTGTGAGGTACCATCGCTAGCCCATAACTCGATTTGATTTTGGTCATTTATATTTACAAAAAACAATTTGTCGTCAAAGACAAAGAAGTTTCCTAAATTAGAAGAATTATCGCTATTTGGGTTAATATCTTTAACTAAATTAGTACCATTTAGAGTACCATCGCTAACCCATAATTCACTACCATTTTCACCATTATTAGCGGTGAAAAATAGTTTATCGTTGACGACTGTTAACCTATTCGGGCTAGAACTAATATTTCCTGGATTAATATCTTTAACTAAATTAGTACCATTTTCCGTTCCATCAGTTATCCACAATTCACTACCATTTTCACCATTATTAGCGGTGAAAAATAGTTTATCGTTGACAACTGTTAAGTTATTCGGGCTAGAACTAATATTTCCTGGATTAATATCTTTAACTAAATTAGTACCATCTTGAGTACCATCACTTATCCACAATTCACTACCAAAATCATTATTATTAGCGATGAAAAATAGTTTATCGTTAACAACTGTCAAATTCAAAGGATTGGAACTCTCGCTTCCTGGATTAATATCTTTAACTAAATTAGTACCATTTAGAGTACCATCGCTAACCCATAATTCACTACCAAAATCATTATTATTAGCGACGAAAAATAGTTTATCGTTGACGACTGTTAACCGATTCGGGCTAGAACTAATATTTCCGGGGTTAATATCTTTAACTAAATTAGTACCATCTTGAGTACCATCGCTAACCCATAATTCTTGTCCGACTTCACTATTATTAGTTACGAAAAATAGCTTGTCATTGACTGCTGTAAATCTATCGGGGAAAGAACCATTACTTCCTGGGTTAATACTCTTGATGTACCTGTTTCTGTTCCATCACTAACCCATAATCCACTATCACCTTCAATCAACGTTCCACTTGGAGAATTACGTTTATTAATGCTTAAAAACAGCCGTTCGTTCAAAACTCCGAGGTAATTAGGTGGTGTGAAAGAGAATAAATTACTAATTCCAAAAGTACCTTCACTCGTACCATCGGTAACTGAGGTAAAAAATACTCCCGATCTATCCGAGGTTTGATAAAAAATCTTATCCTTACCAGGAATAATACTTCCAAACTGTTGATTGCGGGTGACAACATTTTCAATTTGTTCAGTACCTGTTTCTGTACCATCAGTTACCCATAATCCATCTTGAGGGAAACCACTACTTGCTCTAAAAAATAGCTTTTCATCTCCAATAACGTTAAAGTTAGAAGGATTTGAAGGTTCATTTCCTTGGAAGATAGTTTTAACTACATTTGCGTTATAAGAACCAGACATTTGCACAAACTCCCGATCGCTTTTATTGAAACTGACTGTTAGATTAAGATTTGCAGAAAAATAGATGCACTTTCAAAAACTGATAATGTAGGTAAAGCTGTTAAAAATAAGTATTGCTCCAGAAGCCACAGCTTTACCATTAATTGGATTTATGTTTAAAGTATTTCCATCAACATAATTACTGTTAGTAAGAAAATTAGTTAAGAATGAAATATCTTTAAACTAAATTATCTGTTACGGTAGATGGATGGTTTAGAGGTTCTACTTTCCATAATTCACGTCCAAATCTACCACCTTCAGCACTGAAGAATAGTGTGTTATCAAAAACAGTTAGCTCGGAAGGATTGGAACTCAAGCTACCACCTAAATTAATATCTTCTACTATGAAAGTACCGTCTTGTGTACCATCAGTTACCCATAATTCTCGTCCAAATTGAAGATTCTCGGCAGCAAAAAATAATTTATCATCAAAAAGCTCGAAATCAGCAGGATTGGAATTAACTGTTCCGGGGTTAATATCTTTAAACAATTTAGTACCGTCAATAGTACCATCACTTACCCATAATTCTCTTCCAAATTCGCTATTCTCAGCAGTGAAGAAAATCCGATCTTCAAAGTTAATAAAGTTGTCGGGATTGTCAATATTAATTTCTGAAATAATATCCTTGAGTGGGGAAGTATCATCAACAGTTTCTTCAACTACAGGGTTATTATTTGAAGCTGTAATACTGCTAGAAGCTTCAGCAATTGGAGTGAAGCTAGTTTGAAAAGTACCCTCAACCGTACCATCACTAATCCAATTTGCAAATCCGTTTGGAGTAAATTTTTGAAAAGATAACTTATCCTCGACAACCTCAAACCTATTAAAGCTTCCTCTTGCGACGGTTGTAAGTTCAATGCTACCAGAAGAAGTTCCATCAGTTGCCCATAACCCTGTTTCAAATAAACCACTTATTGCAGTAAAAAATAGTTTATCGTTAGCGACATTCAAGTTAGAAACACTAGATAAAGGGTTGTTTTCTTCGTCGAAAATTGTCAATGCTTCTGCATTATAAGGAGTAGACAAAGAACCTAGTCTATTATCTTGATTTATATCTTTGAATAATTGAGTACCATCAACAGTACCATCCGTTACCCATAATTCATTACCTTTAATACCACCATCAGCACTAAAGAATAGTTGGTTATCAAGGACATTTAAATTAGCAGGATTAGAACTTTCGCTACCTGGGTTAATATCTTTGAATAAATTAGTACCCTCTGATGTTCCATCTGTTACCCATAATTCTCTTCCAATTTCACTATTCTCAGCAGAAAAATACAGTTTATCGTCGAAAAATTTGAAATCAGCAATATCAGAACCTCCGGCTCCTGGGTTAATATCTTTAACTAATTTTGTACCGGATTCAGTTCCATCTGTTACCCATAATTCTCTACCCGATTCACCCGATTCAGCAGTGAAGAAAAGTTTATTATCAAAGTAAATCAAGTTTTCGGGATTTGAACTATTAATTCCCGAATTTATATCTTTAACTAAATTAGTTCCCGATTCTGTTCCATCAGTTACCCACAATTCTCTACCCGATTCACCATTATCAGCAGTGAAGAAAAGCTGATTATTAAAGACAAAATAATTTTCAGGTAGTGAACTATTAATTCCAGTATTTATATCTTTAACTAAATTAGTACCGGATTCTGTTCCGTCGCTTACCCATAATTCTCTACCCGATTCACCCGAGTCAGCAGTGAAGAAAACTTGATTGTTAAAGACAAAATAGTCTTGAGGTAGTGAGTCATTAATTCCGGTATTAATATCTTTGATTAAATTAGTACCATCTTGAGTACCATCGCTAATCCACAATTCTCTACCCGATTCACCATTGTCAGCGCTAAAAAACAGTTTATTATTTAAAACAACACCTCCCTGTGGATATGAACTATTACTTCCGGGGTTAATATCTTTAACTAAGAAAGTACCGTTATTGGTACCATCGGTAATCCACAACTCATTACCAGTATCACCATTATCAGCGCTGAAAAATAATTTGCGATCGGAAGTTCCAACTTTTACAGGGTTAGAGCTACCGCTTCCTGGGTTAATGTCTTTAACTAAAAAGCTACCATCTTCCGTTCCATCACTAATCCATAATTCCTTACCAATATCACTTTTACCAATACGTAACAAAAGCTTATTGTCTAATGTAGTTATGAAATTAGGTCGTGAAATATCAGAAAATAAATTACTCATTGAGAAAGTACCTGTTTGCGTACCATCACTAACCGATATTCTACCTCCACCAGATCTACCGGGAATGGTTTGAAAAAATATCTTGTCTTCAACAGCAATAATCTCTCCGAAGCCTTCACCTAAAAGCCTAGCAATTGCAATATTAAAGGTACCATCTCTTGTACCATCACTTACCCATATTC
>JBARZF010000925.1:0-20424 GCA_049649675.1 Rivularia sp. (in: cyanobacteria) | reverse complement strand
GCAATAAATACAATACTTATCGTATGCTTGCGTGGATCGCGATTGGGATCGGAATATACGTGAAATTGTTCTACTAACTCTACTTCTAAACCAATTTCTTCTAAAGCTTCCCTTTTTGCTGCGGTTTCCACAGCTTCCCCATAATCCACAAAACCACCAGGAATAGCCCAACCGAATGGTTCATTATGGCGTTCGATTAATACTATTGGTCGATGTGGTTTATCAATTAACTCGATGATGATATCTACTGTCGGAGCCGGATTGCGGTAACTCATAAAATTTAAAATTTAAAATTTTGGATTAAAAGAGTTAGAAGCTAGGAGAGAGGGAGATGAAAAAGAAGTTATTACCTTTAACCTTTGACCTTTAACCTTTGACCTACTCCCTATTTTTAACAACTAACATTGTGATAGATTCGATTGGATATGCTTTTTTTATAGTCAGGATTATTTATGTCTTTTCCTAGAAGCAGCGGTATTCTACTTCATCCTACTAGTTTTCCCAGTCGTTTCGGTATTGGCGATTTGGGGCATGAAGCTTACCGTTTTATTGATTTTCTCAACGATGGTTCTCAAAAGTATTGGCAAATTCTACCTTTAGGCCCTACTGGTTTTGGTAATTCTCCTTATATGTGCTATTCGGCTTTAGCGGGTAATCCGCTGTTGATTAGCCCGGATAAGTTGCAGGGTGCAGGTTTATTAAGTGATGATGATTTTGCTAATTTACCTGAATTTCCGCTGGATAATGTAGATTACCAGCAGGTAGAATCGACTAAAATTCCTTTGTTGAAAAAAGCTTGCTCTAATTTCAAAGCTAATCATACAAAAGAACAACTCAAAGAATTTAAAGAATTTTGCGATTCTAAGGCTTATTGGCTTGATGATTATAGTTTGTTTATGGCGCTTAAGGATAGTACCGGCGGCGCAAGCTGGAATAGTTGGGATGAAGATATTGCCAAACGCAAACCGAAAGCAATAGAAAAGGCAAAAAAAGAATTAGAAAGTGAAGTTTTTTATCACAAGTTTCTTCAGTTCCAATTTTATAGTCAGTGGTCGGAATTGAGAAAATACGCTAACGATCGCAATGTTGAAATTGTCGGTGATATTCCAATTTATGTAGCTCACGATAGCGCCGATGTTTGGGGAAATCCTGAGAATTTTTCTTTGGATAAGGAAACTGGAGAAGCTGCGTTAATGGCTGGTGTACCACCGGATTACTTTAGCGCAACTGGTCAATTGTGGGGAAATCCGGTTTACGATTGGAAGCAGTTGGAAAAGCAAAATTTCAAGTGGTGGGTGCAGCGTTTTGAAGCGATGCTCGATTATGTTGATATTATTCGTATCGACCATTTTCGGGGATTTGAAGCTTATTGGGCAGTACCTTTGGGTGAAGAAACTGCAATCAATGGAGAATGGTTAAAGGCTCCCGGAGACAAGTTGTTTGAAACTATTAAACAGCAGCTTGGTGTTTTACCAGTATTAGCAGAAGACTTGGGAACCATCACCCCAGATGTAGAAGCTTTACGCGATAAATTCGAGTTTCCCGGTATGAAAGTTTTGCAGTTTGCTTTTGGTGGAGATGCCAGCAATCCTTATTTACCTTTCAACGTGCAAGATACTAATTGCGTTATTTACACGGGAACTCACGATAACGACACTACCGTTGGTTGGTACGAAAAAGCCAACGATACGGAAAAACAAAACTTAAATTTCTATCTAGGTTCTATAAGCCAGGATGGAGTGCATTGGGATTTGATTCGCTTGGCAATGGGTTCGGTTGCCAATGTTGCAATTTTCCCCTTACAGGATATGTTGGGATTGGGTTCCAATGCTCGAATGAATATTCCTAGTCAAGGAGAAGGTAACTGGGATTGGCGCTATCGAAGTGAAGCGATGAATTCCGAATTATCCCAACGCATGAAGAATTTTGTGGAATTTTTCGGGCGATCGCCAATCAGTTAACAGTTATCAGTGAACAGTGAACAGTTATCAGCATTTAATTGGAAGGTGCGGTGGTGCATGAATGAGATTGCAAAGGAAATAAGGTTGAGGATAAAGATAATTATTAGTTTCTAACTGCTCACTGCTCACTCCTCACTGTTACTGCTAACTGTTAACTGCTCACTGCTCACTGCTCACTGTTAACTGCTCACTGCTCACTGCTCACTGCTCACTGTTAACTGCTCACTGACTCAGCGCGACTCGAAGCTGTTCAACTTTTCCAGGTTTACCCATTTTTTTGGCTTCTTGTTGATTGACGCTGACTAAAACTCCTCCAGCGTTTCCTGCCTTGACAGTAAGTTCTTTTTGTGCAGTCCAGGTACGCTTGCTTCCTTCTTCTAAAGTTCCTTCAAAAGTCGTTTTACCGTCGGCTATTACCTGAATCCAAGATGATTCTTTTAAAGTGACTCCAATTTGAACTTCTTTTTGATTTTTAGAAAAGCTGTTGGTTTGAGTAACTAATTCTGGTTTAGAAGGAACCGGTTTGTTTTTTGAAGCAATATTATTTGACTTCACAGCAGGTTTAGTCTCGCTGCCAATGATTGTCGCACCATTCAACCAAGCCGATAAACCACTTACAGAACCCGCAGTTAACAATATATATAATAAATAAACATGAATGGGACGCAGTTTAAATAATGAAGGATTTTTGCAAACTGGTTTGAGAACTACTCTGCTCGTACCGATAGGAAATGTACTGGCAAATTCTGCTCCGTTGTAGCCTATTGCATGAGCATACTGTCTGATTAAACCCTGAATGTAAACTGGTTCGGGTAAATCTTCAAAGTTAGCTTCTTCTATACCCACTACCTGTCGTCGGGGAATTTTCGTGTAGGAAACCACATCTTCCACCGTAAAGCCATATTGTTCGCGTGTAGCTTTTAGCTGTGCCCCCAATTGTGCCAACTTTTCGGCTCTTTGTTCTTCTATAGAAGTTGGGGGAGTTGCTTTTTCTGAATCCTTCCTTTTAAACCACTTCATCTTTTCCTGCGCTCCTTGGGCCAACTGAATCATTAATAGGGATTTCCTGTAACTGTTTGTGCAAATAGAGAATTTCATTCTCTGTTAGGTAGCGAAAACTACCTGGTGATAAATATTCTTTTTTAGGTAATTGAAGTTTTATAGAACCGATCGCGGTACGATGCAGATCAATTACCGGATATCCCAACTTTTGGGCTACACGGCGAATTTGGCGGTTTCTTCCTTCCCTGAGAACTATTTCTAAACAGCTTTTTCCAGCTATTTTTTCTACTAACTGCACAATTGCCGCTCGCGTTTTTCTTTTGTCTAAAAAAACACCACTCCGCCACATCTGTAACGTTTCTTCTGGTGGATGCCCTTTAACCAAAACGCGATAAGTCTTAGAAATGTTATGACGGGGATGTGTCAGCTTAAATGTCAGATCCCCATCATTTGTTAGTATTAATGCTCCCGTAGAGTCTGCATCTAAACGACCAACTGGGTGAATACCCTTACCAAAGCGTAATTCTTCTGGCAACAAATCTAACACTGTTGGTCTTGCTTGAGGATCGTAACAAGTAGAAACGACTCCTGATGGTTTATTAATTAACAAATAAATAGAAGTCGGACGCTTGTTTTCAGAAATGTTTTTCCCATCAACGGTAATAGTGTCCGTTTCAGGATTTACTTTCTGTCCTAAGTGCGCCAAGACACCATTTACCATCACCCGTTCAAGCTTAATCAATTCTTCTGCTTGACGACGTGAGGCAATTCCCCATTGTGAAATAATTTTTTGTAACCTAACCCCCATGTATTTTTACTGATATCCCATCAGTTCATGTCTAAGTAAGAATATAGTATTGATGTTTTGTAATTGAAAAGCTGTTTTGATACAGTTAGTATTTATTTCTTTGCTCGTTGCTTTACAGTTACCCCCACTATATTTATAGCTCTCAAATGCACAAAAAAAATAAGTTTAGATTAATTACAAATGTCCTCACTCAGGCAATTAAGTTGTGGCTAAGAACACAAGTAAGTCATATAGAGCAACTTCAACTTGATATTCAAGCTGGCGATCGCCAACTGATTTCTGGATGCATACCCAGTGTCTCAATTGTTGCTAAAAGTGCTGTTTATCAAGGTCTTCATTTATCAAAAGTTGATTTAGTTGCAAAAAATATTCGCATTAATATCGGTTCTGTTCTCAAAGGACAACAGCTACGATTGTTAGAAAAAATACCAGTAATTGGCGAATTCAGTCAGCTTGAAGAAGACTTATCAGCTTCTTTATCCAGTACATTATTATCAACTGCTTTAAATGATGTTCTGTTTAAACTTTTACCAGAATGTAGTCCAAATTCCAAATCAATTAGTTGGCAAAAGGTGCAAATTAAAGAATCTTCTCTTGTAATCAGCGCCATCATGGATGAAGAAAACAATCCTCAACCTTTAGATATTTGTATAGGATTAAATTTACTGAGTCCCCATGAGTTACGCATCGCACCCCTAACTGTTACAAGCAATACAAAAACCCTGCTGGAAAATTGCGATGGCGAGTATCTTGACTTGGGTTCCGACGTAGAAATTCAAGACCTACAATTGACGAACGGAAAGATTATTTTTCAAGGAATGATTAATGTGAATCCATAATAAGCCAGCAATGGATAATTTTTTTCAGTTATCAGTTATCAGTTATCAGTTATCAGTTATCAGTTGGTTGAAAATTCTACCCCCTCGACCCCCTCTACCCCCTCTACCCCCTCTCCCTCTTCTCAACTAAGCAATGGCAATAAAAGGGTGATAAAGTAATAAACCAACGGTGCGGTAAAAATATAGCTGTCGGTACGGTCTAGAATTCCTCCGTGCCCAGGTATTATGTCTCCTGAATCTTTTACTCCTGCATCGCGTTTGAGCATGGATTCGGTTAAGTCACCTAAAAGACTGGCTATACCAATTAGCGAACCTAGTGCGGCTCCTGTAAGATAAAAATCGGGTAAATTGATGTAGTAAGCTACTGCAATTCCTACACCAATACTTGCAGTTATACCAAAAATTGCTCCCTCTACTGTTTTCTTTGGGCTTATACCCGATAAAGGTGTTTTACCAAAATATTTACCAACAAAATAAGCGCCGATATCGGCAGCCCATATACACATAAAAGTAAGTAAGGTGGCACCCAATCCTAAAGGTAAAGCGGAAAAATTATCTCTACCGATAAATGCCGTTAACGAAGGTGGGAAGTAACCTCCCAAGGGTAAATTGCTGAAGCCAGCAGTATCAATTGCTCGCAATCTCACCCAATAGCTGGGTAAATATCCGGTGTAGAATAAGCCTAAAATTGAAGCGGAAATATCGGCGATGGATGCCATTTTCGGCTGAAATAGCAGGTAAAAACAAATAAATGTTCCAGCTACAGGCATTACTGCGTCAGCTAAGTTACTATCGAAGGTACAAATTGCCAGCAAAATTTGACTGACAACCATTGTAATTTTACCTGCGGGAGCTATACCTTTGGCTCGTACTAAATTAAAATATTCTCGTTGCCCTAGAAAAATGATGATTACGTAGAAAAATGTAAAATACCATCCTCCTAAAAGAGTCCCACCCAAAGCCAAGGCGATCGCAACAATTCCACTTAGAATACGAGACAAAGACATAGGATTTTGGATTTTAGATTTTAGATTTTAGATTTTAGATTGAGCATTGGGAATTGGGAATTGGGCAGAAGGGATAGCTCACGGAGTGAGCAGTGAACAGTGAGCAGTGAACAGTGTTAGCGCAGCGTGACGCGGTAGCGTCATACAGTGAACAAACAGTTAAGAATGTCGCTTTGTCTCCTTGTCCCCCCATCTCCCTATCACCCCATCACCGCTCAGTCCAACTTTTCGCCGCTGAGAATAAAAATGGGGTCTACGGCTTGGAAAGTTCGGCTAAATCCCCGCGTTTCCAAACGATTCACGGCAGATTGAACAACTTCAACGTTTCTTGCTTGTAAAGTCGCAAAGCTTTGGGAAACAGCATACAAATTTTCTAGGTTAGCAGCTGTTGCTACTACTCGACCGTTTGAGGGCAAGTACTTCCAAACTGTTTGTAAGATTTCCGTAACAAGACGACCCCCTTCAATACAAACCCGTTGGGGTGTATCTTTAAGATGGTGCAAGCATTCTGGTGCGCTACCTTCAATCACTTCTACATTTTTGACTTCAAACCGCTCGCAGTTATGACGAATTAAGTTAGCAACTTCTTCATCTCTCTCTACGGCGATAATCTTTCCTTGGGGACATAGTAATCCCACTTCGATAGCGATAGTGCCCGTACCCGCACCAATATCCCATAGTACGTCATTGGGTTGCAATCGTAGTTGGGAAATTAATAATAGTCGGATTTCTCGCTTACTTAAGGGAATTCCCGGTAAACGCTCAAATAATTCATCTGGAATCCCTGGAGTAACATAAGGCCATAGCTTACTAGTCATAATTCAGAATGTTAGTTCGATATAATTATTTGTTTAAGCCGTCTATAGCGCATAAAAATATTAAATACAAGGCGGGGGTGCGTCAAAATGATTGGTAAATTATTAAATAATCGCTACGAAGTACTTTCTCAATTAGGAAAAAAGGCTGGACGAAGAACTATAATGGTTCGTGATTTACGCTCCCTCGAACTGATTGTAGTTAAGTTACTTTCTTTTAAGGACGATTTTGAATGGGACGATCTCAAGTTATTTGAGCGGGAAGCACAGACGTTAAAAAATTTATCACACCCCTCTATTCCGGGCTATATAGATTATTTTGAAGTGGAAACTCCGATGAAAGGGTTTGCTTTAGCACAAACTTATATTCCCACACAAACTTTAGAACAATATATAAAATCGGGACGTGTTTTTACGGAATCGGAAGTAAAGCAAATAGCTACAAAGCTTTTAGATATTTTAGTTTATCTACATTCTCTTTCTCCGCCAGTTATTCATCGCGATATCAAACCTAGTAATATTTTGTTGGCAGATAGAACTGGGAATCATGTTGGAGATGTCTATTTAATTGATTTTGGTTCGGTACAAAACGCCGTTGTTAAAGAATTTGGCACTCGTACTGTAGTGGGTACCTATGGATATATGCCCCTCGAACAGTTTGGCGATCGCACGGTACCGGCTTCGGATATTTACAGTTTGGGTGCAACTTTAATTTATTTGGCAACGGGCAGTCATCCGGCAGATTTACCCGTTCGTGATGGACGCATCCTGTTTGAAGATTTAACGAGTTTGAGCAGTGAATTTATTCGATGGTTGAAAGCTACTACCGAACCAACTTTAGAAACAAGGATAAAATCTGCCTCTGAAGCTTTGGCATTTCTACAACAGACAAAGCGAAATACGAATTACTTATCTAATTCATTTTCTAATTCATTTTCTGAAATTATTCGAGGTGATTGGCATTGGGATGGTAAAAATTGGATCCCTAAAGATAGGCACTTATTAATAAAGAAATTACAGAATAAATACAAACCATTATCACTCAAGCTTACTAAACCATCTGGAAGCAAAGTTACCCTGGCAAAAAATAAAGATAATTTAGAAATATTGATTCCACCGATTGGTTTTAACCCATCATTGATATTTTTGGGTTTATTTGCGACTGCTTGGAATTCACTCACTATTATATGGACTGTTGGTGCTTTTAGTAGCAGCGCTTTTCCAATAAATTTACTATTTGCCGCTCTTTCTCTACCTTTTTGGGGTTCTGGCTTATTTTTAATTTATAGTTTCGTCTTTTCGCTGTTTGCTCATGTGCGATTGTGTTTAGGTAAAGAGCGAATTACTAAATTTTACCAAATATTGGGATTTGATTTTAAACCTCCCGGAGCATCCGATCAAAAAGATATTAATAAATTAACTTTTATTCCCAGACACTTTGTCAAAAACGATCGCGGTGAAAAAACACAAGTTTTTGCTCAATTAATTATTAGTACTGGTGTACGCAAATATAAACTTCAAGATGGTGGTGCGATCGCCAACGAATCCGAACTTGAATGGTTGGCTTCGGAATTGAGTGATTGGTTGAATCTGCCGGTAACATTGGAGTAGTTGTTTTGAGATTCTCAGTAAAATAGCTGAACATTAACGCCGTAGTTGCTAATAAATCAGGCAAGAAAAGGCAGGTTAGAATTAGAGATGGAATACATTTTACTCAACATGGTGCAAATATTATTGCCGATGTTGTAATTAATAAGATGATTGAAGATGACGTTTTGCAGCTTCAAAAAAAATTAGAGTCTCCAGAAGAAGTTATACAGCATATTTAGTTTTGGTGAAGTACATTCGGACGGGCAGGGATGCCCCGCAGTCGCTACAACGCGGCGGCAGTCCCCTCAACGGGGGGAACCCCCGCACGGGGCTGCCTTGGGAACCCGCGCAACGCGCTGCTCTCCATCCCACACACAAGAGTTATAGAATATAGCTTTGTACCTCATCAAGCTGCAAAGGGCTGTATCTAAAAATAAATTGTAAATTAATTATAAAATAGCTATTTAAATAAAATGTCGAAAAAAATCTTCTCTCGATTGTTTCCATTCGTTACGATAGGTTTAATCTTAATCGCAACAATTGTATTTGGTAAATATTTTGACAATAGCAATAGCACATCTGCAAAAATAGGTAATCAAGCAAATTATCAACTTTCTCGCAACATTGTTTATCACAAAGTTAATAACTCTCAATTAGAACTCGATCTTTATCAAAACCAAAATCCCGGTTTACACCCAATATTGATAAATATTCATGGAGGAGGTTGGATAAAACAATCAAAAGAAGGGTTAAAACCTTTTTTCGATCCTTATTTAAGTTGGGGTTTTTCTGTAATCAATATCAATTATCGATTGGCAAGTACCGCTCTGGCTCCAGCCGCCGTAGAAGACGCTCGCTGTGCTTTAGCTTGGATAATTAACAAGGCACAAAAATATAATTTTGATACAAGTAAAATTATTACAACTGGATTTTCTGCTGGGGGACATTTGTCTTTAACTACAGGAATGATGTCTTCTGAAGCCGGATTTGATCAACAATGTTCCGGCAATAATTTGGATAATAAAAAAAATCAAGTTGCCGCTATTATAAATTGGTCGGGAATTACAGATGTAGCAGATTTGATTGCAGGCGCTAACGAGAAGTATTATGCAGTCGAATGGTTGGGAAATAAGATAACCGATGCAGAAATTGATTTAGCGAAAACGGTTTCTCCAATCAATTATGTTCGTTCCGATTTACCACCAATTTTAACTATACATGGCGAGAAAGATACTTTTGTTCCTTATGCTCATGCAGTTAGATTGCATGAAAAACTTGATAAAGTTGGCGTTTCAAATCAACTTTACAGCGTTAGAGGAGCCGCACACGGTAGTTTTAGCAACCAACAAAAACAACAAATTTATACCACGATCAAAAAATTCTTGATCAAGCATCAATTAATTGACACCTAAATTTCAAATCAAAACAATTGCGCTCTACTATATATAAAAGAATCTTTATTAAAAGAGGCGCTATGTTTGGATTGGGTTTTCCGGAAATGGCTGTGATTGGGGTTGTGGCAATTTTGATTTTTGGACCAAAAAAAATTCCTGAATTAGGAAGCGCTTTGGGAAAAACTCTCCGAGGCTTTAAAGACGAATTAAAGAACTCTTCAGACGATGAAAATGACAACGAAAACGAGCAAGAATATCGATAAATATGTGTGATGGGTAAAAAGTTATAAATTAAAGCCGTTAAACGCAATCTATAACTCTTTACTCATCCTCCCTTCACAAGGAATTTAACACCGAAGACGGAATTCCGACTTCCTTATCTTTCGGAGTTGCACTATCAAACTTTGGGGGATTTTCGTCCTCAATTACTCCCCTCGCTTTAATTAAGTTAATTGCACGACTGACGCTTTCTGGTAGAATAACCACCAAGCTGTCATCGGTAGCTAAATCTAAAGCTTTATTAATCGCTTCAGTTTCATCCAAAACCGTTTCATGCAAACAATTCGGATTTACCTCTCTAATACCTTGAGTAATTAACTCGGCAGCAGAACCCCGCTTTCTTCCTCGCGTGTCATCATCTTCCTTAATAATGATGCAGTCGAAGATTTCAGAAGCTAGTTTACCCAACATGACAAAATCTTCGTCGCGGCGATCGCCAGGGCCACCAACTACACCAACTCGCTGTCCTGATGTCCAGTTACGCACGAATCCACCTAATGCTTCGTAGGAGGCTGGATTGTGAGCGTAATCGATTAAAGCGTGATGTTTACCCAAGTTAAATAAGTTCATCCGTCCCGGTGTTTGATTCACCGAAGCGCGGAAGGTATTTAAGCCAGCCCGAATTTCTTCTATAGAAACGTTTTGCACGAAAGCCGCTAAAGATGCAGCTAAAGCATTAGCAATCATAAACGGCGCTCTTCCGCCCATTGTTAAAGGAATATTCTCCACTTTTTCTATACGGTGAGTCCAATCTCCTTTCAAAATCGACAAAAAGCCGTCTTCGTAAATTGCCGCTACTCCACCTTTTTCAATATGTCCTTTGACTAATTCCGATTCCGGATTCATGGTGAAGTAAGCAATATTCGCTTTTGTCCTTTCGGCCATCGCAGCAACTCTTGCATCGTCGGCATTTAATACCGCATAGCCATCGGGATAAACTGCTTCAGCAACCACACTCTTCAAATGCGACAGTTGATCGATAGTATCAATATCACCCAATCCTAAATGGTCGGCAGCAACATTAAGCACTACACCTACATTCGATGCTTCAAAAGCTAATCCCGAACGCAGAATACCTCCCCGTGCTGTTTCTAACACGGCAACTTCTACCGTCGGATCTTGCAATATCAACTGAGCGCTTTGGGGGCCGGTGTTATCTCCAGATTCTACTAAGTATTCTCCGATATAGGTTCCATCAGTGGTTGTATATCCAATTACTTTGTTAGTTTGCTTGAAAATATGGGCAAGTAATCTAGTAGTAGTAGTTTTACCGTTGGTGCCGGTAACGCTGAGAATGGGTACGCGAGTAGTCTTATCGGCAGGGAACAGCATATCTATCACTGCCGCAGCAACATTGCGGGGAACCCCTTGAGAGGGAGCAACGTGCATCCGGAATCCCGGCGCTGCATTTACTTCTACAACTACGGCATCGGTTTCTCTTAAAGGACGACTAATATCGGTAGTAACGATATCAATTCCGGCGATATCCAATCCAATTATTTTAACTATTCGCTGAGCCAACCACACATTTTGAGGATGAATTTCATCGGTACGGTCTACAGCAATACCACCCGTGGATAAATTTGCCGTTGCTCGTAAATAACAAATTTCATTTTTATTTAAAATGCTATCAAGGGTAAAACCCTGCCTTTCCATCAAAGCATAACTATTGCGGTCTAAAACAATCCGAGTCAGAACATTGTCGTGACCGTCACCGCGATTTGGGTCTCTGTTGGTTTCTTCAACCAAATCGGCAATAGTTGACCTACCGTCACCAACCACATGAGCAGGTACTCGTTCGGAAACTGCAACAAGTTTACCATCGACTACTAATACACGATGGTCGCGTCCGAGGTAGTATTTCTCAACAATTACCGAGCGAGAAACAGCCCTTGCAGCATCATAAGCCGCTTCAGCTTCTTCCCAACTTCTGATATCAATAGTAATACCGCGTCCGTGGTTGCCATCAAGGGGTTTTATGACAATGGGATAGCCACCAATATAGTCAACTGCATCTTCTAAATCGTCGAAGAAATTAATTACAGTACCTTTGGGTACGGGAACACCACAAGATTCGAGAATGCGCTTAGTAGCTTCCTTATCGCAAGCAAGTTCTACACCTAAAATGCCGGTATTAGCCGTCATAGTGGCTTGAATCCGTTTTTGCTGCGCTCCGTAACCAAGTTGAATCAAATATCTAGCATTCAAAGGCATCCAGGGGATACCTCTTTTTTTGGCTTCATTAACAATTGATTCAGTAGAAGGTCCTAAAGAAGCATCGCGCCAATGGTCTTTAATATCTTGTAAATCTTGTTCTAATTCAGCCTGGGGATAGCGGCCTCTATCCACAATACTTTGACAAAGCCGTACAGCAGCCCTTGCAGCATACCGTCCAGCTTCCTCATTTAAATACTCGAAAACTACCTGATAAATTCCCGGAGTCGCAGTTTCGCGGGTGCGACCGAAGCCCGCTTGCATTCCGGCTAATTCCTGAAGCTCTAGCGCCACGTGTTCGGCAATGTGACCCATCATAGTGCCTTCTCGCACCCGCATCAGAAAACCACCACGACAGCCTGGAGAGCAGTAATGACCTTCCAAAGAAGGTAGTGCTTCCACCAATCCTTCATAGAAACCGGGGATTTCGTTAGAAGGCGTTTCGGCGAGGTTTTCTAAATCGAGGCGCATGACGATTAACTTGTGGCGTCGAATGCTCCAGTAGTTTGGGCCGCGTAAAGTTTGGATCTTGAGGATTCTCATGATTAAGGGTAGATGGAGATTCGGAACCAAAATTCTAGTTTCTTACTGGGATTGACCGCAAAACTGTTCGTGAATAACAGTTTTTTTATTATTTATTCCTATTATTGTGATTTTTCTTGCTTTTATGCAGCAATAAAAATTGCGGTCAACCCAGTGTAACCACATATACCTATTCCCGTCAGCTGGATATCCGCCCCACAGATGGTATCGCAGTACGTCCATAAAGATGATAGCGATCGCCATGACTTAGAACGTGAACTCGTAAATTATGAAGACTAAGTGGTTCGGTTGCTCCGACACGAGATTCGTTGGTATGAGTAAGTTCGCTTGAATCGATAATTGTCACCGCTCCTTTACCCATTACTTCGAGCCAACCGTCTTTTTCAAACATGGCACAAGTATCTTCATCAATACCAATACCCAAACGGTCTGGATGGGAGGCGATCGCGCTCATTAAACGCCCGATGCGGTTGCGGTTATGAAAATGCTGGTCAACAATCAACTCGGGAATAAATCCCAAACCAGTTGCCATATCAACTAAAGAACGATTGGGAGATTCTCCACTACCGCCTCCAGCAATCATATGATGTCCCATTACCGCAGCACCGGCGCTAGTACCAGCTAAAGTTAATTCTCCGGTTTTGACTCGCCCTCGGATAATATCCATAACCGGCGTATCAGCTAAGACACCGCAAAGGCGTAATTGATCGCCACCAGTCAAAAAAACTCCGGTACATTGTTCCAAGGATTCCTTGTAGTAACGGTCGTGACAGTGGTCGCGCTCTCGAATATCTAAAATTTCAACCTTTTTAACTCCCATATCTTCAAAAATATTTACGTAGCGAGCGCCAACAATACTCGGTTCCCGAGAAGCAGAGGGAATAATAGTAATATGGGCATCTGTTGCACCAGCACGGTCTATAAAAGTCCGCAGAATTTCTCGTCCGTGAACCTTATCTTCTGCGCCTCCAATAACCAGAACGGCGGTTTTAGTTGCTTGGGATGTGGTCATTTCCAGCCATTTAGCTTTTAGTTGCCGCATAATTGTCTCCTGTCAACAACCGTAAGAGTGAATTTTACTTCGCGGACAGTTCGCGTTCGTATTATAATCGGCAGGACATTTTCTGTTTTTCGGTTTATTTTTCACCGGAATGTCCGTTCGGCTGCCAGACTTATTGCCTCGAGTTGCGACGCTTTTCGTGTTTTCGCAAAGTATGGCTTCTACTTTTCGCTTTTTTGCTCAAAAGCTCAAAAGCTCAAAGCTCGAACGAGCAGACACGGCCGAATATCTATAACGCTCCATTATCTCTTCTTTTCGCCAACCGAAACAAGTTATTTCACCGGCTCCTTTTTAATTTCCCTTACCTGCCACCAAGGCAAAGTGGTTGAGATAAAGCAATTATAAAGGACAACAACCGTCGCAATCTGGGATAAAATCATGCTGCGTTGTTGTTCGCGCCTGTAGGTTTCTTAATTTAAATTTATTAGATGTGACAATATTTAAACATAAATTAAGTAATTAGAAAAACTTTCGTTTCAACAGCAAATATCCTATCCTAAGTAGTTTTATATACTTTAAATAAAGTTTAAATGTAATCTAGTCAACAAGGCCTCTGCACCTGAGCCGAGGGAGTTTAATTCAAGAATAGTGTCCTCCAATACGAAATACTGTGCGTTTTGATATAGTTACGCTATTTCCCGATTGTTTTACTTCCATTCTAAATTCCGGGCTGATTGGTAAAGCTTTAGCAAAACAAATTGCCAACGTGCATTTTGTCAATCCGCGAGACTTTACCACCGACAAGCACCGGAAAGTTGATGATGAACCTTATGGTGGGGGAGTAGGGATGTTAATGAAGCCCGGTCCCATTTTCTCCGCCGTCGAATCGCTACCAATGTTGCAACGACGAGAGGTAATCATGATGAGTCCTCAAGGAGAAACCATAAATCAGCCTTTATTAAGAGAATTATCTGGGAATTACGACCAAATAGTTATAATTTGCGGCCATTACGAAGGAGTCGATGAGAGAGTATTAGAATTAGTCACCCGCGAAGTTTCTTTAGGAGACTTTATTTTGACAGGTGGTGAAATACCATCAATGGCATTAATTAATGGAGTAGTACGTTTGCTTCCCGGAACCGTAGGTAAAGCAGAATCTTTAAAATTAGAAAGTTTTGAAGAAGGATTATTAGATTTTCCCCAGTACACCCGTCCCGCCAACTTCCGCGATCGCAAAGTCCCCGATGTATTATTATCCGGAAACCATGCAGCAATTGCCAAGTGGCGTTACGAACAACAAATAGCCAGAACCCGCAAACGTCGTCCCGATTTGTATGAAGCATGGCTTGAAGAGAAGGAGAGAAGGGGAGAAGGGGAGAGGGGGTCGAGGGGGAGAGGGGGGAGAGGGGGTCGAGGGGACAAGGGGAGAGGTAGTACGAGCATCTTGCTCGCTATATATGACCAGCGAGCAAGATACTCGCACTACCATTACCTCCTAACTCCTAACTCCTAACTCCTAACAACTAACAACTAACAACTAACAACTAACTCTTTTTCATGAATGTTCGTATTGGAAACGGTTATGATATCCATCGCTTAACTACCGATCGCCGGTTGATTTTGGGTGGAGTGGAAATTTCTCATTCTTTGGGATTATTAGGACATAGCGATGCTGATGTTCTAACTCATGCAATTATGGACGCGATGTTGGGTGCGCTTTCTTTGGGCGATATCGGACATTATTTTCCCCCTAGTGATGAAAAATGGGCTGGTGCTGATAGTTTGATGCTTTTAGATCGAGTCAATAATTTAATTCAAGAGCGAGGTTGGAAAGTAGGAAATATTGATTCTGTAGTAGTAGCAGAGCGTCCCAAACTAAAGCCTCATATAGAAAAAATGCGCGAAAAGTTGGCGGGGGTTTTGCAAATTGAGCCAAACCAAGTTGGTGTCAAAGCTACTACCAATGAAAAATTAGGCCCCGTTGGTGAAGAAAAAGGGATTTGTGCTTATGCTGTGGTTTTGTTAGTTGTCAGTTGTTAGTGGTTCGTTATTATTTAATAACTGTTCACTGTTCACTGATAACTGTTCACTGTAATTATTCGTATATCTACCTAAATGCTCAGAATGTCTTCCCTATTTTTCAACTTTCGGCGTTTGCGTTTACCAGTGATTCTGGCTGCTATCACGGCTCTTACAATTGCGGCTTGCAATCCAGCTAGTTTTAGAACTGAAGCGGCGGAAACTCAGCAATTAATACTCAGTATCCTCAGCGATCCAAAAACTTTTAATTATGCTCTTTCTCAAGAGTCACCTAATATTTTTGGCTACACTTTTAAAGGATTAACTAGTCAAAGCCCTATAAGTGGAGAAAATGAACCAGAATTAGCTGAATCTTGGAAAGTTTCCGATGACGGATTGCGGTTTGTTTTTACCTTGCGCGAGAATTTGAAATGGTCTGATGGTAAACCTTTAACCGCAGAAGATGTTGTATTTACTTACAACGACATTTACTTTAATAAAGAAATTCCTACCGATACTAAAGATGCTTTTAAAATTGGTCAAAGCGGTCAGTTACCTAAAGTTAGAAAACTCGATGAGCGAAGGGTAGAATTTACTTTACCAGAGCCTTTTCGCCCTTTCTTACAAAATATGGGCACTCCGATTTTACCGGCTCATGCCTTACGAGAATCTGTAGAAAAGAAAGATTCGGAAGGGAAGCCGTTATTTCTCCAAAAATGGAGCGTTGATACTCCCGTTGATGAAATTGTGACTAATGGCCCCTACAAATTAGGACGTTACAACACTACTCAGCGGGTTGTATTTGAAAGCAATCCTTATTACTGGAAAAAAGATAAACCATTAATCAAAAAAGTAAACTGGGAAATTGTTGAATCTCAAGATACTTCTTTACTACAATTCCGATCCGGTAGCTTGGATTATATAGCAGTAACACCAGACTATTTTTCTTTACTTAAGAAAGAAGAAAAGCGCGGTAACTTTAGAATAGAGAATGGTGGTCCGGCTACTGGTACATCTTTTGTATTTTTTAATTTAAATAAAGGCAGCAGAAACGGTAAGCCTTTAGTTAACCCAGTAAAATCAAAATGGTTTAATACAAAAGAATTCCGCCAAGCTGTAGCCTACGCTATCGATCGCCAAACCATGATTAACAACACATTCCGTGGTTTGGGGCAAAAACAAAATTCGCCGATTTCCGTACAAAGCCCTTATTATCTACCTCCAGAAAAAGGCTTAAAAGTCTACGATTACAATTTAGATAAGGCAAGAGAATTACTCAAAAAAGCCGGATTTAAATCTAATTCTCAAGGTCAATTATTAGATAAAGATGGAAATCGCGTCCGCTTCACTTTACTAACTAATTCCGGTAATAAAATTCGCGAAGCTATGGGAGCGCAAATCAAATCAGATTTGAGTAAAATCGGCATTCAAGTTGATTTTACCCCTCTTGCTTGGAATACTTATTTAGATAAAATCTCGAATAACTTAGACTTTGATATGGCATTGATTGGTTTAACTGGTGGCTTGGAACCAAATGATGGTGCCAACGTATGGAAACCCGAAGGTGGATTACATATGTTTAACCAGAAACCACAAGCCGGACAAAAACCAATTCAAGGCTGGGAAGTTGAACCTTGGGAAGCAGAAATTGCCAGACTTTACGTCAAAGCCACCCAGGAATTAGATGAAGAAAAAGTCAAAGAAATATACGGCGAAACCCAAAAAATTACTCAAGAAAACTTACCTTTTATCTACTTAGTCAATCCCCTCTCACTAGGAGCCATCCGCAACAATATTGAAGGTACTAAATTCAATGCCATCGGCGGTGCTTTCTGGAATATTGACGAAGTTAAATTAACGAAAGAGTAAGTCAGTTAACAGTTAACAGTGAACAGTTAGGAATGAGGAGTTAGGAATTTTTTATTTCTACCCCACGCCATTTGCTACAACGGAGCGAACCTCCGCAACGCAATGGCTCCTCTACCCCACGCCATTTGCTACAACGGTGCGTGTTCCTCCGCAACGCAATGGCTCCTCTCCCCCCTCACCCCCCTCTATCTTCTATGACTGATGAAAAATCTCTACAATCTCTACTAAATGCCGTTGCTAACGGTAATGTAACGCCGGATGCTGCATTTTCTCAATTAAAAGATTTAGCTTACGAATCTGTAGATGATTTTGCCAAAATTGACCATCACCGCTCTTTAAGAACTGGTTTCCCTGAAGTTATTTGGGGACAAGATAAAACTCCCGAACAAATTGCTCGGATTATGGAGGTGATGCGTCAACAGAATCAAGTTGTCATGGCAACTCGTATTACTCCCGAAGTTTTCGTTACCCTGCAACCTAAAGTAAGAAATTTACGCTATTACGAATCTGCTCGAATCTGCGCGATCGCACCTGCTCAAATTAAAGTTCGGTATTCCGGTACAATTGGTATACTTACTGCTGGAACAGCCGATTTACCAGTTGCCGAAGAAGCCGCAATTACGGCAGAGCTTTCGGGTTTCGAGGTACAAAGATTATGGGATGTGGGAGTAGCGGGAATTCATCGATTGTTAAGTAATCGTCACGTTATTGAATCGGCATCTGTATTAATTGTTGTCGCGGGGATGGAAGGGGCTTTACCGAGCGTTGTAGCAGGTTTAGCAGACTCCCCCGTAATTGCCGTACCCACCAGCATCGGTTACGGAGCCAGCTTTGGTGGACTGGCACCTCTGCTAACAATGCTTAACTCATGTGCTGCGGGTATAGGAGTAGTAAATATTGATAATGGATTTGGTGCAGCCGTTTTAGCAGGACAAATATTGCGTTCAGCCGAGAAATTACGGATGTCATAATTTACATCTTTGAGCTATCACGGTGATGCTAACCAATAGGTAAGTTAAAAATGAAACGAGCGTCGCTCTTGGGTGGGTTTACTATCAGTTTGTGGACAACAATTTTATTATCAAATACTGTTAATGCTCAGAACCGAATACCTGTAAACTGGTCAGTATTAGCTCAAAATGTCACCGACCCCGATCTTATAGGTCAAATAGAAAAAGCCTGGAATAATTTTATTCAAACAGGTCAAATTTGGGCGCTTTTAATTGGTTTAGTAATCGGTTATTTAATTCGCAATTTAACAAGCTACGGTTAAACAGTTAATAGTTAACAGTGAGCAGTTACCAGTTAAGAGGCGCGGAGGCGCGGAGTTATGAATAAGAATGTAGTGGGAGCGTCTCGCTTCCTACTAAAAATATTTCTCCCCATCTCCCCATCTCCCCATCTCCCAATCTCCCCCTCTTCCCCCTCTCCCCAATTTCCAATCTATGACACAAACACAACAGCAAACTTGGAGCCAGCGGTTTGAATCGGCGTTGCATCCTACTATTGCTCGCTTTAATGCCAGCATCCATTTTGATATTGAATTAATTGAGTACGATTTAACTGGTTCGGTTGCTCATGCCAAAATGTTGGCGAAGTGTAAGATTATTTCTTCGGAAGAAGGCGATCGCTTAGTTAGTGGTTTAGAAAAAATTCGTCAGGAATACCGGAATGGTAATTTTAATCCTGATGTTGATTCGGAAGATGTGCATTTTGCTGTCGAACATCGTTTGGTAGAAATTGTTGGGGATGTCGGTAAAAAACTGCATACCGGACGTTCTCGTAATGACCAAGTCGGTACTGATACGAGACTTTATTTACGCGAACAAATTCAGCAAATTCGTCAATTATTAGGAGAATTTCAAGCTGTTTTAGTTGATATTGCCGAAAAAAACGTTGAAACTTTGATTCCCGGCTACACTCATTTACAACGCGCTCAACCTCTAAGTCTTGCTCATCATCTCTTGGCTTATTTCCAAATGTCGCAACGAGATTGGGAACGGTTAGGAGATGTTTATAAGCGTGTAAATATTTCACCTTTGGGTTGCGGTGCTTTAGCGGGAACTACTTTTCCTATAGATAGACATTACAGCGCTCAACTATTAAGTTTTGACAAGGTTTACGATAACAGCCTTGATGGAGTTAGCGATCGCGATTTTGCCATTGAATTTTTGAGTGCCGCTAGTTTGATTATGGTTCACCTCAGCCGTTTATCTGAAGAGGTGATTTTATGGTCTTCCGAGGAATTCGGCTTTGTCACGCTTAAAGATAGCTGTGCAACTGGTTCGAGTATTATGCCTCAAAAGAAAAACCCAGATGTGCCGGAGTTAGTGCGGGGTAAAACTGGCAGGGTATTCGGTCATCTGCAAGCAATGTTGGTAATGATGAAGGGATTACCACTGGCTTATAACAAAGATTTACAAGAAGACAAAGAAGGTTTATTCGATGGGGTAAATACGGTAAAAGCTTGTTTGTCAGCAATGACAATTTTGCTCCGAGAAGGTTTGGAATTTCGCACTCAACGTTTAGCAGAAGCCGTCGCGGAAGACTTTTCTAATGCCACCGATGTAGCAGATTATTTAGCAGCCCGTGGCGTACCTTTCCGAGAAGCCTATAATCTCGTTGGTAAGGTAGTAAAAACTAGTATTGCTGCCGGTAAACTTTTAAAAGATTTGAGTTTAGAAGAATGGAAACAGCTACATCCGAAATTTGACAAGGATATTTATGAAGCGATATCACCCCGTCAAGTTGTAGCTGCACGTAATAGCTATGGTGGAACAGGTTTCGAGCAGGTAAATCAAGCGTTACAGGTTGCTCGTGGTCAAATTGATGGGAAAGGAGCAGGGAATAGTTAGGAGTTAGGAGTTAGGAGTTAATAATTTTCTACCCACTCTACCCCCTCTACCCCCTCTACCCCCTCTACCCACACTCCCTGCCCCCCTTAATAAATAACAAGTATTTAACTGATAACTGATAACTGATAACTGATAACTGATAACTGATAACTGATAACTGATAACTGATAACTGATAACTCAAAAAAGCAATTGCGGAGCGTTTATATACACGCTCCGCAATTCAGAAC
>JBARZF010000924.1:0-21146 GCA_049649675.1 Rivularia sp. (in: cyanobacteria) | reverse complement strand
GCAAAACCTGTTTCACCAGAAGCAGCAAGTAAGTTGTTGGAAGGACAATTAAATTACTGTACTAAACAACAGCAAAATGATAAAACTCGTCGCGTTTTAGAAAAAGCTTTTGGTTCGGAGTGGGCTGAAAATTATATGACAACTGTTTTATTTGATACTCCTTGAAGATAGTTAGGAGTTATGAGTTGTTAGTTGTGAGTGGGGATAAAGTATTTAATTATCCGGCGATTGAATATGCTCTCCGGGTATATTCAATCGCCAGATACTTCTGAAATAATTTTAGATAATTATGCAAACCCGGTTTTAGTTAAACTGGTTTTTTTTGATGCATTTTTTACAATTGCATAGAATTGCTATAGTTATCAGTTAACATTTACGCAGATACAATATGTATTGATAAATCTGCATAAATGTTATTCTTATGCATGGTTAACTATCAATATTTAATCTAGTAAAATAACCCTAAAAATACTATTGGGCATCTGTAGATTATGTTACTTTTTAGAACAACACTTCAATGTAGAATTTATTTATTGTGAGTGAAATGTAACTATATACTTTTAATAAATATAGGGCGCGAAATATCAACTAATAAGCGTGGAAAATACTTCACTTATTATTTGTATTTTTAGCATTTATAGCTTTAAATTCTATCATATTTAATTCTATTTTAATATTTAAACTTATTTTTTAGTTATTTGAACCGCTTATTAACTATGAACTTGCTTGATTTCTCTTAAGTTTTATAGGTATTTTAATGTCTTAATTTGAGATAAATGAAACCAAAAATAAATATGTAAAATCATTAGAAAAAATATCGATAGGATTACCGATTTGTTTCTTCTCAAAAATTGTCATTATAAGCAAAAACGTGCTGCAAAAAATATCAATATTAGATTGAACTATTCGGCAATTTTAGCTATAAGCTAGCTAAGATAATTTTAAGCGAAATAAAAATTATCATTTCTTACGAATTTTTAGTTCTTAATAAACAGCAACTATACAGCAAATGTAGGTTGATTATCACAAAAAATGTTTGTAAAACCTTTGGAAACAAAATTAGCCTGCAATGTGGGCTTGAGATGGAATTACTTATTATTTCTACTCAGCATGATTAAAAGTATGGAGAACATATCATGTCAAGGGTAAATGAGAAACCAGTTATAAAAGAACAGCCAATTGGCAAGTCAAGACTTTGGTGGGGTATTGCAATAGCAGTACCGTTAGCAATTACTGCTGGGGTACTAACTAAAGCAAGAATAGAACAATTAGACAACTCCAATACACCTATTCCCGTTACACCAGCAATAACTAGCGTAAATGCATCTGGCCGTTTGCAGCCTAAAGGAGAAGTAATTAAGCTTTCTGCGCCAACAGGGATACAGGGTACGTCACGAGTAGAAGAAATGTTGGTGAAAGAAGGGCAAAAGGTAAAAAAGGGTCAAGTAATTGCAGTTTTAGATGGGTTTAGAAGCAGTCAAGCCACGGTAGAACAAGCAAAAGCCAGAATTCAAGAAAGCCGTGCGAATCTAGCTGGTGTCAAAGTAGGTTCGCCGCGAGAAATTCAAGCTCAACAAGCAGTAATTGCTCGGCTTGAAGCGCAGTTACGCGGCGAACAACAGGCTGGTAACGCAACAATTGCTCGTTTGCAAGCGCAGTTAGGTGGAGAATCTATATCTCAACAAGCAACAATAAATCGTTTAGCTGTCGAATTAGAAGGGCAGCAAGATTCTCTCAGAGCAACAGTAGCCAGGGTACAAGCGGAAGCTAAAAATGCTCAAGTTGATGCTCAACGTTACGAACAGTTGTATAGACAAGGTGCTATTTCCCAACAAGAAAGGGATAGAAGACGACTCTCCGAACAAAGTGCCAATCAGCAATTAATAGAAAGTCAAGCTAATCGCAGACAGGCGATCGCTAGCTTGCGACAACAACTAGCCGCTTCAAGAGTAGATAGAGAAAAAACTATCGCAATCCTGCGACAACAGTTAGTAGAAGCGCAAGCAAACCAAAACAAAACGATAGCAACTTTACAAAGACAGATAGAAGAACAAAAAGCAAATTTAAATAGACTCCAAGAAATTCGTCCTAGTAATACTCGGATTGCCCAAGCTCAAGTGAATAATGCGATCGCCCAAATGAAAAAAGCCGAAGCGGATATGAAACTGAGTTATGTAATCGCACCAATCGCGGGGGAAGTTTTAGAAATACATACCAAGGCGGGAGAAACCATGAGTGCTGAAGGTATTGCCGAAATTGGACGTACCGAGGAAATGATTGTTGTAGCAGAAGTTCCCGAAGCAAGTATTGGTAGAGTGCGTTTGGGACAATTGACTTCCATAGTCAGCGACAATGGAGCATTTACCGGCAAACTACAAGGAACAGTCTCTGAAATTGGCAGAAAAATAGGCAGCAGAAACGTGTTAAATAACGACCCCGCAGCAGATGTAGATGCCAGAGTTGTAGAAGTCAAGATTGCTCTATCCGAACAAGATGAAGAAAGAGTATCAGGGTTAACTAATGCCAAAGTCATAGCTACAATTCAGATTTAAAAAAGGTCTGCATGTTAGAGGTTAAAGGTTAATATTTAGCTCCTAACTGTTCGCTGTTCACTACTCACTGTTCACTGTTAACTGTTCACTGAAAACTTATGGCAAAACTACCTCTAGCATGGTTACAACTCAAACGTGAAGCTTCCCGTTTAGCGGTGGCATTAGCGGGAATCGCTTTTGCCGATGTTTTAATGTTTATGCAGCTTGGTTTTCGCGATTCTCTGTATTACAGTAACGTTCGTTTTCATAATAGTTTGCAAGGGGAAATCGTATTAGTTAATCGTCAGACAAGTGCTATATTGTCGATGAAAAGATTTTCTCAAAAACGGCTTTACCAAGCTTTAGATTTAGAGTCTGTAGAGTCAGTAGATCCAATATATGTAGACTATACGAGTTGGAAAAATCCCCAAACAGGTATTCCTAGAAATCTTTTGGTCATAGGAATAAATCCACAAAATGATGTATTACAACTTCCAGGGCTACAACAAAATTTAGATAAAATTCAACTACCAAATGTCGTTTTATATGACCGTTCTTCTCGACAAGAATATGGCCCAATTGTCGCGCAATTTGAACAAGGTGATGATGTTAAAGCAGAAGTCAGAAGTAAGTTAGTTAAGGTTGGAGGATTATTTACTTTAGGTGCTTCATTTGGGGCAGACGGTAATTTAATTACCAGCGACCTTAATTTTCTCAGAATCTTTGGAAGTCGTCAGCCTGGGTTAATTGATATTGGTTTAATTAAATTGAAACCTGGTGCAGATCCAAATCTTGTTGCTCAACAATTAAGAAATTATTTAGATAAAGACGTTAAAGTTTTTACTAAACAAGAATTTGTTGATTTTGAAAAAAGTTATTGGGCAAGTAGTACCGCTATTGGTTTTATTTTCACTTTAGGAACAATCATGGGTTTTATTGTCGGAACCGTGATTGTCTATCAAATACTTTATAGCGAAGTTTCAGATCATTTAGTTGAATATGCCACTCTTAAAGCGATTGGCTATTCGCATAATTACTTTTTAGTTGTAATTCTTCAAGAAGCTCTTATATTAGCAGTTTTAGGATATTTACCTGGGTTTGCTTTTGCTTTATTTCTATACAAACAAGCAAGAGCAGCTACTCTTCTACCAGTTTTTATGACTAGTAGTAGAGCAGTTATGGTGCTGTTTTTAACTATTTTAATGTGTTCTATTTCAGGAATAATCGCCGTGAAAAAATTAAAGTCCGCCGATCCAGCAGACATTTTTTAATCAGTTAACAGTTAACAGTGAGCAGTGAGCAGTGAGCAGTGAGCAGTAATTAGTAACCAATTAACCATTAACTCCTAACTGTTAATTCCTATCTCCGGTGGTACTAACTCCTAACTCTTAATTCCTAATTCCTAATTCCTAACTCCTAATTCTTAACTACTATCAACTAACAACTAACAACTAACTAGTAACATGATGAGAAAAGAACCTGTCATTTCAATTCAATACCTTAATCACTACTACGGAAAAGGTTCGCTGAAGAAGCAGATTTTGTATGATATTAATCTGGATATTTATCCTGGTGAAATTGTTATTATGACTGGTCCCTCTGGTTCGGGTAAAACAACTTTACTTAGTCTAATTGGTGGTTTACGTTCCGTACAAGAAGGAAGTCTCAAATTTTTAGGGGAAGAACTTTATCGAGCTAATCCCAGAAAATTGGTCAGCACCCGACGTAATATTGGCTATATTTTTCAAGCACATAATTTGCTAGAGTTTTTGACTGCTAGACAAAACGTGCAAATCGCAGCAGAACTAAATAAATGTATTTCTCAAAAAGAAGCTATTGCTCAATCTAAAGAGATTTTACAAGCAGTAGGTTTGGCAAATCGAATCGATTACTTTCCCGATAATCTTTCTGGAGGTCAAAAACAAAGAGTTGCTATTGCTCGCGCTTTGGTAAATAACCCACCATTAGTATTAGCAGATGAACCTACAGCAGCTTTGGATAAACAGTCTGGAAGAGATGTTGTAGAAATAATGCAGCACCTTGCTAAAGAACAAGGAACTTCTATTTTGTTAGTCACTCATGATAGTCGTATTTTGGATATTGCCGATCGTATTGTAAATATGGAAGATGGGCTATTAACCAGCGAACAGTTAACACTTACTAACTAAATGGATTTTGGATTTTAACAGCGGATGCGTATGTTTTAGATTTTGGATTAATGCAATTTTCAATATTCATTATCTGTCTCCTCAAAATCGAGCTAATACTTAATCTAAAATCGCAAATCGACGGCATTTTATTTGTTAAATAACTGTTAACTGGTAACTGTTAACTGGTAACTGGTAACCCGAAGGCGGTTCATTTTCGAGAACCAGTTTTCTTGTTTTTTGGAGAGTCATTCATTATACCGTTATTGCCGTTGTTGCCGTTGGCGGAACGACTGGTACGGAAAGTGACATTTACACCTTCGTTAGATTGTTCTAATACTAGTAAAGGTGTAGGTTTGGCTTTTTGATCCCAATGCATGAAAGCTATTCTGCCTTGAATGGTAGGTTGCCAACTATCGTGATCTTCTGCGGGGCTTAAATACGTTTCAACACAGTCAATCAATTGGCTGATAGTGGCTGAACTTGCTTGTGTAGGCAATTTCATTAACCTGATTTGGACGCGAAACAGTACTCGTTTACCGTTATTTGTCGCGACTCCAGTTTCATACTCTACATCAAAGGTTTCATCTATCTGTCTTGCTGCACTACTGGCGATTCCCACAACTCCTTGTTTTGCATGGTTTGGACGGAGTGCTTGAGAAATTTTATCTTTGATGGTAATTTTTATCTGATTAACTATGGCAAAGTGGAATACTTCTTCTTCCATCCGCATTCGTAAATAATCCAGATTGAATTCCCGCGAGTTAATTAAATCGGGGTTTGTTTCCATTCTACGAATCGTTTGGAGAGATAGCTTCAGCTTCTTCTCTAACTCTCGGGTGCGGAATTTTTCAAACCGAAGTTTTTTCTCCAGCTTCTTCGTCTGGATTTTGCCGTAGATAATTAAACCAATCACCATTACAGTCAATCCTCCAGATACCATTATTGGCAATGGAGGTAACCCGTCGGTAGCTGCGGGTACCTGCTCGGATGTGTTGTTGGTTTTTGCTGCGGGAGATTGAGCAACAAGTATCGAAGTTGACATAATGGACACAATTAAAATTGGACTCCTCTTAGCTAGGATGCCCAAATTTGCAACTCCGTTTTGCGATATCATTATATTTTCTTTGAAAAATTTAAAAATTAATTTTGATAAGTCTAAATGTCAGCAATAATATAGTACTTATGAATTACTTTTTAGGGGAACCGAGAACAGGGAACAGGGAAGGGAGGAAAAAGATAATATTAATCAATAATGTTAGTTTTGGGGAGATCTCAAATGTCTGAAACACTATATTTTCCCTTATTGCTGCGTAAGTCCTATTATTGATATTCTTCACTATTACCTGTTCCCTATTCCCGGTTCCCTATTCCCCTTCTTCTAAATGTCCTTATCGCTTCCTCAACAAGACTGCTTCAACTGTTTTTCTAAAATCCGTCTGGTAGCTACGGATATGGATGGTACTTTAACTACGAAAGGTAAATTTAGTAATGCACTACTGCAAGCTTTGCAAGATTTAGCTTTCTCGAATATCAAAGTCATTATTGTTACCGGACGTTCCGCTGGTTGGGTTAGCGGTTTGGCGTATTATTTACCAGTAGTTGGTGCGATCGCCGAAAATGGTGGTTTGTTCTATCCATCTCAAAGCGAGCAAGCGGTTGCTATTACACCGATAGAAGATTTAAAGCAGCATAGAAGAGATTTAGAAACAGTTTTTCAAAAATTACAGCTTGATTTTCCTCAAATTAAAGAATCTTCCGACAATCGTTTTCGCGTTACAGATTGGACTTTTGATGTAGCGGGTTTGAATAGTGACTCATTACAAACTCTTTCACATCAATGTCAGGATAATGGTTGGGGATTTACATATAGTAATGTTCAGTGCCATATCAAACCTTTGGGGCAGGATAAAGCTGTAGGGTTATCCCAAGTGCTGCAAGAATATTTTCCCGAATATACCTTAGATGAAGTAGTTACCGTTGGCGATAGCCCTAACGATGAAAGTTTGTTTGACAAAAATTATTTTGATGTATCTGTAGGTGTGGCTAACGTACTGGAATATGTCGATAAATTAGAGCATAAACCCGCTTATATTACCGAGAGTGCGGAAGGAGAAGGTTTTTGCGAGTTAGCTGATTATGTTTTGAAAGCTATGGAGAGTTAACAGTTATCAGTTATCAGTGAACAGTGAACAATTACCAATTACCAATTACCAACTAACAACTAACAACTAACCACTAACAACTAACCACTATCATCTAATAACTAACAGCATCAATCTTGGGAGTGTAGCGCCACAATTGATACAGGCGAGTTGCTGGTATTGTTAAGTAAAGCATATCTCCACCGCTCAGACAGACTTCGAGTAATTCCCAACCGTGGATGGTTTGAGAGTTGGTTTCTACGTATAAAGGTACAAAATCGGCAGACATGGCTGCTTCTTTGACTCTTTGACCGCAGAAGGGATGGGATGGTGTAATTATTGTTGCAAAGGCTACCCACAAACTATCTGCGGTAATACCATTACCGAGGATTCTACCGCCCAGGGCTGCGGCCGCAAATGCTGGAGCGGCAAGCTCTGCGGGGCTTAGTACTGCCTCGAAATCAAATACTTCCTGTGCCATCCGGGCAAAGTCGGGGTCGGCATAATTTACTACTACGGTAATTTTGGGTGATAATCCTTTGGCTTTGAGAGCAATTTCTATATTAGTTGCATCGTTGCCAGTAACGGCAATCAAAGCTGCTGCATTTGTAACGTTGCAAGATTTTAAAGTTTCGGGGAAGCTAGCATCAGCATGAATTGTGGGAATACCTAAACTGCGAGCGGTATTGACAAATTTACCATTGGTGTTTGGTTCAACTACTACTACTTCTTGTCCGTTGTTGTAAAGTTGCTGAACAATTTTTATGCCAATGCCACCTAATCCGCAGACAATGTAGTGATTACGCCTTGGTACTCTGGCTGCATCCCAAAACTGTTTGAAACGGGTTCCCAAAACAAAATCGTTGAGCAAGGCATACCAAATACCAAATATTGCCGCTCCAACCAGCATCATGATAACGGTGAATATCTTAACGCTATCGGGAGCCTGTTCTACTACTTTTTCGTTACCACCCGCCCCAGTAATCATACCGACAGAAAAATATAGGGCATCGATAACCGACATATTTAGCTCGGTAGATACATAAGTAAGAGTTGCTAATGAAATAATCATCATTAACAACATCGCTCCTACCAACACAGATTGAGCGTGGTGTCTAAATTGCCGTAAATTAGTTAAGACTTTGAGCAGTTTTGTAATTAGTGATTTGCGGGTTGTACGGACTTGAGGTTGCGTACCCACAATTAGGCGATCGCCTTTTTGAAGTTCGTGCCCTGACATGACTGCCGATACTAAATCTAAATCGCCCTCCACGGGTAAATAATAGATCAGCATCCGCGAACGATCTTCCCATAATTCGTTAAGCTTACGACCGTTCCAAGGATGATATTGATGAATATATTCTTCGTGTATTGGCCAGGTTTGTTTAAATAATTTAATTTGTCCAATCGCTTTATTTCCGAGTGCAGCAAAACTAAACACTGGTGCAGCCAAACCGGCAACACTCATACTTAAATGGTCTGCTAAAGTATAATCTAAACGTTCGCCCAAACTAGTGTTAAAAAAGCGATTAATTATCCGAATACGGGGATTAAGCACCCGTGCTTGCATAACAATCCACAAATTTAATGCGTCATCTCCTCCAGCAATAACTAAAGTATTAGCTTGCTGAATTCCTGCCGCTTTAAGGGTACTAGCCGCGTGTAAATCGCCAACAATCACATCTCCAGCCCTTTCGCCAGAAATCGCTTGATGGTGAATACCAACAACTAAAGCTCCCTGCTGTCTGAGCAAACGAAATATTTTATATCCGGTGCGTCCTAAACTACAAACAATGATTCTGGGTTTCATATAAAAGCAGCAAGATTGATACGAAAAGCTGCATTCCTTCAAAGCGTTTATCCACATTCTTGATCGCTTACACCCATAAGAACTGTAGCCGAACGAACGATATTACAAAAAGGTAAGAGGTTAAAGGTTAAAGGTCAAAGGTCAAAGGTTAAAGGTTAGAACTTAGAGAAGTGACTGTACAAACAGAAAGGAATTTTACCAATTACCAATTACCCAATGCCCAATCCCCAATCCCCAATGCCCATTACCTAATTAGAACGATAAGCGGGAAAGAAACTCGACTGAAACAGTTTCTCAACTTTGGTATTCAAAGATTCTGCTCGCAGATGAGTTAGGTAATTATATTTTTCTCTATCTGGAATCAATCGCAGTGCAAACCAATCGTGTCTTTGTTTGGAAAAACCTGCTTTGAAGTGATACAAGCTGTCTTTTGTTCCTCCTACACCACTTCCTATATGCATCAATTCGTTACCGCGTTGCTTTGCCCAGTATCTAACGTAGTCTAATAAGTAATTGAATGGACTTGATGGTAAAAATTTGTTTTTGGTTCCACCTAAGTGGGCTTGAACTATGCCACCGCATTCAAAAAATATACAGGCTGCGGCAATTTCTGATTCTAATTCTACTAAGCACAAATGTATATTTCCATCTAACTTTTGTAAGTCGAAAAAATACTCTCGATCGAAGTAATAGGATTTTTTAGCTGCGACGCGATTCATGGTTTCCTCATAAATCGCTCGAAATTTATCGGCGTATTCGACTAAATTTACCATTCTGGCAGTAAATCCCAATCGCTTACATTTATTTATAGTGCTTTGATGACCTTTTCTGGTATTTGCCCAAATTTGTGACTCTGTAAGTTTTAAATTAACGGAAATTGTTTCGCCAATCTTATTAACAGTCTGTTGTGAAAAGTTTGGACTGAATTTCTTACTTAAGATCGGATGCAGTTGGAAAAATGCCGAACATATACCCTTAGTTTTAAAATAATAAATTAATTCCTTGAGAGCAAAATCCGTAAAATTAGAATCATTAGTAGCTGCTTCACTTAATAAAATACCGGGATAACCATAAGGTGATACTGCATCCGAATAGTTTTGTGCAATTGATCCTAGTATGTCATTGCAGGAACGTACTAACAAAGGTAAGAAAAATATTTTGTCACCATCTACGACTATAAAAGCTTCCGAATCTGATGATGTTCTTTTGGCTTCTAAACGTGCATATTCCGGTAAATGGTAAACATCATGCCTTAGTTTATGCAGTGTTTGCAGCCATAAGGGGTTCTGACAATCAATTACTTGAATATTCATGGGTAAGCAGTTTAAGCTTCTGCTTTTTTATTCGCCACTTGTGTAAGCCAAGTTTATTAATCATGCTTCTCTTAATAAACTTAAAAATTGCTATACAGCTAATTACAGGATGACTGACTAAAGTTCGGATTAACTTGTTTGCGTATTGTTTCTGTTTGGCTAAATTTCTTTCCTGCCGATAAATCGAAAAGCAGGTTAAATAACGGTAAATTACCTCGGATTGAATTATAGAATTGTATTCAAAATTAAAGTATTCATTCAGCAACTTGTAACATTTAATAGCTTCTTTTAGCTGCTGTATCTTTCTCATGCTGCTAAATAAGCCGTTGCTATGCACCCGATAAACTCCCAAGCATTTGTTGATGTAGCCGATTTTTCCATGTCTTGCATTCAATACGTGCAGTACCCAATCTCCACAAACTGTGTCGCAGTACCACTCTGGAAATTCATCAAACAAACCTCTTCTATATAAAGTCGAACAGGTTGGTATAAAGTTACTTTTTAAAATATTTTCTAGCCCGGAAAATCTTTGTGGTTCAAAATTGTTATATCTCTGAGATAGCCCAGCTTTATCCTCAAAAATTGTTGTCACGTCATGAAAACAAATTGCACATTCTGGATGGTTATCCAAATAATCAACCTGTTGCTGTAGCTTGTGGGGAGAAGTCCAATAATCATCCCCATCTAGAATCGCAATATACTCACCCCTGCAAGCTTGAAGTGTTTGTACAAAAATCTTCTGCCCATAGCAGCCCAAGTTTTCTTCTGGTAATATCAAGCGAATTTTATCTGGATACTGTTTTTGGTAGTCAATAACAATAGAGCGCGTTTTATCGCTAGAAAAATCTTCACCTATGATGATTTCATAACTAAAATCAACTTCTTGCAACAGTATACTTTCTATCGCTTGTGCAATAAATTTTTCATGGTTAAAAGTGACAAGAGATACACTAACTTTGATTTGGTTTTTGTCAAATTGCGAATCATTCTTAGCAGGCATGAAGATTTTGGTAGAGCTTTTCATTGATTAGATTTCCCCCTGTAGTTGCAAGCTTTAAAACTTGACAGATTTTACTGATTTCTTTACTTCCTATTGCCGTACCCGTAGGTAATGCTAGTACTCTGCTTGCTAAATTTCTGGTATTAGTTAACATCAAACCCATGTCAGCAATACGCGATCGATAGGGTTCCATTTGATGACAACCAGGATAAAAGTAGCGTCTTACGAGTATGTTTTCTGCCCACAAAATTTCATAAATTTTGTCGCGGCTTATTCGGGTTATTAATTCGTCTATTTCTATAATTATGTATTGATAATTACAACGTTCTTTATCATCGTAAATTATTAAATTTACACCTGCTATATTTGATAATTCATGTTGATATTGTTTATAATTATTTCGGTTAATACTAATAAAATCTTCCATACTTTCAAGTGATGTCAACCCCATAGCGGCAGATACTTCACTCATTTTTCCGTTGATACCGATGGAGTCAACAAAATCGTATTTGCTAAAACCAAAATTCTTCATTAACCGAATTTTATTAGCTAGCTCCGAATTATTCGTAACAATTGCACCTCCTTCAAAACTGTTACAAAATTTGGTTGCACTAAAACTAAATACTTCGGCATCGCCAAAATTACCGATCGCTTGCCCTTTATAAGAGCATCCAAAACCATGAGCAGCATCGAATAAAAGTTTTAAGTTATGGCGACGAGCAATTTCTTCAAGTGCTTCAACATCACATCCTCGTCCCCATAAATGTACCCCCATTATTGCTGTAGTTTTATCGGTAATTAATGACTCTATTTTCTGCGGGTCTATATTATGAGTACTGGGATCGATATCGCAGAAAATCGGCTCAATTCCTAGCCATTGTAAAGCATGAGCCGTAGCAACAAAAGTAAATGAAGGAATGATAACTTCACCTTCAACCTCGCAAGCTTTGATAGCAATTTCTAAACCTGTAGTAGCATTACAGGTAGCAATGCAGTGTTTTACTCCTACCAATGAAGCTATATGCTGCTCGAATTCTTGTACTAAAACTCCGTTATTTGATAGCCATTTACTATCTAAAATATCGTTGATACGCTGTATCAAAATTTCCCTAGAACCAATATTAGGACGATTTACGTGTAACTTTTCTGCAAAAGCAGGTATACCACCAAAAATAGCAAGTTCGCTTAAGTGTTTTTTCATATTACTTATTGCCTTTAAATATTAGCCAAACTTAGATATTTATTGCTAAAGCTTTTATTAGTAAAAAATAAAAAAAGCCTTCCTTAAGCACCTTTGATAACATCTGCGTAAATTGGCAATCAAAAAGTAGGCATTTAAAGACAAATTAGCTTATAAAATATTTAATTGACTAACAGGACTAGCTAAGTTTTTTATGATACCTAATTTACTCATGTGTATGCCAAATAAACTAAAAAACAAAACGTCAAATTATTCTAAAACCACTGATAACAGAAAGAAAATCAACGGTAGTATAATATTGAAAGTTCCTTTTATGACTTTCCACCAATTTAATACCGATGAAAAATCTAATGACAAATAAGTCATCAGATTAAAGAATTACTAGCCGATTTTAATGCTTTGATTTAATAGAACACTTTAAGAGAAATCAAAGCTATATCTTAAATATAATTTCTAGGACTTTGCTTTTCTAACAATGGTTCCCTTTTATCTACACAAGATAAATAACTGATTTAATAATAAAAATTAGCTACCTTTACATTTAGAAATTAAGTAATTTGTTAGTGCTTTTTTCAGTCTTAGAATACTCACTAATAGGTGTAATTTTATATTTTGTTTCCTTAGTATAAATCGAATTACATAAAATTCACGTAACTAATATTAAGTTTTGTTAAAGATATCATATTATTTTATCAAACAATTATGAAGCTGAACGTCATTACAGTCTCAACTTCAAGGGTGAAAAGCCTTCTAAAACAGATATTAATGCTGGGTAAGACCCCTCATGACAATACTACTATTCTAATGGTAAAGGATTAGTGAGATATTAAGTTTATTATCTAAACAGGACTTACGCAACCGCAATAATAAATTAGACATTCCCGGCATTAAAATCAGAACAACCCCCCGCTATATTGGGGGGCTTTGCGTAAGTCTATTTAAACTGTGTCAGCAATACAAACTGGCTTAAAAAGACACAATTATTGTCCACATAGTTGCTGCTAAACCGATAGATGCTAAATGTTGCCATAGCAAGCAGCGTAAGGGCTGACGAGCGATCTTCTGAGTTAGGAATACTGTTAACAAAGTTGAAAAAATCAAAGTGCTACCCTGCAAAAAAGCGATAACCGCAGGGTGGGCTACTAATATTGGTAAAGATGCACCATTTAACCCGAAGGTAGCAAAAGTTACAGGTAATATACGTCCTGCTTCATTCAAACCTAAACGTAAGTAATGCGCTAAACTGCCACCTAATATTAATGGTAGATAACCGTAAGCAAGTTCTAAAAAAGGTTTGGGTTTAATTAAATTTCTACGTTGATATATAGTCTTTTTTAGATAACAGTTAAAACGATAAAAAATTTGCATTAAAGCATAAGCAGCGAAAGGAATAACTGCGGGGATTATTAAAACAACTAAAGATAATCCTGAATGCTGCCAGAAATCAGTTAAATCAAATTGTAAATTCATCAATTGTTGGATTTCAGGTAAGCGATGAAGATACACTCCTCCTAATAGTAAAAATAACAAAGCAACTTCATAACCATGCGGTACGTGAGTTGTCCATAATTCGATACCGGGAGGACGTAAATTAAACTCAACAGAGCGATGAGGACAGGCTTTGAGGCAAGTCATGCATAAAACGCAATCTTTATTATCTTCCAACTGTGCCGGATGAGAATATAAAGGACACCCATTTGTTTCCAAACCTTCGCCTTTTTGCGGGCCACCTTTATAACATTGATAGGTGGTACAAGTAGCAGAACAAATACCTTGCTGCGCCCTTAATTCCGTCATCGACAACTTAGCAAACAAGCCATTCATCCCGCCGATGGGACATAAATAACGACACCAAAATCTTCTTTCAAATATAGCAGAGCAAATCATTGCCCCAGCGGTAATTAATAATAATAAACAAGCACTTAAATAAGCTGTATTCTCTAAATGCCAGAGTTCTTCCCAGAGAAAAATTAAAGCAAACATGGCGAATAAAAACCATCCACCCCATTTTTCAGCTTCGTGTCTTGGCCAACTTTTAAGTTTTCTGGGAAACAACCACAAAGATAATTTCTGCGTAACTTCACCGTAAATCATAAACGGACAGAAAGCGCACCAAATTCTACCCAAAAACGGGAAGAGAAATAGGAAAAATGGCCACCACCAAGCCCAGAATAGATTTAAGCCGAAATTTTTGTCTCGGGTTTGTGGCCCTAGAAATAAAATGGCAATGAGAACCGCAAAAAGTGGTAAAGTAAAACCATAATTTATCCAGTCTGGATACCACGAACTACGAAAGAATTTTCTTAACTGTGGATAAGCATTTAATAAATTGAAGCGAAAACGTTTTTTCTTAGTATCGGCTGACCAAAATATTTCTTCGGTTAATTCCCCTGCTCCATCAGCTTGGACAATAGCTCTTTCCACCAAGCTTTTCAACTCTTTTAAATTACCGGGAAAATCGTAAGACTGCAATCTACGTAAAGCTTCCGGCGCTACTTTCGGTTTGCGAATTCCCTGTTGACGACAATAAAGACTAATATAATATTCAACTTGAGCTTTGATATCACCCTTCCGCACTCGCACGGGTGGAGCTTTGATGGTTTGATCGACAGCTTTTTGAATTAATGGTTGAGATTGTTCTGAAATAATTAGAATTCGAGCTTGACTATTATAAGATTCGGGTTCGGTTTGTCCTTCGCGAGTAGTAGGCTTATAAGAACCAGTTTTGATAAACTCAGCTAACTTTGGCAATAATTCCGGTGGAGTTTCCTGAATATTATTAAGAATTAAAGTACCTTCCGCCAACAATGCAATTAAACCCGGTTTACCCCCAACACGTCCAAATAAATCCGCACCACTAGTCTGTAAAATACCGCAATCTACTTTAACAATCGGCTGCCGACGAAAATCAGAACCAAAATGAATTAAAGCAGCAATATTATCTTTTTCTAAACCAGGTTCACCAAATATTAATATAGACTCGCGAGTGTCAGCAGCTTCACGGATTTGTTTTCGTAACTTGACAGCATAACGACTTGTCCCCACAACTCCCCGCTGTGCTTTAGTAACTAAATAAGGGCGTAAAGCAATAGAACGTTCTTGTTCGTTGGTAAGTGCAGATGTCAGCTGTGCGACTTCTTGAGCTAATCCGCGAGAAATAGCAGTTTGAATTTGAGGATATTCAGCGATTAATTCTTTAAATTTTCCCGCAGGTACTATCCAAAAACGGCATTCACTCAAAGTTGTAATCGAACATTTAGTTAACTCATCCAACACCAACTCTTGCAGATTAATAACCGCACCAGGAAGTAAACCGCAATTGAGAGTAAGATTATTTTTATCTTTACTATTGCTTTCGAGTTTACCTTCTAACAATATGTAGAGCGCTTCTGGTGGAGTTTCTTCTTCAAATAGACGCTCGTTTTCTGGGATAACTTTTTCTTCGATAATTTTTGCGATCGCGTTTATTGGTTCGGGATCGAGAATTCCTAAAGCCGTGCGCTCTTGTAGCCAAATTAGTTTTTCGGAAGTATTCATGGTGTTTCCCTTGATGCTGGGAATTTCAGGGGGTGGTTGGGGTGGATGGAAATTCAGATGAGTTATTTGTTAATGATAATTACCTATAGAAAGCTCTTAACATTAAAGTCATCGCTATGCTCTAATTTTGCAAAGAGAATTAATATTAGTTGCGGTGGTAACTATGTTATTGCGAATGAAGCGAAGTGAAGCAATCCAAGAATTTCGATTAATTTTGCATATTAAAATTCATATCTAACATCATTCCCAACACCACCGGGGGTTGCAAACCCCCGTCTAGCAAAAGTCGCTCTTTTGACAACAGGGTAAGAATTTCAGTCTACTTAAGTAGACTTGAGCTATGAGCCTGGGATTTGAATCCCAGGTGGTGTTGGGTTTTACGAATAGCTTTCAAAAACTTCTTTAATTAACATGAAAAATATTTTTCCTCTGGAATAGAGCATAATCAAAACATATAGCACTATCAGTGTAAACACTTGAAAATCCACTACTTATGGCACCAGACTATTCCGGTAAAAATCTTCGCGGACGCTCTTTTAAAGGACATCTTTAGAAGGAGCTAACTTTATTCATGCCGATAAAAGACAGCACAAACTTTACTGAAGCGAACCTTCAAGGAGCTAATTTAAAAGCGGGCAAAAGCTGGTTTACAAAAGCATTGGGCACAGGGCGAACGGCATCTTGTTACAGACATTTTAGATGCCCCTAACGTCTTTGGGGGCAAGCATCACGTCATAACTTAATTTATCCCCACGAATAAAAACATTTTGTTTTGTACTCGAATTTTTATATCATATTTAATGTTTACGCTAACCACTATTTTGATCGGATAAACATTATGAATGAATACACAGCGATTGCGGATTACTACGATCTGTTGATGACGAGTGGCTACTATAACTACGAGGTAATAGCTAAGGCGATCGCGGCATTGATTCCCACGAACAAAAGCATCATTGAAATTGGGGTGGGAACGGGTTTAGTTTTAGAAAAACTCTTAGAAATCGATCCTCAGTATAATTTAACGGGGTTCGATCACACAGAGGCAATGTTAGAGATTGCCAAAAAGCGGTTGGGCGATCGCGCTAAACTGTTTAAAGCTGATATTGTTTCTCTGCCGATTACCGAAAAATTTGATGTTGCTATTTCCAACGGCGGATTATGTGCCTTTGTCAATTCGGACGGCGAATGCGACTTTTATACCCATCTAATTGATGATGAAAGCAACGTGCGAGCGCTTCAAAATATCGCGAATTGTCTCGAATCGGGCGGTTTGTTTCTGATTAACATTCAAAGCACACACGACAATTATGATAAACCTTTACCGGGAGGAATTGTCTACTCTCAAGAAATTTTTGAATCCAAAACTAACCAAGACTGTATCGAGAAAGCTTTTTACTTTAAACAGGATGATCGCATCTACGCTAAACAGCGCCTTACCTACAGGATTTTCAAGGGGCAGGCAATAGAAGAGCTTTTCAATCGAGCAGATTTTAAATTAAAAGGAAAAGATCAAAGTGGACAGCTTTTCATCTGCTCCAAAATATAAAAATATTAGGAATTAGTCTCACATATTTTTATCTGTTGCATCATTCTTGACGAGCAGCTAACACCGGGCGCAAGCAGGGGAAAAAGAAGTTTACGCTTTTACGATACAGTCAGAAAAGTGGCTTTAGTGGAGTACTAGTACAGCATGGCAGAATTTGAAATTCCATCTTGTCTTAGGTAATTTTGCTCGATCAAAAAGTGAAATGCTGATGAAGAAGTACGAGAAATTGATGCTGGATTACAAAGAGCTAAAAAACGGGAGCTATTCGACCTCAAACAACGCTAGGCTGTGCGTTTTAGGATGTTTACCAAGCACTATTAGACTTCAAACCCCAAATCGTTCATTTTAGCGGACATGGTTCCGGTGATGACGATTTAGCCCTAGAAGATGAAGACGGAAATTTGAAGTTAGTAAATACATAAGCAATAGGTAACTTTTTTGATCTAAAAACGGGAAAAATAGGTGAGATCAATTCCGGTTAAATAGGAATGAGTAAAAAACCGATGCTTGACGCAGAGAACACAAAGGAAGAGGTAAAAAGAGGAATATGGAATCATTCCGGGACAAAAAAATTGATAATCAATTCCCCCGTTGCATTAAGTTCCAAATTTAAATCTCGATTTACCACGCAAAGTTGATAAAATTGCTCGTCACTCAAATTAATCACTGGCTCTAGATTTAGCACGACTGTATTCATGGAAGTGCCCGCGAATGTGAGCTTAAATTAATCGTAACGTCTTGGAGAGGGGAGAAAGGGGAGACAAGCAGACAAAAACGTCCTAACTTGCTACTCACAGTTCCTAACTCCTAACTCCCAATCCAAAATCTAAAATCTAAAATCCAAAATTGTTCTAATCCGTCACCGCACCCAAGCTACTTGAAGAAACCAACTTGGCATACTTCGCCAAAACACCTTTTGTATAGCGAGCCTCTGGCGCTTTCCAATTTACGCGACGCTTGGCTATTTCTTCGTCAGAAACTTCCAATTGCAATAACCGCGCACTGGCATCAATTGTAATATTATCTCCTTCTTCCACCAAGGCTATAGTTCCACCAACTGCGGCTTCTGGAGCTACGTGTCCGACTACTGTTCCGTAACTTCCACCGGAAAAACGTCCATCAGTAATTAAACCTACGGAATCGCGCAAACCGGCTCCAATTATTGCCGCTGTGGGCGCTAACATTTCCCGCATTCCGGGGCCTCCTTTCGGCCCTTCGTAGCGAACTACAATCACATCACCGGCTACGATTTTACCGGAAAGTATGGCATCTAAGCAGGATTCTTCTGATTCAAATACCCGTGCTGGGCCAGTAATTTTCGGGGTTTTCACGCCGCTAATTTTTGCTACTGCTCCCTCGGCTGCTAAGTTACCTTTGAGAATTGCTAAATGCCCTTGTTTATACATGGGGTTATTCCACGGACGAATCACATCTTGATCGCTGCGTGGTTCTTCGGGTACATCAGCCAAGACTTCGGCGATTGTTTTTCCAGCAATTGTCATACAATCACCGTGTAACAAATCGTGAGAAAGTAGCATTTTCATCACTTGAGGAATGCCACCTGCTTTGTGTAAATCTGTAGCGACATACTTACCGCTGGGTTTTAAATCGCACAATACCGGCACCCGAGCGCGGATAATTTCAAAGTCGTCAATATTTAATTCCACACCCGCAGCATTAGCGATCGCCAAAAAGTGGAGTACTGCATTTGTGGAACCTCCAACAGCCATAACGATAGAAATGGCATTTTCTATGGATTTACGAGTAATTATTTGGCTTGGTAAAATTTGCTTGCGTATGGCTTCCACTAACACGGTAGCCGATTTTTCCGTGCTGTCGGCTTTTTCCGCATCTTCTGCTGCCATCGTAGAGGAATAAGGCAAGCTCATACCCAAAGCTTCAAAAGCAGAAGACATAGTATTTGCAGTGAACATTCCACCGCAGGAACCCGCACCGGGACAAGCATTCCGCTCAACTGCCATCAATTCTTCATCTTGAATATTACCAGCGCTGTGCTGTCCAACAGCTTCAAAAGCAGTAACAACAGTTAAATCTTTACCATCGTAATGTCCGGGTTTAATCGTACCACCGTAAACAAAAATAGCCGGTATATTCATCCGAGCCATAGCAATCATTGCTCCCGGCATATTTTTATCACAACCACCGATAGCAAGCACTCCATCCATACTTTGCCCAGTGCAAGCAGTTTCAATCGAATCAGCAATTACTTCTCGCGACACCAGGGAATACTTCATTCCCTCAGTTCCCATCGAAATACCATCGCTAATCGTAATTGTACCGAACATCTGCGGCATCGCTTCAGCATCGCGAACGCCTTTTTCGGCCCTTTCCGCTAATATATTTATGCCCATATTGCAAGGAGTAATAGTACTAAAACTATTCGCAATACCCACAATCGGCTTATTAAAATCCTTATCCTCAAAACCAACCGCTCGCAACATCGCTCGATTTGGCGAGCGTTGCACACCTTGAGTTACAACTCGGCTTCTGAAATTGTCTGACATTAAGTTCCCCTCTGCGCCATTATTTATCATCGAGGCGCTGTTTAGCAGATTTAGTAGATTATCTCAAAATATCAGAAACTATCTAGCGCTAGTGTTTAGGCAAAAAAAATTATTATTTACCGATTGGTAATGGGTAATTGGTTATTGGTAATTGGTAATTAGTAATTGGTTTTTTACGTAGGGTGCTGTGACGGTTACGATAACTTATCTGAATAATCAAATAACCTGTACAATACCGTCACGCACCATATTCTAAAACTCAAACAAGAAAAGTAAAAGCCTTTGTGATTCAATTTGATTTTTTTAAATAACTACGGAATAATACGTATCATAAATTTTACATTTGTATTTTAATGGAAATTTATGGACCAGATCCAATTACTTTTGCAGGTGTAACTGGCGATCGCTATTGGTTTTACGAGCATTATCCTTATACAGGAGTAGCGGATATAGATGAGCGATTAAGTGGATTTCCAGTAGCTGTGTTTTTGCCTAGCTATCGTCCAAGAGAGCATACACCCTTAGTAATTGGTTTGCAGGGAATGTGTGCCCCTTACGGTTGGAATGCTTTTATAGTACCAACTCTCACCCAAATGGGTATAGCCGTAGCTTTATTCGATACACCATTAGCTGGCGAACGCAGTTTGGTACGTACTTTTACGAGCATGGTAGACAAAGAAATAAAACCTTTACTTGATAGAGGAATTCCCTTCGATACAGCCATGCTGCTGTCAATATTTCGTAGCACTGCTAACGACATTGCTAGAATTAAAGAATTTTGCAGTCATAAATATGGACTTTATGATTCCAGGGTGGCATTATTTGGTGTGAGTATGGGAGTGTTGTTTTCCACCTACGCCTTTACTGCAAATGGAATAGGAGAAAGACTTTTAGGAACTATTGGACATGGGGACTTAAAATCCTTCGCCAAAAGTTGGGGATATTCGTTTTTACCAGATATTGCAGCTTCACCCTTGGGTGTAATTGCGGAATCAATTTTAAAAAGATTGCAACCAGATTTACAGCCTATGGTGAAAATTTTGCAGTTAGCCAAAAAATTAAAAAACGAAGATGAATACGCTGTTGAATGCAATCCCATGAATTATGTTGAGTCAGTTAAATTACCGCGTCGAGTTCGCTTTTTAATTGGAGAAAACGATCCTATTGTTAGCGTAAAACATACCCGTGCTTGCGCTCAAAAATTTCCCGACGGTGATTGTTATGTCGTTCCTGGAATGGGGCATGGAACAAGAAAATTTGGCCCAGATTTTGTCCAACACGTGCGTTATTTCTTAGTTACGCAGTTAGGAGATTGGCAGGGTTGAGATCGGGGAGGGGAGGAGATAGTAGTGCGAGCATCTTGCTCGCTTTATACATAGCGAGCAAGAT
>JBARZF010000923.1:0-13854 GCA_049649675.1 Rivularia sp. (in: cyanobacteria) | reverse complement strand
AGTGTTAAATGTGTTAGTTTGTTTGATTTTTGCATTCAAAGATTCTACTGTTACAACATCATCTGAGTAAAAATATCTTTTAAATTTTCTTTGATAATCCAGAAAACTGTGTTCGCTTCTAATTGTTCTTTTGCGAGTTTGAAAATATATTTTCTCAAACTGCTCGTAAAACTGTTTAAAAGTAAAGAGTTTCTTTTTTTTAGCTTGTTGTCCTAAATATTTATCATTCCAAACAAAAGTTTTACGGGCGATTAGTTTTCCTAGCTCATAGGCTTCCTCTTGTGCAGTCTTCAAACCATCAAAATTAGCTGGGATGCCTAAAGATATCTTGTATTGTTTTGTGTCTTTGCCTTGCTTATGAGTGTCACCTGGTTTAAGGGGAAGTGTAGCTCTAAGCTGTATTCCTCCTTTGCTTGCCTCAATAGATACTTTCGTTTTACTCGATTTCAGTCTCTGATTAACTTTTATTAGCTCTTGCTCGAATTTCATATTGTGATGTTCTTTAGTGGCATCTACTATCTTCTTCCTACCCATATAGCTTCCATCAGAAGTAGTAGGAACATCAAAATCACTGAAAACCTGACCCTGTATATCTTGCATTAGTTGACTAAAAGTTGACTAATTTTCGGATTGTTTCATATGAACAATTGGCTGAACCAAAGTGTTCATATGAAACAGTTTACGAGGGATTAGGGCTTTTAGTCAAAGTGGTAATATCTCATCCCTCCACTCACTAACCTTGTCGAATGTGTGTTTGACTCGGTTGGTGTTTGGCGATGTCTAAGTTATATCAGCCGCTTTTTCAGAAGCTTTTAAATCCCGTCGCCTTGGATTTATTAAGTTTATTAATTTTGCACTCAAATCTTAGAACCTATGCTGTAAAAGAGTTATGAAGTTTTAAATTTTTTTTTCCGGGTAGGGGTACTGGTATTATTCCACTGGGGTTCTGGTATTAATGTAACGAGGTACTAGTATTGCTGCACTCGGTTGAAAACAAATAATAGCAAGAGTTTCAGCTATTTTCGGCATTCGTCGCATCATCCACTTGACTGTACTCGAAACTGCTTTAATTACTTTTTGAAACGCTTCTATATATAAAGAATTAAAACCTCGAAACTCGGCAAGATTTCGCAAAACTCAATTGTGTAACTAACATATCACTTTTTTTTGAACAGAAAACGCAAATACTATTTTCTTAACTTTTACTTCATAAAGAAACAAAAATCGGCTGAAATGCTGATTAGACAATGGCTAGAAGCAAATCATTATTTTGTATTTAGTGAGAATTATTTGCTATAAGTTGGGATTTCTTCTTATATTCCCATAGTCTGCTTGTTATTGCAATCGCTGTTGGGGAAGAAAAAATGTCAAACTGAATTTAGCTGAAATATAACGAGCGGGTGGTGGGTATTAATTATGAAAGCAGTAGTCATCCATGAATACGGTAGTGCTGATGTCTTGAAGTATGAAGAAGTAGAAGCACCAATAATCAAAGCTGACGAGTTGCTAGTGAAAGTTCATGCTGCGGCAGTGAATCCGGTTGATTGGAAAATTCGCAAAGGAATGCTCAAAATCATTACGGGAAATAAATTTCCGATGATTCTGGGATTTGATTTGGCTGGAGTTGTTTTAGAAGTTGGTTCTCAAGTCACTGGTTTTCAAGTGGGAGATGAAATCTATGGCTCGCTTGGTGTACCTGGAGGCGCTTATGCCGAAATCGCAGCAGTACCGCAAAAAGTTGCTGCTGCTAAATCAACAAATATCAGCTTTGAAGAAGCAGCAGCTTTACCCGTCGCAGCCCTCACCGCTTTACAGTCGCTACGAGATAAAGCCAATATTCAACCTTCACAAAGCGTACTTATTAATGGAGCTTCCGGTGGAGTAGGCATTTTTGCAGTTCAAATCGCTAAAGCTTTAGGAGCAGAAGTCACCGGAGTTTGCAGCGGTAAAAACCTAGATTTTGTTAAGTCACTCGGAGCCGATTCTCTCATTGACTATACGACTCATGACTTCACTCAAATAAGCGTGAAGTACGATATTGTTTTTGATGCAGTTGGTAAGCAGACTTTTGATAACTGTAAAAAAGTCCTTAAACCGAACGGAGTTTACATTACAACCCTGCCGAATCTGCAAAATATGGTGGCGATCGCCCTAACAACAATTTTTGGTAGTCAAAAAGCTAAATTCATTCTTGCTCAACCCAACACTGCCGACTTGCTTTATTTAAATGAATTAATTGAAACGGGTAAACTGGGAGTGGTTATTGACTGCACCTATCCTTTACAAGAATTAGCAGCAGCTCATATATATAGTGAAAGCGAGAGAGCCAAAGGTAAAATTGCGATCAATGGAATGGGGTAACTATAATTCGTAATATCGCCTTCGCCGACGCAAGCTACGTAATTCGTAAATTATTTAGCAGAATTTGATAGATGATAATACAATATTGCCTACGTTAATAACTTGACATGAACCCCGATGATGACACAAGTCCATTCGCTCTGGCTTCCATACGCACAAATGAAGACTGTTACGCCTCCATATCGAGTAGTTCGAGGAGAGGGGGTTAAACTTTACCTCGAAGATGGCACGGAGCTAATTGACGGCATTTCTTCGTGGTGGTGCGTTATTCACGGGTACAATCACCCCGTCCTCAATAAGGCGGTTCAGGAGCAGCTTGCAAAGTTTGCTCATGTTATGCTTGGGGGCCTCGTAAACGATGCAGCTATTAATCTAGCCGAGGCGTTAGTCAGGATTACCCCATCTGGTCTTAATCATGTTTTCTTTGGTGATAGCGGCTCAGTGGGAGTAGAAATTGCGCTAAAGATGGCAATTCAGTTCTGGCGCAACAAAGGGGTTTCCCAGAAGAGCCGTTTCGTGGCGCTCCGTCGGGGATATCACGGTGACACAACAGGTGCAATGTCAGTGAGTGACGATGATGAAGGGATGCACCGATTGTTTAAAGGGGTTATGCTCCCGCAGTATTTTGTTGATGCACCGGGTGGGGATAACATAGAGTCTGAGGAATGCCAAGCATCGCTTTCTCAACTTGACGAGATTCTTAAATCGAACAACAGCCAGATTGCCGCGATGATTCTCGAACCAGTATTTCAAGGAGCTGGTGGCTTTCGCTTCTATCCCCCTGAGTATTTATTCCATGCCCGAAGACTGTGCGATCGCTACGGGGTACTACTAATATTCGACGAGGTCGCGACGGGTTTCGGACGAACAGGAGCCTTATTTGCAGCAAACCTCGCCAATGTCACCCCGGATATCATGGTGCTTAGTAAAGCGCTGACTGGGGGATACTTGGGACTATCGGCAACTATCGCTACAAGCCAAGTTTACGAGTCCTTTCTCGGTGACGCTCCCGAACTTGCCTTCATGCACGGACCGACTTTCATGGCAAATGCAGTTGCCTGCGCTGTAGCGTTGGCAAGTATCAACCTTATCGAAACCGAAAACTACCTTAGTAAAATCAAAGCTATTGAGCAAGTCCTTTTTGAAGAAATTCAGGGATTGGAGGCACCGTCGCTTTGCGACGCACGAGTACTTGGAGCCATAGGAGTGCTGGAGTTTGAATCTCCGTCGAACCTTGTGGGATTCAAGGAGTTTGCTCGCGATCGGGGAGTGTGGCTCCGTCCCTATAGCAAGTGGCTGTACACCATGCCCCCATACATCATTAGTGAAGAGGACTTGCGACAAATTACCGCAGTAATGAAGGAGTGGTTAGTATACCAAATCTAGCGTATTTGACCCATGAAAGCCGAACACAATAATTCTGCAACAGCATTTCCTCGCGGATAGAAACAAAAACCAAAACGTTGGGCTAAAGGCACCGATCAACTTTTCGCTTCACCATATATTATTTGCGTGCCTTTACCCAACCTACGAGGGGAGCAGGGAACGAGACTTAGAAAGTTAAATCTAAAAAAATCTAAAAAAAATCTAAACAAGTGGTTTGCTCTTATATACTTTGCAATAGAATAAGAAGGTAACTGCATATACAAAAACCTGCAATATTTAGCTTGATAATTGATGTTTTTGAGTACATTTTTATCGTTGCTTTTTAGTTAAATATTTTTAATATAAAATACTTAAAACTATCGCTGCTCAAGGCTTTACCTGTGAGTACAAAAATAATTGTACCTTCTTCTAATAAATACTAGAACCTATTACCTATAAATACTAGTCCCCATACCCCTTAATAAATATTGAAGTCATTTAATTATAAGGGTTACACACTGATGAGTACAAAATTAATAAAATTCAATAAATTTAACCGACAATATCAAAGCTTGCATTAACAATGTCATCTGGTATAAGCAGAAAATAGCACATCGCTTAAATAATTTAGATATTACCGATGCCTTCTGCGGATGAACATATCAGCAAATATCAATTCGCTGAAAAAACAGATAGTGCAAACACTTCTGTAGGCGAAAATCAATCTGAAGCAAATTTTATAACGCTTCTACGCCATGATTTTCGCATTATTTTCGAGCGAGATCCAGCAGCACGTAATTGGTTAGAGGTTTTATTCTGCTATCCCGGATTTCATGCTTTATGTTTGCATCGTCTAGCCCATTGGTTATACCATCGCAAAATTGGTTTGATTCCCCGTTTGATTTCCCATCTCGGACGATTCCTCAGCGGAATTGAAATTCACCCCGGCGCACAAATTGGCAAAGGTGTATTTATAGATCACGGTATGGGAGTAGTCATAGGTGAAACTGCTATCGTCGGAGACTACACGCTGATTTATCAAGGTGTTACTCTCGGTGGTACTGGGAAAGAATCGGGAAAACGCCATCCGACTATCGGTAAAAACGTTGTCGTCGGTGCTGGTGCTTCGGTTTTGGGCAACATTCAAATTGGCGATCGCGTTCGTGTAGGAGCGGCTTCGGTTGTCTTGCGAGATGTTTCTTCAGGCTGTACGGTTGTGGGAATACCAGGTCATCCAATTTCAAGAGGGCAGGATACTAGTCTTTCACCTTTGGAACATGGAAAGCTTCCAGATGTGGAGGCTACCGTAATTTGCTCGTTGCTGCAACGGGTAGAACAACTAGAGTCACGGTTGCAAAACTTAAACCAAAACCGGAATGTTGATGCACCAGAAAAAGAACTTTTAACCAAGGAAGGTTGATAATGTTACCGCCCAATGGTTTTAATGTTCTGCATCAAATAGTCCAGATTCCCTACTCGCAACGCTGGCAAATTTACCATCGCTTACAAGAGTTAGATATTCCTTGTTGTTGTAAGTCAGATGGTTCATTGCAAGTACAAATAGATAATTGGATTGCGGCAATTCTGCTTCATTCTACCGTGATTCAATTTACAGCATCACGTCAGTCATTAATCGATTGGCTGGAAAGATGTTGGCATTTTTAATTACTTTTTACCTACCTGGTTTATACTGTGACAAAAATATAAACAATCTAGGAAAACCAAATTTAGCGATCAAGGTTTCCTGAGATATAAAAGGTAGGTAACAAGGTTTCCATTTACGATGAAAATAGTCAGTTAAACTAAGCCGTGTTTCTTCTTAATTATAGAGGTTTGTTGTTCTATGATGCTAACACCTCACAGCGATACCAAATTTATCAATTTCTTAAAAAAGGAGCTTTTACTAACTAATTGTGATATTGCTGTAGCAGTGCGAAAAAGTAGGTTAAATAAAGGGCCTCTACCAATGCTGCTTTGGCAGTATGGTTTAGTTGATATAGAGCAGCTAGAAAAAATTTTTGATTGGTTAGATTCCCAAAATTGAGATATTTATTGAAATATTTTGAACAATATTTAATAGTGTATTTACCCCAAAGCAGAAATAGCTAAAAAAGAATTTAAAATAATTTATCTTTTAAGTACTTACTCAATCTTTTTTAGAAAAAAGTTACATTTAACTGCAACTTGATTCAAAAATACAAGTATTTTGATTAATTAACCAATTTCTAGTAGCAGCATCTTCCTACCAATCCCCAATCCCCATTCTCCATTCCCCATTCCCCATTCCCCATTCCCCATTCCCCATTCCCATGTTTACTACCTTAATTGCTGGAATTAGTCTATTAATATTCTCGACATTCGCTACAAACTATATGAGCGTTATGTTAATCAAAGAAATTAAAAATATTCCGGGTGAAGAAAATTGTTAGTTTATACCAAAATCTGGTTCTTTCTCATACAGAAAGACTCAGTTTGTTGAGTAATAATAATAAGCGGATGAATAGGTAATGCCAGAAAATTATGATAATTACGATCGTGATTTCTCATAATTCATAATTTATCAAAATGATTCGTTCCTTACCAGTGCCGTTTACTATTATTAATTTTAAGTTAAAACCAAGTACGTGAGCGGGGAGTTAAAAAAATCCCATAGAGGTATTTTTCACAGATGAATCAACCAGCTGTCTTAATTAACGACACAACACTACGCGATGGCGAACAAGCTGCGGGTGTTGCTTTCAATTTACAAGAAAAAGTTGCGATTGCGAAGTTTCTCGATGCTGTTGGAGTACATGAAATAGAAGTCGGTATTCCAGCGATGGGTAAGGAAGAAACGCGAGCTATCAAAGCAATTGCTGACTTGAATTTGCGAGCAAAACTCCTAGCTTGGAATCGTGCTGTAATCTCAGATATACAGGCTTCTATAGCTTGTGGATTGAAACGGGTACATATTTGCATTCCTGTTTCCGGAGTTCAAATTAACACTAAGTTTCAGGGGCAATGGCGCATTACTCTACAACAGCTTAGAGATAGCGTTAACTTCGCTCTAGATAATGGACTTTGGGTTTCAGTCGGTGGAGAAGATGCTTCGAGAGCCGATCATAATTTCCTATTAGATGTAGCTTTATTTGCTCAGGAATTAGGTGCTTCTAGGTTCCGTTTCTGCGATACAGTAGGAATTCTCGATCCTTTCGCTACATATCATCGAGTTAAAAAGCTGGTAGAATCGCTATCGATTCCTGCGGAAATCCACACTCACAATGATTTTGGTTTAGCGACAGCTAACGCTCTTGCTGGTATCGAAGCAGGATGTTTAACAGCGAATACAACAGTAAATGGCTTGGGAGAAAGGGCTGGAAATGCAGCTTTAGAAGAAGTCGTCATGGCTTTAAAAAGCATTTACGGCTTGGATGTAGGTATTGATACTCGAAAATTACTCGATTTATCTCGATTGGTAGCAACTGCATCTTGTTCTAACGTACCACCTTGGAAAGCAATCGTCGGTGAAAATACTTTTGCACACGAATCTGGCATTCATGCTCATAGCGTATTGCAAAACCCAATGACTTACGAGCCATTCAGCCCGGAAGAAGTTGGTTGGGAAAGACGTGTAGTAGTAGGTAAACATTCTGGCAGACATTCGGTAACTCAAGTTTTAGGTGAGCATGGAATCAAGCTTAATTCAGAGGAAACCAAATCTGTTTTAGAAGCAGTACGTCAAGAGTCAGTAAACAAAAAACGCAGCCTTACCACTCAAGAGGTATTAGATTTAGTACAAAGCGGTAGATATTCCCATGCCATCAGATGAAGAAGAATTAGAACTTGATTTACCACCAATTTACGAGCTTGGCGACAAAGTCAAAATTACCAGTTTAATTAAAAATGACGGTACTTATCCTGGTAAAAAATTAGGAGAAGTTTTGCTCGATGTCGGAGAAGTTGGTTATGTCGTAGAGATAGGTGATTATTTACAAAGAGCCTATGTTTATGCAATCCGCTTCATGGATAAAGATATCGTCATAGGTTGTCGAAAAGAAGAATTAGAACTTATAGAAAGAGGGGATCAACATGAAAGTAATGCTACGTAAAAACGGTGCCGGAACTTTAGTAGTATATGTTCCGAAAAAAGACTTAGAAGAAGAAGTTGTTAAACAAGCTGATGGGGAATCTGGTAAAGTTTTAACTTTAGCAAACGGTTGGGAATTAGAATTCTCGGATATGCCAGAAATGCAAGATTTGCCTAAAACTGTAGAAGCGAAAAGACTCTCATCATAATTTTCTTAAAAAATAATTTTTTTGAGAGATAAGGAGATAAGGGGAATCTGAGTTTCTAATATTGACTCCTAATTCCCGTACTCCTATTTTTTAAGTAGATTTTAGAATTAAATCAAAAATCTGCTCTCATGTTGTAAATCCTAAAAAATTAAAATGCATAATCCAAAATCTAAAATCCAAAATCTAAAATCAAAATGGTTGATAATTACCGAACTTTATCCGAATTTAATTTGAAAGGTGAATTTGTTGCTTTTGATGGAGACAATCCGAAAAAACCTAAATTTTTAAAACTGATAACTCATAATGGAGAAATAAAGCTCAAACTTCCGAAACTTTTACGGGAATCAGCGACTTCATTTTTACAACCAGGGAAACAAATAAACGTTTTTGGAGTTAACAAGTTAAATTTACGTACAGGAAAAACCAAATTAAAAGTATATGGAATAAAACCAATAGAAACCTGTCCCAAACAAAGCATGGAAACTCAAAGTAAACCCAAAATTTTAGTATGTAAAAAATCGGGTTGCCGTAAACGAAACAGTCAAAACGTATTGCCAGAATTAGAAAAGATTTTGCGCGAAAAAGGTCTTTATGACAAAGTTGCGATCGAGCATACTGGCTGTTTAAAATGTTGTAGTTCTTCCAACTGCGTATTGAAATTAGGTAAAAAAGAATATCGAAAGATTCAGCCAGAAGTGATTGCTCAGATGTTAGAAAATCATTTGGGTTAGTTTTAAATATTAGGGAATAGGGAATAGGGAATAGAGAATAGAGAATAGAAAAGCAAAAAGCCCAGGCTAGAAGGTTGGGGCTATATTTACGAAGCCCACATACGTGGGCTTTGTTTGTATGCCACACCCTTAGACAGTGTTGGGTAGGATGCTCTTTTTTTTCAGCATAATATGTACTAAATAATCGTTCTCTTTAAGATTAATAGTAACTAAAAAATATATAACACAAAACTATAATCGCTTTGATCGCAAAAATGAGTAATTTGACTATGAAACATTTTTTTTACCCAGCCATTATAAGTGTATTTTGTTTCGTACTAAATCAACCTGGTTTTGCTCAAGAAAATCTTATAAACAAACAAATTAATCTTGATAAAAAAGTTGGGAAGTTGAATTCAGATGCTTCTCAATTAGATGATAACAAAGTCCAAGCACGGATAATGGAATTATTCACAAACAGCGGTGATAATTTACTTTTCAGCTTAGATTTTATCCCTGAAGCAGACATCGAACCCACGGTTACGGCACAAAAACTATCTCAATTGCAGAATGTACCCTTAAATCCAACAGTGATTTCAGATAGGGAAATCGAAGAGATTCTAATCAACTATTTAGAAGATATCGCCAAAAAAATCGCTCAGTATAACTATTCACCAAAGTATGAGCAGGGTAACGAGTTAAGTAATTATATTGTTATGCAGGGATTGAACGATCCTAAATTTCTTACCCCTCAAGACAGAGTAGCCTTTTATATCGATGATATTCCAGTTGACTATAATAACCTTATTATTCTCTCTTCTGCTGAATTGGACAGAATACAAGTTCTGGGAATCCCTCAAAGTACTCTAGTTGGTAAAAGTAGTTCTTCTGGTATAGTTAACGCTATTTCTCGGCAAGCAAGTTCAGAACCAGAAGTTATACTTAGCACAAGTTATGGTAAGTATAATAGCCGCGAACTGCAATTTTCTCTCAATGATGCTTTGGTTGAAGATAAACTAGCTTTGCGAATTGCTGGAGTTTACCAAGGTCGAGACGGATTTATTGAAAACATTGCTACAGACGATAAAATAGGTGATAGAGCGCGATTTGCAGCACGTGGACAACTTTTATGGACACCTACCGACTATTGGAAGATATCTTTTAACAGCTACAACAGCTTTATAAATGATGGTCATCCAAATTTCAACAAACTTAATCCTTCCGAACCATTTGAGGTTGATTTAGATACAATAGGTTATAATCATTACAGTACAAATACTCAAGCTTTGAAAGTTGGTTATAAGGGTAAGGGTTTTCGAGCAACATCAATAACAGCCCGTCGTTTTAGCCAGCAAGAATTTCTGTTTCCCGGAAGTAACGGAGCGACACAGACTATTGATGATTTGAAATTAAAATTATGGACGCAGGAATTACGCTTACAATCTCCGGAAAGTGCTAAGAATTTTCAATGGTTATTAGGTGCTTACTACGAATCTCAGGATTATATCGTTGATGATGTTCAAGTCGATCTTCCGGGATTTCCAAAAGTTCAACGCTTAGGAGATGATTATCGGCAAACCTATGCGGTATTTGGACATTTAGATTATAAACCCATCAAGCCATTAACCCTGTCTGCCGGTTTGCGATACGAATCTAGCGATACATCTTTAGATAGTAGTTACAATCTAGTAAATCCTGACGGTAGTTTAAGTCCAATTCGTCCGGATGTTGAAGATGCAAAAATCAGCGATAATGAATTGATTCCCAGCTTCGGTTTGAAATATCAATTCAGTCCCAATTTAATAGGATACGCTAATATTGCCAAAGGTTATAGACCGGGTGGATTAAATTATGGTGCCGATACTGAAGATACCCTACAATTTAAAGAAGAAAAAAGCTGGAGTTACGTAGTAGGTTTGCAATCAGTTTGGCTGGATGGTTATTTGATTGCTGGGTTGTCATTCTTCCACAAAGATATAAATGACTATCAAGTATTGCAGTTTGATGAAAATGGATTATTAGGTGATATCAACAATATCGGTTTAAAAGCTACTGGAGTGCAATTTGAACTGAAAGCAAAACCAACACCAGGGCTTGATTTAATTGCATCAATTGGTTATGCAAACAGTAAATACGGAAACTATATAAATACTGAGACTGGTATAGATTTGAGCGACAATCAAGTTGCTTTAATACCGCAATTTACCTATAATTTAGCAGCTCAATATCGTACTTTGGGAGGTTTATACGCACGTGCAGAATTGCGCGGTTATGGTCTTACTTACTTTGATGATGATAATACAATCAAGCAAGAACCATACGCTCTTGTAAATGCTCGCATTGGCTATGAAGCTGAAAAATATGGCATTTATCTATATGCAAATAACTTGTTTGATACTCGTTACCTGACTTCGGGATATATATTCCCCGTACCAGATGGAACCGCAGAATTTGGCAACCCCGCGATGTATGGTATACAAGTTAAAGCGAAATTCTAGTAATATTATTGTACTCTTCCATTTTTGCCCTCCCTAAAACATCTAAACTTTTTTCAATTGAATTCATTTGTAGCTTCAAAAACAATCAACTTCTAAATACTTGTTTGACAAGCTGTCATTTGACATCAGTAACTAACAAGTAAATAATATAACGTTAATGTAATAATTCCAACATTATTACGAATACGATAATTTTTATGTATTAATTTACTTGTTATTTGGTGTGGGAGGATACTTTGAAGTTGAAACAGTTTTGGTATGCAGGAATATTAGGCATATTCTATTTAGTGCTATCTCAACCAGCTTTAGCAGAAGAAAAGCAAACAAAGATAGATATCGGTAAAGACAAAGCTTCGGTTGAGGAAAAAACTGATAAATCAATTACAAATATTCTTCAATTAAGTGAATTTAAACGTAATAAAACCAACGCTGCTTATCTACTGACACAGGAAAATACTACTCCTGCAATTGTCGAGATAACTGGTGTGCGTTTGCAACAAACAGATAATGGCTTGCAAGTGATTTTAGAAACTCCCCAGGGAGACTTATCATCACCGACGACAAAAACAGAAGGTAATACTTTAATTGCAGATATTCAAAATGCGGTATTGAATTTGCCTAATGGTGGGGAATTTCAAGCAAATAATCCTGTAGAAACAATTGCTTCAATAACCGTTACCCAGTTAGATAATAAAGTACAGGTACGAATAACTGGGGTGAAAGACACTCCAACTGTAAACTTTGCGAATGGCGATCGCCAACTAATTCTCAGCTTAAATTCTACACCCAGAGCAGATATCGAACTTACGGTTACGGCACAAAAACGACCGGAAGACGCGCAGGATGTACCTTTGAGCTTAACGGTAATTCCGCAACAGGAAATTGAAGATGCTCGAATAGATTCTTTTCAAGATATCGCTGACTATACTCCCAACTTTAGTTTTGCTCCTACATCTGGTGGTGGAACAGAGTTCAGCAACTACAGTATGCGGGGATTGAATAATGCTAATTTCCTTACCGCTCAAGATAGCGTAGCTTTTTATATCGATGATATTCCGGTTGATTATAACGGCTTTTTAGATTTAGCTTTTACAGATTTAGAAAGAATAGAAGTACTTAGAGGACCTCAAAGTACTCTTTATGGTAGAAATAGTTCTGCTGGTGCAGTTAACGTTATTTCTCGTCAAGCATCTTCAGAGCCAGAAATCACTTTTGGTGCAAGTTACGGAAAATATAATAGTCGCGAATTGCAATTTTCTCTTAACGATGCTTTGGTTGAAGATAAATTAGCGTTACGAATCGCTGGAGCATATAAGGGACAAGATGGATTTATTGAAAATCTGGCTACAGGTGAAAAAATCGGCGAAAGAGCGCGATTTGCAGGCAGAGCGCAATTATTATGGACACCAACATTAGATTGGACTGTATCTTTTAATAGCTATAACAGTTTTACCGATGACGGAAATCCGACTTACAACAAAATAAATCCCGACGAACCATTTGAGGTAAATTTAGAGACTGAAGGATTCAATAAGCTTAGTACAAATACTCAAGCGGTGAAAGTTGGTTATGACGGTGAAGGCTTCCGAGCAACATCAATTACAGCACGTCGTTTTAGCCGTCAGGAAAACGTAGTTCCTGGAAGCACTGGAGCGGTACAGATTATTGATGATATTAACTCAACATTATGGACGCAGGAATTACGCTTCCAATCTCCGGAAACAGCCGAGCGTTTTCAATGGTTGTTGGGTGGTTACTACGAATCTCGCGACTTTAAAGTTGATGATGCTCAAACCGACTTTCCCGGATTTGGCAGATTTCGCCGTTTTGGAGACGATTCTCGTACAACCTATGCAGTATTCGGACAGGTTGACTACAAACCTATCGAACCATTAACCGTATTTGCTGGTTTGCGTTACGAAACTTCCGATGCATCTTCAGATAGTAGCTATGAATCGATAGGTGCTGACGGTAGTTTAACTCCACTGCGTCCAGAATTTACAGATGAAGAAGTCAGTAATGATGAATTGATTCCTCGTTTCGGTTTGAAATATCAACTCAATCCCAACTTAATGGCTTATACCACAATTGCGAAAGGGTATAGACCAGGTGGATTAAATTATCGTGCTGGTAGCGAAGCAGAATTACGATTTGGAGAAGAAAAAACTTGGAGTTACGAAGCGGGTTTGAAATCTTCTTGGTTGGATAATCGTTTGATTGCCAATTTATCGGTATTTCATAACGATGTAAATGACTATCAAGTATTGCAATTTGACGAAAGTGGATTTTTTGGAAATGTCAGCAACATTGATGTCAAAGCCACCGGAGTTGAATTTGAATTAAAAGCAAAACCGGCTAGAGGATTAGATTTAATTGCATCAGTTGGTTATGTAGACAGTGAATACAAAAACTATTTAAACTCAGATACCGGAGTGGATTTAAGCGACAATCAAGTTCCTTTTGTACCGCAATTTACTTATAATTTAGCAGCACAATATCGCAGCCAAGGAGGGTTATATGCTCGTGCTGGATTGAGCGGTTATGGTATTACTTATTTTGATGACGATAATCAAATCAAACAAGAACCATACGTTTTAGTAAATGCTCGCATCGGTTACGAAGCTGAGAAATACGGTATTTATTTA
>JBARZF010000922.1:0-2320 GCA_049649675.1 Rivularia sp. (in: cyanobacteria) | reverse complement strand
CAACTGTTGTCATTTTATCGCAGTTAAATCGTGGTGTGGAAGGTAGAAATAACAAACGTCCTTTGATGTCAGATTTAAGAGAATCGGGGCGAATTGAGGAAGATTCGGATTTAGTATTGCTTCTGTACCGTGATGAATATTACCACCACGATACGGTTGATAGAGGTATTGCAGAGTTAATTGTTGCCAAGAATAGAGGTGGACCGACGGGAATAATAAAACTTCTGTTTGATGCACAGTTTACTTGTTTTAAAAATTTGGTACGGCAATAACTTTACTACAAAGGCAGTCGGCACTGGGAAGAAATATTAAGACTTAGACAATTGGTATTCTTTCCTTATTTTTCATGAGGAATGCCTTCTAAATTAATGTAGGAGTGTAAAAAATGACGATGATTTTTAATACCGATCAATATCAGCAACCATTTCAACAAAGTTATGAAGGCGATTGGGATGGTGTTAAATATGACCCTACTTGGGACGAACCCGACGATATTCCCGAAATTCGACAAAACGAAGTTTCCACAGTAATAATTGACCCTGAGTTTAAAAATTTAATTCCTCCTCTATCGACTGAAGAAAAATCACAGTTGGAAGCAAATTTAAAGGAATTTGGTTGTCTTGACCCGTTAATCGTGTGGCAACATCATAATATTTTACTCGATGGTCACAACCGTTATGAAATATGCACTCGCGAGCATATACTTTACAAAGTTGTGGAAATTGAAATTGCTTCAAGAGAAGCTGCTATTTGCTGGATTGCGAATAATCAACTGGGTAGACGCAATATTACACCTGAAGTTGCCAGTTACTTACGAGGTAAACGATATCTCAATTTGAAAGGCGATCGCAATCACAATCTTAAACAGAATTCACCGAACGGAAATAATTTCCTATCGGTAGATGTAGCTCAAAGTTTGGCGCAGCAGTACAAAGTTACTGGTAGAACTATTCGTAACGATGCTCAGTTTACGAATGCATTAGATACTTTAGCGCAATCGCTGGGTGAAGAACTCAAGCACTCTATATTAGCTCGTAATAGCGGGCTGACTAAAAAGGATATTTTATCACTTGCGAAAGTTGTTGATCAAGAAGGAAAAGAATCGGCACAAAAATTACTCCATAGCAAGCAAAATAAATCTGATATAGTCGGGCAAATAAAGGATAAGCAGCGCGTACCTAATCCACATTATGTTGGTGAGGTGTGTCGAATTATGCCAAAATATGAACCGGATTTAAGACCATTTTCTGGATGTTGGTGCATTGTTTGTCAGATAAATCCTCATAGTTGCAGAATCAAAACCTGGAAAGTTGATTTGGAAACTGTCAAACCGGAGCATTTAGAAAGAGCTTATGCAGCGAGTGAAGATGCAGCTTCCCAAAATTGCATTCGGCTCAGACATATAGTCAGTAAAGTTGAATCAGATTATGAGCCTACCCATGCAGCAGTACTAGAAGTGTTGGGAAAGGTTCATGACCCATCTAGCTTAACACCTAAGCAGGAGCGAATATTGGCTTTTCTTGAAGCAGAGTATTCAATCAGTTGAAAGGTAGTAAAACTAAGGCGTTAAAGAGTATTGGACTCGGTTGTCATATTTTCTTAGCAACCGATGAAATACTCCACAAATATGGCAATTTGGGGAGTTCAATTTAATCAAATTCTATTTGGGTATTTTTGGAACGTATATTCCCGTTGACTTTCGTATGATTTGCTTCATTTTGCTGTTTATTATCTTTAATCTCGTGTCGAGTTAACATCAAAGCACCGTATTCTAGGTCAAATTTAACACCTCGCATTGCTAACCCTTTGAGAGTACAAGCTTTATCATTTCTGCCTAATTTACCTCCAGCAAACGCAACACCATCTATGGAATAGGAAATACCTTGAATAACACCCTCCGAATTGAATTTCAATGATGTTTCTACATCTACTATTTTCAACTTTTCAATAAATTCAGTAAAACTCACTCCTGCTTGAATCGCAGTTTCTATTGCATCTTGAATTTTCTCAACTGCACTCTTATCCGCTGGTTTATTCCGCAGTCCCAACTCAAATTCTTGGTTTTCTCGAAACATTCGTCGCTTTTGTCCGGTAGATGGTGCTGTACGGTCAACGGACCATGAGTTTGGTACGGGGGTTAAGTTAAATTGAGATTCTAAATTTCTCAAAACCTTTTCCAAGCGTCGTTTATCGTACCAATCAGATACACATTCACCATCGATATTGATACGACTTGCTGCAATATGTAGGTGAAAATGATTGCAGTCATTATGTGATGCTGCAAAATAAAGGTTTTTCTCAAACCCCATTCCCAAAAGCG
>JBARZF010000921.1:0-3588 GCA_049649675.1 Rivularia sp. (in: cyanobacteria) | reverse complement strand
TTTGTGCAATCAATTCTTCGCGGATTTCTTCTAAAGCCTGTAAATCTTCAGCCTCAAGGTAGCTGTCAATTTGAGAAATCGCTGCTTCAACTTGTTCTAAATATTCGATTTCAGCATTTACTTCTGCAAGTAAAGGTTCTACTGCTGTACGGGCACGTTTGAGTTTTTGATGCTGTTTATAAAGTTTTTGGGCGTTTTGTACTGCGTTTTTATCGGGTTGTAATTTGATTTTTACTGGTTCGTTCGTCTCGAAATCAGTTAAAGTAATTTCTTCCATCCCTGGTTCCCATTCTTGCAGATAAGCCATTAATAAATCGGCTTGGGTACGATATTGATCCGATTGTTCTGACTGCTGCAAGCGTTTTTCAAAAGTTTGAGCTTTGGTACGCAATTTTCCTAAAATATTGCTCAGTTTCTGACTAAGTTGATGTTTTAGTTGAGCAAATATCTGTTGATTAAACTTATCGGTATAGTAGCGGTTGAGTAACTCTTGAATATCGTTTACTTTTTCAACTGCACCCCAGCCAAGTACGGTGTAACCACTTTCAGTCCAACCTGCTTGAAACTTTTTTTCTTGCAAAGCTTTAAGCCAAATATGCCATTGCTTAAATAATGCTTGCCATTCTTTAGGTGTAAGTCGATCAGTTGTACTTTCCGTACTAAGATTTGCCGCTAGAAGCATTGACTGTACTAAAGCGGGAGAAACACCACGATAGTTTTTAGGCAACTGACTCTTGATAGCTCCAGGTATCAAGCTTACCCTTTCGTACCAATCTTGTTGTGATTCATCCAAACTCGGAATTGCAGTAGTCAGCTTTGGTGGTTGTTCGTAAACTGCTCCAGTTAAGATAGGGCGAACGCTTGATTTTTTTTCGCTAATTTGACGACCAGCGGTAATAATTATATTGTTAGCATCCGTAAGAATCACGTTGCTGTACTTGCCCATGATTTCTACATACAGGTGATATAAAGCTGGCTCTCCCGGACGAGGAGCGAATTGTAAATCTACCGCACGCTCCCAAGGAGCAACTGTTTCAATTGTCACCAAAGCTAAACCACCTAACTGGTGAACCAATTGTTGAGAGAAAGTAAATGTATCTGGCGATCGCGGTGGTGGAGAACCGATATGAATGCGAGCAGCTTGGGGATGCCAGGAAACTTCAAGCCAACCCCGACTTTTGAGAGTACGAAGTGCAATTGCAATAGTATAGCGATCGCGCTGATAAACTTGTTCTAAGCGCGATGGGAGCCAGTTAGCACGGATATCGCTGCAAACTGCACTCAAAGTAGTAAAGTCAAATGTTTGCACAGCGATTGTTGTTTGTTGTAAAAGCGTTGATGTTCGTCAGTATAGCTCGATTGAAACAATAGATGCACGTCTTTAGATATAGATATATCCAAGACGTGCATTTGTTAAATTAACTTTCTTACTTAAGGAAGATGAGAAAAAAGTTTTTAATTTAGCAAGGCGATGCAACTCTATTAAATATTAAATATTAAATATTAAATATCAAATATTAAATATTAAATTAGATTGTAATACAGTTGATCCTTTATTATTCATCTTTTTTCTTCTTTTGACTTAATCCTAAACCAGTCATCCCAGTTATAAATATCGCGCCGATTGTGCCGGGTTCGGGTACGCTGGTTGGTGAATTACCTACTTTGATTTGAAAAGCATTTAGAGAATTTTTAGTATTAGGTTTCCCTTCTGTCTCTTGCCAGCTTATTGATGCTCTACCCGTAATCTTGAAAGGGGAAGATACATCATTGAGTTGGAGATAATCGATATCGCGACTACCACTTTCACTCTTTTGTTAAATCCCCAATTGCTGTACCGTTAAACACAAGGTCAGTCAAAGAAGTTGTGGTATTTGCACCGGCACTAGTACGGAAGAAAATGCTATTTATCGGACTGCTGAAATCTGTGCTACTGAGCGTTTGACCACCCAGCATATAGTTAACCATGCTTCCGTCGTATTCTAAGCTGAAGTCATATTCTTCACCACTTTCCCAGTTAAACTGTGTTTCTTCTGAAACTTTAGCACCTTCAGCTACATCACCATTAATTTTTAATTCTTTCTGTGCATTACCTCCTCGATCGCCAATTCTTCCTTCACCAACAAACAACTCAGAAAATTGTCCGTTATCGATTAAAGAGTTAAAGTCTGCATCTGTAAAAAATATTAGAGAAAATTTCCCAGTTCTATTATCTTCATATTCAGAAGCATTCTCAACTAGAGCCAGTCCGTTTTTAAATGAGTGTTAGAAGCCTAATCTATTTCCTTTTTTAGGCTACTTCTGAAGGCATAACTAACTTGTACCGCTACAGCAGGATAAAAAAATAACTGATAATGGGCAATCGGCAATAACAACTGTATAATAATAATCCACCCTCTTCAATAGAAATTGAATAAATTTAATTAAATTTACGTACAGTGAATTCCCGGCTCGCAATTACCGATTCCCCATTATTTATGTGTTACTACTATTAACTGTTGACTACCATAGGCTGCTTTACAGATTGCTGCAATAAATTTTTATAGAGTTCGCCTAATTGCATTGCAACCCCATCCCAACTAAATTTATTTTCAACGCGCTTTCTCGCAGCTTGACCTAATTCTTCACTCCATTGAGCCGAAAGCAAAATTCGGTCAATAGCATTCGCAAAAGCTGGGACATCTTGCGGTGGTGCCAACAAACCAGTTTCTTCATTAACCACAGTAAACTGAAGTCCGCCAACGTCGCTTGCAACTACTGGTGTAAAGCTCGCCATTGCTTCGATAGCTACTAGTCCAAAAGGTTCGTAATGACTAGGGACAACGCAAACGTCAGCAGCACCATAGTAAAATGGTAAATCTTCTTGACTAATACGACCCGGAAATTTAGTCATCTGAGTCATTCCCAATTCCGCGACAATTTTTTCAATGCGATCGCGCTCATCACCATCACTGTGTCCTGCTCGACTACCGCCACAAATCATTAGCTTGAAGTCTTCCCTGCCAAATAATTTAGATTGTCCCACTGCACGTACTAAGGTTTCAATACCTTTGCGGTGGTCGAAACGTCCTACATACAATACAAGCTTAGTCTCGGGATTAATTCCCAACTCCGTTCTAGCTGTTTTTCTGTCAACACAACCAAAGCGTTCAATATCCGTACCGCAAGGAATTACATCAATGTTTCCTTTTGTCGAAACAAGAGTACGCATATGTTCTTCTTCTTGCGGCGAAGTTGCAACAATTCTTTGTGCAGTTTCTAGTACCTGCTTTTCTGTTCCCAAACGGGTACTAGCAATTAAAGGAACTGTTTTTACAGTATTATATTTAACTGCTCCTAATGAATGATATGTGTGTACTATTTTACTTCCTTGTTTTTGTCTCAACTGCATACCAACCCAGCTAGAAAGCCAATAATTGGTGTGAATTAAAGAATATATAGTTTCGTTATCTTGTTGAAATTTGAGAAAGTTATCTACAAATTCTGGCAAATGCTCAAAAATATGATCTCGCGGCACAAAATCAACATTACCTGCTTTCAAGCGAATTGTTCGACAATTCGGAGAATGCCAAACAATATCTTCCTGCT
>JBARZF010000920.1:0-2220 GCA_049649675.1 Rivularia sp. (in: cyanobacteria) | reverse complement strand
ATTTGACAGCTTTACCTGCTGAGATTGGACAACTCACCAATTTGCAAACCCTCGACCTCTGGGACAATAAACTGAGTAGTTTACCTGCTGAGATTGGACAACTCACCAATTTGCAATTCCTCTACCTCAGCAGTAATAAACTGAGTAGTTTACCTGCTGAGATTGGACAACTCACCAATTTGCAATTCCTCAACCTCGAAAGCAATGAACTGAGTAGTTTACCAGGAGAAATTGGACAACTCACCAATTTGCAATCCCTCTACCTCTACAACAATGAACTGAGTAATTTACCATCTGAGATTGTCCAATTCACCAATTTGCAATCCCTCAACCTCAGTGGCAATCAACTGAGTAGTTTACCAGCAGAAATTGGACAACTCACCAATTTGGAATCCCTCAAGCTCAGTTTAAATCAACTGAGTAGTTTACCAGCAGAAATTGGGCAACTCACCAATTTGCAAACCCTTTACCTCAGTCGCAATCAACTGAATAGTTTACCAGAAACAATTAAAAGACTCACTAAACTTGAAAAACTGGATTTACGTAGGAATCCACTCCCCATTCCACCGGAAATTTTGGGGTTAAAGGAGTGGTATAAAGATCCAGGAGATGTCTCCGAAATCCTTGATTTTTATTTCCGAGTACAAGATCCATCAGAAACGGAACCCCTTTACGAAGCGAAATTATTAATTGTTGGGGAAGGAGAAGCGGGTAAAACTTCTCTAGCGAAGAAAATTGAAGATGAAAACTACCAACTCAACTCTAAAGAAAAATCAACCGAAGGAATTGATGTAATTCAGTGGAAGTTCCCACTACCCAATGGTAAGGAATTTCGCGTTAATATCTGGGATTTTGGTGGACAAGAAATATACCATCAAACTCATCAATTTTTTCTATCCAAACGTTCTTTTTATGTTTTAGTTGCAGATAACCGTAGAGAAAATCCTAACTTTTACTGGTGGCTGAAAGTTGTCGAACTTTTAAGTGATAATAGCCCAGTTCTGATTGTTAAAAACGAAAAACAAGACCGTCAGTGTGAGGTGAATGAACGCCAATTACGGGGAGAGTTTTTGAATTTAAAAGAAGTTTTAGCAACTAACTTAGATACAAATCGCGGTTTAGCAGAAATTAAAAAAAATATTCAAAATTATATTAGCAATCTTGACCATGTTGGGGAAAATTCACCTTTACCAAAAATTTGGGTGAGAGTGCGAGCAGCTTTAGATAACGATTGGCATAATTACATTAGTCGAGAAGAATATTATCAACTTTGTAGAATTAATAATTTAACTGACTCTAAAGATATGCTGCGGTTGAGTAGCTTTTTACATGACTTAGGCGTTTGTCTGCATTTTCAAGATGATTCTACACTGAAACATTACATAATTCTCAAACCAGAATGGGCGACAACTGCGGTTTATAAAGTATTAGATAATAAAACTGTCATAAACAATCTAGGATGTTTTACTCAAGAACAACTCGCTGATATTTGGAAGGATGGCGAATACAGCAATATGCAAGATGAACTGCTGCAATTAATGATGCGGTTTAAACTCTGCTACCCAATTCCAAATAATTCCGGTAAATACATTTCGCCACAACTACTCGATATCAACGAACCCAAATACACCTGGGATAAATCGAATAATCTCATCTTGCGCTACAAATATGATTTTATGCCCAAAGGTATTATTACTCGCTTCATTGTAGAAACACACCCTTGGATTGAACAACAAAATATTGTTTGGAGAAGCGGGGTTGTTCTTACTAAAGATGAAACTCGCGCTGAAGTAATTGAGCATTATAATCAACGGGAAATTAAAATTAGAGTAGCGGGAAACCGTAAAAAAGAATTGCTCGCGGTTGTCACTCACGAATTAGATAAAATTCATGGTTCTTTTGAGCGTTTGCAATATCAAACCTTGGTTCCCTGTAACTGTCGTGAATGTGTAGAAAGTGAAAATCCTGATACTTATACGTTAGAAAATTTGCGTAGACGTTTAGAAAGGCGTAGATATGAAATTGAGTGCGATCGCAGTTTTGAAAATGTAAATATCCGTAGATTGATTGACGATGTGAATTTACCACTTCAACAGGACAATCGGGATTCTGTTGTCAAAGAATCACCATTGCAAGAGGAATTAGAAAGCGATAGAAAGCAATCATTAAATCAAAGTCAAACTAAAATGGATTACCAAGATTTTCAAATATTAGTTGATA
>JBARZF010000919.1:0-3986 GCA_049649675.1 Rivularia sp. (in: cyanobacteria) | reverse complement strand
ACGGCGAAATAGAGTTGCACCAATTTGAAAGCTTTGATTCACAAACACAGCTTCCAATAGATTATTTACCACACCTGACGCTAAATCTTTTCTTCCCCAAATACGGGAATTTTCCATAGTTTGAGCTCCGAGGCGCTGATTATTAATATCAATTATCCAATGATCTGTACCAACAAAATCTATAGTAGAATCTTCATCAAGAATCGCAGCAGTTTCCGCAATAAAATCCGGCGTTAATCGATCGTCATCATCAAACTTGATAAAATAATCGCCAGTTGCGGCATCAAAACCGGAGCGCATATTATTACTTTTACCGATATTTTGCTGATGCCGAATATATTTAATCCGATTATCTTGATACTTAGACATTAAATCCGCAGTACCATCGCTAGAGCCATCATCGCAAACAATCAACTCAAAATCTTGATAAGTTTGTTTGAGTACGCTTTCGATAGCAAAAGGCAGTAAATCAATGCGGTTAAATGTAGGAATACAAATACTAACTTTAGGCATGGTGAAGGAGTTAGAAATTATTAATTATGAGTTGAACCCGCGCAGGCGGGTTTTGCTTGTGTAGCCGTGGTTTCAACCGCCAGGTAAAGTATTAATTTGCACTTATCGTTTCTGAAAAATCAACTCCACCCCTTCTTTCGCAGTCTTAGATTCATTTAAAATAAATTCAGTTGGTCTTTGATATTCTCTGAAAAGCTTTTCAATATTATATAATTCTATAGGTTCCATAAAATCGAACAATCTTAACTCAGGAAGCATTTCTGTTTTATCAATATAATGTTGAATTTTTGTATTTGCACCGCTAATTCCAATGCTAGGTATGCCGAGGATATCAGCTAAAATAACAGAGTGCAAGCGGTTGCCAAAGTGTAAGTCCATATTGCTTAAAATTTCTACAAACTCTATTGGCTTCTCCCAAGAGTGCAGTTTATAGTTAGACTCGGGTAAATATTTTTTGAGTAAGTGATGAAATTTATTATCGTTTCTTTCTTCTCCTACATGGGCTGGTAATAAATGAATGACTGAATTATATTTTTCAATCAAGGGCATTAACTGCTGCGCGTAAAATTCCCCTCTTCCTTCACCCCACCAAAATTTACCAGAAAAAGAAATATTTTTTATTTCGTTCTTATTTTTTTCTTTTATATAAGGTTGGTAATAATTTAAATCTAAAAATGCTAAATCGCCACCCAAACAACAGGCTTTAACAGGCTTGAGCTTTTGCAGAGCCGATTCGTAAGATTGTTTATCTCTTAAATAGAGTAAATCGGCATTTTGAAAAACTTGGCTTTTATTTTCTTTTTCATCTGAATTAATAGTTTCCAAACCCACGCCAAGGAAGCCGAAACGTTTCCCAGTCCATTTTGATAATGACTGCAATCTTAATAAGTTGGTGGGTTTATCTTCGATATTTAAAGTTCCACCACCCCACATCAAACAGTCGCTTTGTAAAACAATCGAAAGTCTTTTTAACTTAGATAAATTACTTGCAGCAAAAAACTTAACTTTATCTGTGGTGCGCTCGTAATAATCTTCTTGACAAAAAACGAATATCTTTTTTACATCTTGTCTTTTAGCAAAATGATCGATTAACTGACGTAAAAATAAATCATCCCCAACATTATGAAAACCATAATATCCCATCAGCAAAATATTCATTTTAATTCTCCTTGTGAAAAAATATATTTAATTTGATTAAAAACAATATTAGCTAAGTTATTGACATTAATTAATTAGCAAATATATCATAGTATTTTAATCACAAACCATTTATTATTAATATTCAAAATTATATAAAACTTTCCGGATATTAATAAACTAAACATTGCAAATTATATAGACAATAACTCTAATTATTTCAATTCAAAACAACATAAAATACTATGAACATCTTAATGCTATCTTCTACATTTCCTTATCCACCGACTCGCGGTGGAACTCAAGTTAGAACTTTTAATTTACTTAAGTATTTAACGAAAAATCATCAGATTACCCTGGTGACTCAACCCGAACCTGAAATTACTGAGACAGAAATCGAAGGATTGCGAGATTGTGTGGATAAACTAGTCCTTTTTAATCGTCCCCATGACTCCGGTACCACCGGAGGAATACTGAAAAAAATTCAGCGTCTGAATAAATTTGTCAGTGAAGGTATCCCCCCAAGCGTATTCAATCGCTACTCTAAGGAGATGCAAAACTGGATTGATAACTACGTAGAAGCGGGTAAATGCGACACCATTACCAGCGAACACAGCGTTAATGAAATTTACGTGCGCCCTAGTTTCCAAAAAAAGATACGTACCGTAGTCAACGTTCACAGTTCAGTATACGGTAGCTGTCTCAATCAATTACAAAACGGAATATCTGAAAACCCTTTGCGAGATAAAATTAATTTACCTTTATTGCGTCGTTACGAAAAAACTTACTGTAACAAATTTTCGGCAATTGTCGCAACAACCGAAGAAGACAAAATTCAGTTAGGGGAATTCAACTCTGAAAGTGAAATGATGGTGATTCCCAACGGTGTCGATTTAGTCATGTTTCCCAATCGTACAGCAGATCCAGGAGGACACCGTTTAGTTTTCATCGGTGCAATGGATAATTTAGCAAACATTGATTCTGTATGCTTTTTCTGTAACGAAGTTTTACCCGAAATTCAAAAACAATATCCCGACACAACCTTTGATATTGTAGGCTCTCGCCCTGTTGCAGAAGTACTAGCGCTCAAAGAAAAACCCGGAGTTAACGTAACCGGGAAAGTGCCTTCAATGGCAGAATATTTACATAAATCCACAGTTTGTATAGTCTCAATGCGGACTGGTTTCGGAATCAAAAACAAAACCTTAGAAGCAATGGCTGCTGGTATACCCGTCGTCGGTAGCGACAGGGGTTTAGAAGGATTAGCTGTAGATGGTGAAAATGTAGAATTAAAGGCATTACGCGCCAATAAACCGCAAGAGTATGTAAATGCCATTAGTAAGTTATTTGAGAATCCGCAACTGAGAGCAGAATTATCCCACAACGCTAGAAAATTAGTAGAAACAGAATTTACCTGGGAAAGTGCGGGAAGACGTTACGAACAAGTTTGTGTTGGAAGTTAAAGATTCGTTTATCCCCGAAAACGTTGAGAGACGTAGCAGTGCTACGTCTCTACATTAGATTACCTTTACTGTTTCAATCCGAAGCCAATTCGACTGTATACCGGAATCCTCTCCCGTAGAGGTTTCTGGATATTAGCAGTTGTAGATGAGGGTTCTAACTGGGAAATATTGATAGCCTCATTTTGATTTGCAGCTTTAGATTTTTTTAATTTTGATATTGTGCTTTGATTAGTTATGGAAGATTGAGAGGATGCAGTAATATCCGCGTTTGTTTCTGCTGCCGTTTGAGCTTGAGATGGATTTGTAACCAAGGCAGAACTAACTGCTAAAGCCAACGCAAGCAGACAAGAAGTATTTTGAGGCATTTTAATTTCTAATTGCTTCTACAATTGGATTAAAAAATCTTGCTTTTAATATCGTCATTGCCTTTAAAAAAAGTATTTTTTATAAAGCAACTGGATACGACACAAGGAAAATGAAAAATGTTGATTTAGAAAAAGATTTGCTGTGCGTTTCTAAACGATATAGATCCGATTCATAAATGCGCTCTGAAAACCCGATTGTTATTAAGATATGCGTTTATAGCGCAACTACTTAAAATGTAATGCTTAATCAATATTCTTTCCAAGAGGAAAAATACTGAAGTGAGGTATATATTTTATGGCTGCAATATTATAAATAACACTGCCGCATATTTGACTATTTTGTTTAATTATATGAATTCTTTATGAATGAGAATAGGGCATAGGGTATTGGGCATTGGAAATAGAGCATATAAATTATCTTTTAAATAGATAAATATTGAAATTATAGTAATTCCTGCGGAATAAACGAGTGTTATGTAGTGCGAGCATCTTGCTCGCTCGTCACTAG
>JBARZF010000918.1:0-8755 GCA_049649675.1 Rivularia sp. (in: cyanobacteria) | reverse complement strand
GTCGGTAGAAATTTAACATACAAAAATCCCCCAGCTTGCTTGTAGGCTTACCGGGGGAGACAGTTATCAGGGTGCATCTACCAATTCTATGTACTGTAACTAACAGTCGCTTTCCGGATAAAATTTTAATCAAATACAAAAAACACCGTGTTTGTACCCTTAGCGGGGTAGACAATTGTCAATGTATATTTATAAATTATATGTGCTGTACGTGACAGTTAATTCTTGAACTAAATTATAATTGAATATAAAAACCCCCAGCGTGCTTGTAGGCTTGCCAGGGGAGTTAGTTATCAGGGTGCATCTACCAATTCTATGTACTTTAGATAACAGGGGTTTCCGGATAAAACTATATAAATATTTTTGAGTCCCGATTTTAAATATAAAAAAGCAGATCGCATATAGGTTTAACTCTTAAGCGATCGATCGGAATGCATTGACCAGTTAAATGTTCTAAAATTAACCAGTATCTTACGGCTAAAATATATGGCGGAGCAGTTATGGTCGTGAAAACCATAAAAAAACCCCTAGTGGAAGGCAGTCAACTAGAGGAGTGAGTTATCAGGGTGTATCTACCGATTTAATGTTCTAAAGTTAACAAGTATCTTCCGGATAAAATCATCAAAATGCAGATAAAAGTTGTATACCGAGCAACTTGTATCAAGGCGTTTTGTATATGCCGGGACATTTCCCGTCTTCTAACTTAATGTTTAACTATAACGAAGCCGCACTCACATGGTCGTTATTTAATTTCTGCGTGAAATAAAAATGACGGGTGAGCGATAGACAAGGGTATTAACAACAAAAAACCTTCATAATAATTTTAGTTTTACGTCTGAATTAAAGTACCAAGCGCATATATAACGGGCGTTAGTTCTAAGCACATTTAATTGAATCGGATAAAGTTGTAAAAGTAGATAAACTCAAAAAGCACTTTATTTTCAGAAACATGGAAGCTCTTAGATGCATCTAATGTATCAGGAAGGGCGAAACATAGACTTGAAACAAAAGCGTTTCCAACCAGATAAGTTAGGTAAACAGGAGAAGTTGTGACCCAGGAATTTCACATTTCCGTAACCCCAGTAGGGCAAAACGACTACTTGGTACGGACGGAACAAGTCGCCCCTGGGGTACCCTTAGCAGAAGAACTGGTAAGGTGGCCGGTGGCTGATTGGTTAGCGGCTGCTGGGAGTTTAATGAACGACCCATTGCAGTCAGTATTGCAGGGTGATGCGATGGCGCTCTCTGCCTGTCTTGAAGAGACAAATGCAAGAAACTCAGTCAACTTGGTGGCACTGGGTCAACAACTTTATAATGCCCTATTTCAAGGTACTCTGAGGGACAGTTGGATTACGGCACAAGGTATTGCCCAAAATCACCAACAGGTATTGCGTCTACGTTTGGGCTTAAAAGACACCAAGCTAGCTCGTCTTCCTTGGGAAGTAATGCACCAAGGCGATCGCCCCATGGCGACTGGTCCTTATATTGCTTTTTCCCGCTATCAAAGCGGAATGAGCTCCACATCTCGTATGCCATCGAGAAATATACCACAGTTATCAAACGAAGGTGGTATTAAAGTCTTAATGGTAATTGCTTCCCCCGCAGATCAAGTGCGTCTAAACTTGTTGAAACAGGAAGCAATCAGGCTGCAAGCGGAACTCGAACGTAAAATCCAAGGCGGGGATCACCTTCCAGAAATTGAACTATCGGTACTCGAACAACCAGGAAGAGAAGAGTTAACCCAAGCTTTAGAGCAAGGAAATTACCATGTACTGCACTACTCCGGTCATAGTAACTTAGGTGCAAACGGCGGCGAAATTTATTTAGTCAGCGGTAGAACGGGTTTAACTGAAACTCTTTACGGTGATGATTTGGCTGGCTTGCTGGTCAATAATAATATCCAGATGGCAGTGTTTAACTCTTGTTTGGGTACCTACGCCGCGACTTCAGATAGTAATTTAGATACGGGACAGCGCAATTTAACTGAAACTCTAGTTAAGCGAGGCATAAAAAGCGTTTTGGCGATGTCAGAACGCATTCCTGACGAAGTAGCCCTGACATTAACGCAGTTATTTTACCGCAATCTATCCCAGGGATATGCTGTAGATTTGTGCGTGAGTCGGATGCGCCAGGGATTAATTTCTGCTTACAGTTCCCATCAACTCTATTGGGCGCTACCAATTTTATATCTTCAGCCAGAATTTGATGGTTATTTAGATCCAGAAATTTACTTACCTCAAAGCGGAGAATTATTTAACGAGTACGACCCCAGTAGCAACGCAATCTCAACACTTTACACAAGTAAATCCCCGTCAAGTTCCGATATGGTTTCAATGGGAGGAGCAGTCAGTGCTTATGGAACAGAACATTATAAAGACTTAGATTTCCTAGGCGAAGATATGTGGGGGGATCTTGTTGATGAAATCGAATACGATGAGCCAAGCTATTCCGAAGATTCTGCAATTGTTTCCGATATATTCCGTCAGATAGATGACGAAAAGTCTTTAACAGAAAATGCGATGAATGCTGAGTTAGTCGGGCAGTTTGAAGATGATTACGAACAAAAACAATTGTCCCCAGATATAAATTATCAGTCTGAGGATACTTTGATATGGGACGAAAGCGAATACCCACTGCCAGTTAGTTCCGAACAAAGCGTAGTAACTAACCAAAACCCCTCTCAAGAAAACTTGCCACCCGATTCGGAGCAATCGAGTGTTACCACCGCATCCGCAAAAGCCGCAGCTAAAAAGCAAAAACAAAACCAGCGTTTAGCGCTTCTTGGTGTGTTGGGAATAAGCGCGATCGCATTTGTCGGAGGTATCGATTATTGGCGTACTCAGCAAAAGCCTATAACTCCTCAACAAATTGTTCATAAACAACCCTCATCTGATTTTGAATCTGCCCCAACTGAAGCTTTGACTGCACAAGCTAGCCAACAATTGACACAAGGTAAAATTAAGCAAGGGCTAAAAGCTGTAGAAGAACTGCTTAACCGTGGTGCATTAAGTAATGCTGAAACCGCATTAGAAAATGTTGATAAAGAACAAATAAGCAATCCATATGTAAACTTTGTCAAAGGGCGTTTGGCTTGGCAATTTATTCAAAAAGGTGATACTAAATACAGTATTGATGATGCTCGTCGTTACTGGGAAGTTGCAACTGAAAAAGATCCGAATTCATTTTTGTATAAAAATGCTTTAGGCTTCGCTTATTATGCAGAAGGTGATTTAAACCGCGCTAACGATTCTTGGTTCAAAGCTTTAGAGTTATCTATTAAAAAGAATGGAGCGCAAAACGTGTCTAATTCAAACAGTTTAATATCCGTTTCTCAAGTAGTTGATAAAGAAGCTCTAACTTCTTATGCTGGACTTGCTTTAAGTTTATACCAATCTTCTCAGGAGCAGCCTTCTGACAAAAGGGTAAAATATTTGAGTGAAGCTGTTAAACTTCGCCAGATGGTGATGAAAGATAACTCAGCAAGTTTTCAAACAAATAGGTTAGCTCAAAATTGGCTGTGGACGGAAAAAGCGATTGGAGATTGGCAATCTTTACTTAAACTTGATTCGAGAAGTTAAAAGCAAAGGTAATGAGCCGCACAAATCTGTAAATAAAATTTTTCAAGCTTTGTTTTTAACCGATTAATTATTATCCGGATATATATCATTTTCTTGCGTACAATAATTAATTTATTAAAATCAATTCGGATGAGAACTTACGCTTATTTAAACATTTAGTGGATGAGTTATCACAATTTATATCTTTGAGAAACCCGGTTTATTAGATAAACCGGGTTTCTCAACAGTTATAAGGCATACAAATCATATAAAAAAAAAATTTTTTACATCTTGAACTATTTTCGATTACCTACTCCCTATTACCCGTGTTTATTGAGATTAAAAGCGAGCTAAATTACAAATAAGACACTTAAAAATGTAGCGATTAATTATAAAACAATCAACTTTATCGTAAATGTCTTATTTTGTACTGGATATTTTGAATAAATAACATTGATAATAGACTGAATGCTTCTTGAAGCGGTATTAACACCTGTTTACTGGTTTCAAACGTATCTATCAATAGCTAATTAACAGTTATCTTTCATATTAAAAATTGATAACTGATCGATAGCACCCTAAAAGGGAATAATGCTCGTCGATGAACTACACCCTACGGATGAAAACTGTTAACTGTTATACGTATGTCTAGGAAAAATAACACGTCCCAACAGCAAAGTAAACCCTTTGTTTTTCGTTGTCGCGTGCAAATAGATTCGGGATGCTTAACAAAAGAAATAGCGGAAAGACTAACTCCGTTTTTAGATGAATCCCAGACAAAATATGCGATCGGCGATTATTTACGCAACCAGAAAAAACTCGGTCACGTTTTGATAGATTTTAGAACTGATATGGGTGTTTGGCAAGTAGAATTCAGTGGAAGAAAAGGTGGATGTTATTTATGGGATTTATATTTCATTTCACCTTATTGTGTTGCAATTTAAATAATTAAATATAATCTATTATCCTTCTTTATCAGGATTTACGCAGCAATAACGGAAAGTATAGTCTTCCAGACATTCTAGATCCCCCCAATCCCCCTAGGGGACTCTATTAAGTCCTATTAATAAAAAACTAAATAAATCTAATTAGTCATAGCCTTACTTAGTATGCGGCATTAAATAGTTTTAAAAGAGGAATTAGGCAGCAGAAAACAGGGAACTTTTAGCAAAAATTATACGAATAAGTAATTTCCTTTATCTGAGGAAATTGATTCTTATATAGTGAGCCATTACGAGCTTTTCTAAAAGTTTTTTAGAATCGATTGTACTCAACAACCAATTATTTAATTCCTTCAAAAGGTCCTAAATAAGTTGGTTGGGGGCGAGTTATATGAACCTGCCACAATGCTTTAATAGTAGAAATATATTCTCTAAAAGTGTAACGCATTACAGTATCGCGACGATAGCTTTCCCAGTCTGGAGTACCCAATCCTACAGCATCTACACCTAATTGATTACAAAGATAAACCGCACGGGGTAAATGAAAATTTTGGGTAATAATAACCGCTTGCTTGACTCCAAAAATTTCCTTAGCACGATAACAACTTTGATAAGTTTTGAAACCAGCACGATCTAAAGTAATATCTTTTTGAGGAACGCCTAATTTAACTGCATAACGCTGCATTACAGTTACTTCATCGTAATCTTCACTGCTGTTGTCACCGCTCATTAAAAGCTTTTTTACTCGTCCAAGTTTATAAAGTTGTACAGCAGCAGATATCCTGTCTGCTAGCATCGGGGATGGTTGATCGTTATAAATTCCCGCACCTAAGACAATCGCAACACGCTGCGGAGGAATTTGATTTGGGTTATTGTAGCGGCGACTATTGTATTGTGTTTTTACATATAAATTGAGTGCCAAAGTCGTTACAGCCGCACTTAAAAGCAGCATTCCCGATAATAACCGGCAGTGCTGCAAAAACCATTTAGGTAGCATTTATATTGTGTGTATTGTGAAGACTATTCTGTTTTAGCAGACGTAGCATGGATATTGATGTTTCGTAGAATTAATTGTTGAGATACAAAATACCCTCATGTTGCAAACCCGTTTGCAATCACAAAAGTCCTATAAATTTAAAAGAATTTAAATTAACAATTTCCCATGCCCAATTCCCAATCTATGATTTAAAATATAAATTTTTGAGTTTAAACTTGACAAAGTAGCTCTGATAAATTAAAAATCATAACTCATAACCGAGGAGGGTATCTCCCTTCCGGAGACGCGCTCAACCCACGCTAGCGGTAGTCGTTCATAGTAGATACGCTACTTACTACAAGTCAGTGGCAGTGGCTTTATACGGGGGGAAACCTTGCAACGCGCTGCCAAGGGGCGTACCCTGAAGTTTCTTTAAGCGGGGGAACCCCCTCTAAAGACGAACTACTATGCGCTCAACGTAGTGGCTCTTCCAGATTGCTTGCTGTATCACTCCTAACTTAAAAATTAACTTATGACTGTTGCTAAAGGTTTCTTGCCAAGATTTTTGCCTTTCATCAACAAAAAGCCCACGCTTTCTCAACAGTTAATGTTGGTTGGGTTAGCCATTACTTTGGTGTTTGTTTTCCTGGCATTATTTTCTCCCTTACTTCAAGCTTTGGGATTGCTGCAAGATCCAACTGAGTTTCTGGATAATCCGATTCATACACCACCTTCATTAAAACATTGGTTTGGTACGAGTCGTTTGGGCTATGACATATTTTCTCGTACTGTTTTTGGCGCTCAAGCCGCATTGCAGGTGGTTCTATTAGCTACTGCATTAAGTATGCTGGTTGGCGTGCCTTTGGGTATGTTGAGCGGCTATATTGGCGGTAGGTTGGATAAGGTTTTGCTATTCATTATGGATAGCATTTATACCTTGCCGGGGTTGTTGCTTTCGGTAACGCTAGCATTTGTTGTAGGACGTGGAATTATAAATGCGGCGCTGGCTATTAGTATTGCTTACGTTCCGCAATATTACCGTGTTGTTCGCAACCATACAGTAAGCGTTAAGACAGAAGTATTTGTAGAAGCAGCGCAAGCAATTGGTGCTAATACTTGGCAGGTGCTTTCGCGGTATTTATTTTTAAACGTAATTCAAAGCGTACCCGTGTTATTCACCTTAAACGCTGCCGATGCAATCTTAGTATTGGGTGGTTTAGGCTTTTTAGGATTGGGGCTTCCCGAAGAAATACCGGAATGGGGACACGATTTGAAACAAGCCTTGGCTGCCCTACCTACAGGGATTTGGTGGACTACACTTTTCCCCGGATTAGCGATGACAACAATGGTAGTAGGGTTATCACTACTTGGTGAAGGGTTGAATGAGTTTGTCAATCCGCGATTGAGGAAACGACAATAGTCTACAGGTTAAAGGTCAAAGGCCAAAGGTTAAAGGTTAAAGGTCAAAGGTCAAAGGTCAAAGGTTAAAGGTTAAAGGTAGGGAATTAGGAGTGAGTACCACCGGAGTTAGGAGTTAGAAATTATGAATAAATGTAGCATAGGGCGTCTCGCTCGCTATTTAACTACCCCCTCTACCCCCTCTACCCCCTCTAACCCTTCTCCAATGCCCAATGCCCTTTGCCCCATTCCCAATATTTTCATATTATGGTTAAAGATAAAATTTCGTTAATTGCAGCTGCTGCTGGTGGTTTTATGTTGTTTGTTGCTATGGCTAGTATTTTGCAGGGGGCACCTGTAATGGCTTTGCGATCGCAACATAATTTTGATTCGACTAAAGTAGCCGATTTGCGTTTACAAACAATTTATCCCGACGAAAGGTTTTATGGCAATAATTCACTCGAACGGAGTTTTCGCGCTCTAACTGAAAAAAGTAAACCTGTTTTGGGCAGTCAAGCTGTATCTGAAGTTGAAAATACCGATTGGGATACCCAAACTTTGGGATTTAACAATTGGGTTGGTTCCCTAGAAGGGACGTTGAAAAAGCAGGATTATCAAATTAAAAAGTTGGGATATCAACTAGCTCAAAAACAGTACGAAGATAAAGCGATTCCTCAAAGCCTATTGAATCAGAAACAAGCTGCATATAACAAAGCACAAAAAGATTTTCAAGTTTTTGTAGAATCTTCCTTAATCGCAGATTGAATACACATAACAGGCGTTTCGCCTGTTATTGATTTATCTTAATATTTTTTTGATATTTATATAATTGTTCCTCCCTAGCTGATAATTGATAATTGATAACTGCTCACTGATAACTGCTCACTGCTAACTGAAAAAAGTGCTAACTCAAGTAATTGGTATTGATTTGGGAGGAACGGCAATAAAGTTAGGACTATTTACGTCTGATGGTTCTTGTTTAAAGTCATTAACTGTGCATACACCCCAACCTGCAACGCCAGAAGCGGTAGTGACAGCTATTATTGATGCTGTTGCTAAGGTCGATCCAGAAGGAAATGCTGTTGCGATCGGTGTTGGGACTCCTGGCCCTGCGGATGAGAAAGGACGCATTGCCAAAATTGCGATTAATCTTCCTCAATGGCGGAATGTTTTTTTAGCAGATATTTTGGAAGCGAAAATCGGCAAACCCACAATTATTGAAAATGATGCAAACTGCGCGGGTTTAGGAGAAGCTTGGTTGGGTGCTGGCCGTTATTATAAAAATTTTATTTTATTAACTTTAGGAACTGGTGTTGGCGGAGCGATTTTTATTGACGGTAAGTTATTTACCGGAAGATTTGGATCTGCTGGAGAGTTGGGCTTAATTAGCTTAATTCCCGACGGCCCGCAATGTAAAAGCGGCAATCAAGGTTCTTTAGAACAGCATACCTCGGTAATCGCAATTCGTCGCCGTACTGGTAAAGAACCTGCCCAATTAGGTGCTTTAGCCAAAACTGGGGATGAGGAGGCGTTGAAGTTTTGGCAAGAATATGGTAGGGATTTAGGAATTGGAATCACAAGTTTAATTTACGTACTAACGCCTGAAGCGGTTGTAATCGGAGGCGGTATTAGTGCGAGTTTCGAGTTTTTTCTACCATCAATGAAAGCAGAAATTGAACGGCGAGTAATGCCTACATCCCGCGTAGATTTGCAAACGATCGGGGCGGAATTGGGTAATGATGCGGGGATGTTAGGTGCTGCGAAGTTAGCGATTGAAAAATTTGTTAGTGGATAGTGGATAGTAGATAGTAGTGAAAAAAACTAACAACTAACAACTAACAACTAACAACTAACTCTCAGACAACGTGTATCCCGTTGTTTGA
>JBARZF010000917.1:0-2438 GCA_049649675.1 Rivularia sp. (in: cyanobacteria) | reverse complement strand
CGTGCTTTTTCTGAGATGGATGTTCGCGAGCATTGGCGGTGTTTTTCAGGTGATATGAGTGTTAATGAGGTTTTCGCGTCGGATTTTTCTAATTGGGAAACTAGGGAGTTAAACGCGAAAGGAAATATTGCTTGGGATAAGGGTAAAAAAGTGCTTTGGTTGGCACAAAAATTAATTGTTCCCTTTTATTTGCAGGGTTATGCGCTCGAAGGTTTGTGTTTGCGGTTGGCTTTGGTTTGGTGGGCTGACTCCGCTCAAATCTATATTAATGGTTATTTGGTTGGTGAAGGTGATTTATTTGATTTTTCGCAAAGAGTCTTATTAACTGATTCGGTGATTCCCGGAGTTGAGTTTACTGTTGCTTTACGTTTGGTAAGCCCTGGACACGATAATGGTGCTTTAGTTAGTTCAAAGTGTGTTTATGAAGCTGTAGGAAATAATATTTATCCCGGTTTTATCGCTAATGAGTTGGCGATAGTGCAGCGTTATTGTGAAGCTTTTGCGCCGGATGAGTTGGATGTGATTGCTGGGTTAGTAAAGGAAGTTGCTGAGGTAATAAACCTTCTAGGCGCTGTAGACGCTGAGGAAGATAAGAGAGAAGAGTTTAATAAGTCGCTTTCTAATCTACAAAGTAATCTAAAATCCAAAATCCAAAATCTAAAATCCAAAATCCAACTTGTTGGCCACGCACATTTGGATATGGCTTGGTTGTGGCGGGTGAGCGAAACTTGGGAGGCTGCTAAGAATACTTTTGCATCGGTTTTAAAGCTGCAAGAGGATTTTCCGGAATTGATTTTTTGTCATTCTACTCCTGCTCTTTATGCTTGGGTGGAAGAAAATTGTCCCGATTTATTCGCACAAATTAAAAAAGCTGTTAAAAACAATCTTTGGGAAATTATCGGTGCTTTTTGGGTGGAGCCGGAATTAAATATAATTTCTGGAGAATCAATCGTTCGTCAATTATTATACGGTCAGCGCTACGTAAAAGAAAAATTTGGTGAATTCTCGACGGTGGCATGGCTTCCAGATAGCTTTGGTTTTTGCTGGACTTTACCTCAATTTATGGTTTCCGCAGGTGTGGAATATTTTGTGACTCAAAAGCTGATTTGGAACGACACTACCAAATTTCCTCACGGTGCTTTTTGGTGGCGATCGCCTGATGGTAGCGAAATATTTAGTTTAATGTCAGCGCCGATTGGTGAAGGTATTGACCCGGTAAAAATGGTAGAATACGCGATCGCCTGGGAAAAGCAAACAGGTTTAAAAAATTATCTTTGGCTTCCCGGAGTCGGCGATCACGGCGGTGGCCCCACTCGCGATATGCTTGAAATAGCCCGACGCTGGGAGAGTTCATCTGTCTGTCCCGATTTTGAATTCACCACCGTTGAGAAGTATTTGCGGGAAATTAAGGACGAGGGATGGGGAGACAAGGGGATGGGGAGACAAGGAGATAAGAAGACAATCCAAAATCCAAAATCCAAAATCCAAAATTGGAACGACGAACTATATCTAGAATTCCATCGCGGTTGTTATACTACTCACGGCGACCAAAAGCTTTACAATCGTCGCGGCGAAAATCTTCTGTATGAAGCGGAATTATTTGCAAGTTTGGCCACTATATGCTGTGGTGTGGATTATCCCAAAGCTGAAATCGAAGCTGCTTGGAAAAAGCTTTTATTTAACCAGTTTCACGATATTTTACCGGGTTCCTCAATTGCGGAAGTTTACGAAGATGCTGAACCGGAATGGCAGCAAATGCAAAACATTGCAACACAAATATTGCAGCAGTCTTTAAAAACTTTAACGAGTCAAATCAATTTACCACATCCGCCAAAACCCGATATACCTGTTGTTGTTTTCAATTCTCTTAATTGGCAGCGTTCGGAAGTTGTATCTGTTTTACCTCGGCAAACTAATAACCAACAATGGCAAGTTTACGATAATTCCGGCAATCAAATTACTTCTCAAATCGATGCTGATTCAAATTTATTATTCTTAGCAAAGGATATTCCTGCGATCGGCTATTGCTTATATTGGCTTTCTCCCCATCAAGAGCCACAAGAAAATCAATCAAAAACTATAGCGCTACAGTTTATTTTGGATAATGAATTTTTGCGGGTAGTCGTTGATCAAGAAACTGGAGACTTAAGCAGCGTTTTCGATAAATTAAATAATCGCGAAATACTTTCAGGAAACGGTAATCAACTGCAAGCTTTTAAAGATGAAGGTCAATACTGGGATGCATGGAACATCGATCCCAATTATGCCGAAAATATTTTACCACCATTAAAACTCAAATCTATCGAATGGATTGAACAAGGAATATTACAGCAGCGATTGCGGGTAGTGCGTCAGTTGGGAGAATCGGAATTTATTCAAGACTATATTTTGCAAGTTAATTCGCAAATCTTGAAAATTCATACCAAAGTCAACTGGTT
>JBARZF010000916.1:0-4886 GCA_049649675.1 Rivularia sp. (in: cyanobacteria) | reverse complement strand
GGACCTGGTGAAGATGGTCGTTGGAATACTAATGATGATTGGATTACCGATTTTAGTCAAGCCCAACTAAAACAAGCCGATTTAAGCGGTGCTAATCTTAGTCGCGTCTTAATGGTTCGTACAAATTTAAGTCGAGCAAACTTGAATAAAGCCAACTTATCCGCCGCACGTTTGGTTGGTGCCAACCTCAGTAGCGCCCTACTAGCAAAAGCCGATTTACGCAATGCTGTTTTAGAAAATGCCAGTCTTACAGGAGCAGATTTAGGTGAAGCCAAATTAAACGATGCCGATTTATACGGCGCTCGTTTAGGTCGCGTTGTCGCGATCGGGACACAATTGTCTAACGCTAATTTAATCAAAACCGAATGGCAAGGAGCCGACTTGTCTTCAGCTTATCTTGACCGCGCCAATCTGAGTAATGCTAATCTAAGTGCCACCCGACTTACTGGTGCTATTTTACGCTCTTCCAACTTGCAAAACGCTAACTTACGAAATGCCGATCTTAGTCTTGCAGATTTGCGGGGGGCAAATTTAGCAGGAGCAGATTTTCAAGGAACAATACTTTCTCCAAGGCAGCAAAATCCAGCAGACAAGTTTGTAGAAACCCCCACAACAGGAACTCAATCTGCTGTCATCAGAGGAGTTGATTTTACTCAAGTCAAAAATTTAGATGATAATCAAAAAGCTTATATTTGTACTCAAGGAGGTCTTCATAATAAGTATTGTCCGTAAAAGGAGTTAGGAGTTAAGAGTTAAGAGTTATAAATCCAAAACTAATACTTGTTAATTAGTGATATGTAAATGGTAACTGGTAACTGGTAACTGGTAACTGCTCACTGATAACTGTTCACTACTCACGGAAAATGAAGTTTTTTAAATATTTAGCGTCCGTAATTTTAGTTAGTTCGAGTTTGAGCTTAGCTTACCCCGCGAAACCCACACAAGCTCAAGTTGCATACGGTAGTTATGTTGGTGTTGGCGGTACAGTTGGTGTATCCGATGGTACTCAAGTAGGAGGGGTTCTTGCCGTCCGCTATAAGCTTCTAGAGACACCCATATCTTTCCGTACACAAGCTTTAATTGGTGAAAATACAGCGGTTGTACCTATGGTTTCTTACGATGTTCCTCTTAACTGGCAAACTGATGCTTATTTAGGGGCTGGATTAGTTTTAGCTGGTGGAGATACACCTTCTCCCGTCGGCAATAAAGTTAGTTTTGCTTTGCAACCGGGTGTTGATTACATGGTACCCAACAGCAACACTGTGATTTTTGGTAATGCGATTATTGCTTTTGATGCTTATCGTGAGAAAAGTAGTACTGCTCTTTCCATACAGGGTGGTGTGGGTTTGAGGTTTTAAAGGGAATGGGGAATGGGGAGTAGGGAATGGGGTTGGGGGGAATAGGGTTGGGGGGAATAAAATAATGTCGAAGGTTTTCTGGTTATTCTATAAGCCAATTTGTGAGTAAACTGTCTTCTTTTTCTTTGTATTTTATCCAAATGAAAAACTATATATTCCTCTGACGGAAATCTGATTTTTTCAAAAAACTGTGTTTCTTAATTTGTTTAAAATCCCAATGCCTAAAAGACGCAAAAAAACCCTCCTGCAAAACATGGAAGAAACAAATTTGTACTGTTGAGAGTTCCCCATTCCCTATTGCCTACTCCCTACTCCCTTTTTTCCTTAAAAATATTAAGCTGCAATCCCCTGCTCGAAACTACCCAATTCTTGTGCTTGAGCGGTGTAATTTTGACCGTATATTTTCGCTATTTGTCTGGTTTGCACTAATATATTTCGCACTTGTTTATTGGAAAAGTCACCAAGATTAGTATCACTTTGAAGCGCCATTCCTGCTGCAATCCCAATTCCTTGTGCAACACCGCAATTAAATTCTACAATTCTACCGGCAGAACAAGCATAACCCTCGAATCCTGAAGCAGGGCTGATAACTGCTAAATTAGGTATATCTTTGATTATGGCGTGTTGAATGCCGATATTAAATAAAGGTTTTTGCAAGTGTAAAAGGTTCTCTATACGTTTTTGTTCTGCTCTTTTTCCTAAACCTTTGATGCCTCCGCGAATATCAAAATGATAACCAAAGGTTCCTAAAGCTTCTTCATTTCTAACTCCACCTGCAAGCATTTCTGCTCCGGTTAAAGGATCGATCGCTCCGGTAACGTTGCCTGCGTGACGAATGTATAGCTCAGAAGCTGGAGTAACTGTATTTGCACCAATCGCTTTAAACCATTGAATTACATAATTCATTTCCGCGAGCATTTTTGGAGTAGGTTTGGCTTTACCTCGTGCCAATGCTTCTGCATCGTCGGCATTTACATCATATAAAAATGCGTTCCAAGATAATCTGCCATCTGAAAGAATAGCAACGTTACCATTATCGAGAATTGCGCCGCTTTTTTCTAAAATTAAAGGAGTTCCTCGGAAGGAATGGTAAGCGATAGAAAGAGCTTTACAGCGGATATCAATATAGTCTTTACCCACGTACATAGTTTTGAATTTACCATTTTTATCAACTAAGTCTTCTCTGAGACGGTTAGCGATTTCGGGGTTATTACCTGCTGCTTCATTTAACCAGTTTTGAGCATCTCTATCATTAAGATTGGTAAAGCGTTCGAGGTAAAGTTTTTCTATGTGTTTGAGTCTTTCTACGCTTAAACCTTGAGTTTGAAATACTAAAGTAACTGAAAGTTCAGAATTAGGTAAGCCGAAGGTTTCAAATCCTTTGAGTTTTTTTACACCAGCAGCTTGGGCTAATTCTGCATTAACGGTAGAGTCAATAAATTGTTTGGCGGTGGATGTTTCTTTTTTAGTTAAATTAATTCCAACAATTTGATTTCCGTGCTTGGTAACTGACTCAATTTCAATATTACTTAATATATCGGCGTGAATTTCTCGCAACATCTCCCGCAATACTCTATCTGCTAGGCTTGGATCTAAAGCAACTTGTACTACTCCAACTCTTCGCAAAAATTCTTCGTAGATAGCAGGTGCCTCTCCGAAAGATTGTAAATTGTATGCTCTGCGAATTTCTAGAGGAATAGACGATCTATCTAAGTAGCTTAAACCACCGCGTACTAAGTGTCCGCCTACGCCTTTTCGCGAATCACCTTTGAACATTAGCAAGCTGCGCGGGTATTTATTTGTACGGCGGTAATATTCACGTGCGGCACAGATTAAGCTCAGTATACCGGGAAGTTCATCTCCAAAAGCAATTATGTCATAAGTACGGGTTTTGTATTCAAGTGTAGTTTGAGGCATAATTTTTTTCTCATAATTATTAATTTCTATAAAAAATCAACAGCGTATATTTTTATAATTACGGAGAAACTAGGGTACCCGAAAGGGTACTTTAAGATATTAATTAATTTAGATTGTTGAATATAATTATTTGCTCCGCAGAGGGAACTTAGACAACAATTAATGCTTCTAATATCGCGTAATGATGTCTATATTCTTTGACGGATAAAGCATAATTACTCAGAACGAAGAAAACGGATAATGGAAGAATTAATATGAATTTTTCATTTAGTAGAGTTGCGACTGAAGTTACTTCTCAAGAAATTAAGCAAGTCAAAAAATGGATTTGCCAGTATTTTGAAATTGATGATGATATTTCGATCTCTCTGAGTCAGTTACAGTGTAAAGAAGAAGATTGTCCGCCAATTGAAACGGTAATTTCGGTGATGACTAATCCCGTACAGCAGTATAAAATCCATAAAAAAATTACAGATATTAAATCTACAGATATTTATCTTCTTGCACAAGATAATTAAAGTTAGGGCTATAGGCTTACTTGTTATGCGGCATTAAATAGTCGTAAAAGAGGGAAAAGGGAACGGACAATAGAGAAAAAGCTAAAAACGATTATCTTTACATAGTAAGCTTTACAGCAATATTTGCCTATACTTCAGCAAGCCCTAAGTACAGCTATATATAATCAAAAAATTTTGCTGACGAGATTTCTGAAAAATAAAAATAATAAAGTATTTATCACCGCTACAGCTTTTTTTTTAAATAAGTTATAGCGGTTTTCGCTGTATAAATGCTGTATAAATAATGTTGCAAGTTCAAATAAAAACCTATTTTTATTAACTTAGAATTAGTAGTTATAGATGACACATGAATATTTTAAATATACAAAGATTTACTGTTGTAAAAGATGCTGCAATCGATTAATAGAAGATAAATATTAAAAAAAAATCAGTTTTTTAGCTAATAATAATTTGGTATGATTAAAAAGTATTAAGAAAGCGTTAGTAATTAGTATTTGGGATGAAGGTGATGCTAACCGAAACTAACAACTATGACTAAATACTAACTATTGACAAGTAATGGAAATCAGATAATGACTCTATCTATTCGTCCCGAACTTCCTTCTTCTAATCGGACGTTATCGTCTTTATGCAAACAGGAAACTCAGTCTTCAAATGTAACCGAAGCAGAAATGATGGAGGCTGTACGTACTTTGCTGATTGGATTGGGAGAAGATCCAGAACGTGAAGGATTAAAAGATACACCAAAAAGAGTTGTCAAGGCTTTACAGTTTCTCACTAAGGGATATCATGAGTCTCTGGATGAGTTGTTGAATGGTGCGGTATTTACAGAAGATGCCAACGAAATGGTATTGGTTCGAGACATCGATATTTTCAGTTCTTGCGAACATCATATCTTACCAGTTATTGGTCGCGCTCACGTTGCCTACATCCGCTTTCTAAAAGTTAGACAATGTTAGACATTGCCTGTTTTTTAGTTCCTGCTTCATCGAAGAGAGTCGGCTCTTGCTCCTCCACAGGCGTAAATTCGGGTTCAGCTAACCCTAATAAATTGATCGCTGCTGAGTAATCTCTATCAGCTATCCAATTACAATCA
>JBARZF010000915.1:0-4252 GCA_049649675.1 Rivularia sp. (in: cyanobacteria) | reverse complement strand
GCAACTTTAGATGATGATTCACAGCTACCAAGTTGGTTGAGTTTCACAAATGGTGCTTTCACTGGCACACCCACCAGCGATAATCTGGGTGAAATCAATATTAAAGTCACCGCAACTGACGAAGATGGTGAATCAGTTAGCGATACATTTACTTTAGAGGTAGAAAAGCCGAATATTCCACCTGTTGTTAATGATGCAACTTTTTCTATCCAAGAAAATAGCGAAGAAAATACGGTAGTTGGTATTGTCACGGCAAGCGATTCTGATAACGAAGCTTTGAAATTTGCTTTAGCTGCCGGTAATCTCGATTTAGATAAAGATGCTAAATTAGCCTTTGCAATTAATCCCGATACTGGAGAAATTACAGTTAACGATAAAGACGATATCGATTTTGAAACTACACCTCAATTTAATCTTGAAGTCACTGCTACAGATACAGGTGGTTTAAATGATTCTGCCGATATTACGATTAATTTAACCGATGTAGCTACAGCTCAATTTGACATTAATTCTTCTCAAAACGGAATATTGAGTTTGGATGGAGGAGAAAAAACCAATATCAAATTTACTTTAGCTAATATCGATACGAGAATTGTAAATGAAATAGCCGTATTTGAAGTTGATGAAAACGGTAATATCGATGGCAATGCACCGGGTAGCGATGGTTTTATCAAAGCAGCATTGAGTCAATCGCAAATAATCTTTTCAGCAATTTCCAATCTTCCGAATGGATTTGCAGTTGAAAATATTCAGCGGGTGCTTGAAGTTAATTCCGATGCACGCTTAGAATTTTTATCAATATCTAACGGCACTATAGATACCGCACTTGCCGAAATAGAATCAACCGGGAATACCAATTTATCTATCGTCTTTTCCACATCTGATAACTTAGCATTAAATAACTTAAATGCAGAAGGTTTTACTTTAGAATTACAATCAAGTATTCAGGTAAATGCAGCATTAACTCAAGAAAATCCCGTACAAGGAACCAAATTACAAACCCAAAAAGAACTGATAGATTTACGCGATATAACTACTAATGCAGCAGTTAGCGTTGAAGTTTATCGAGAAGCAGCTTTCGATAATTTAATTGGTTTCTATAAAGTAACCGATGTTAATGGTGGAATAGATACTGATGGTGATGGAATAGCCGATATTAATGTAGGTGATGCAGGATATAAAAATGCAGCATTAACTAACAGAATTACTGGATTAGATTTACTTTCAACTGAAAATCAAACCACAACTACAATAGAAGGAAATTTAGATTCCGGAAGTATTTTAGCTACTTTCATGATTGCCGACGGTACCCTTGATGAAGCTATTAATAATAATGCAGAAGTTTACTTCTCATTCTTAGGAGCTAACAGCGATCAAAGCGATCATATTCGCTTGCTTGGCGAGAATACATTTGGTTTCGAGGATATGGTAAATGGTGGAGATCGAGATTTTAATGATGTGATTATGAAAGTTAATTTTCAAAATGGGTAATTGGTAATGGGGATTGGGCATGGGGCATAGGTAGTTGGTAATTGGTAGTTGGTAATTGGTAGTTGGTAATTTTATTGTAGTCACACACTTAGGTTTTTAAAAACCGGGTTTTTAGTCACTATCTGTATCTCTTACCTCTGTGCCCTCTGCGGTTTTTATTTAAGCCGTAACACATCTGAAAATCTATGTACTTATACTACTAAAATCAACCTTGGCGATAATATCATTAAAATCGCGATCGCCTCCTTTTGCTAAATCATCAAATCCGAAAATATTGTCACTGAAACATAAATAATTATTACCAATCTCCAATGCTCCATTCCCCATACCCAATTACCATTCTTAATTCACCGCACCGTTTTACTTAGTGTTTCCATTAACATTTGCACTCACATTTTCCTTGATATAAACATCTCGAATTGGAAATGGAATTAATATTCCTTCTTGGTTGTAACGTTTATGCAGCTTCTTAACAAACAAATGCTTGCCGATTCTGCGATCGAAAAATTCATTGATTCGCATATAAAGCGTAAAATCAATACTAAAATCATTAAAAGTGTGGAATCTTATATAAGGTTCGTTTTCAATTAAATCTGGCGCAATTTCCTGCATAACTTCTTTAGCAACTTCCACACTCACCCTTTCAACCTGTTCCAAATCGCTATCGTAACTAACACCTACATCCATTGTTAAAGTTAATTCTTTACCAGGTAAATGGTAATTAGTAAAATTTGCCGAAGCTAACTTTGAATTGGGAACAATAATTGTATTTTTGGAAAGTTCTTCGATAGTTATATTTCGCCAGGTAATATCAGTAATATAACCTTCTTCTCCCGAATCTAATTTTATATAATCTCCCGCTTTAACCTGCTTGGAAAGGAGTAAGTAAAAACCAGAAAATAAATTTGCTAAAGTATCTTGTAATGCTAAACCAACGGCTAAACCACCAATACCCAATGTAGTAATAATTGGTGTAACTTCAATTCCGATAGTTTGGAATATAATCAACGAGCCTAGAACAAAAATAAGAGTTTTGACAATATTAGAAATCAGCGATGTAGAAACCCCTTCGGTACGCTGCATAAATAAACTGACAAAACCAGCAGCGAGACGAGCCAAAACTAATGTTACGCTGAATAGAAAAATTGCAATGACAATCTTTTGTAATGCAGTGGTAACATCTTGTTTAAGCGAATAACTTAAAATTGCTCCGAAAAAACCAGCAAGTACAAACCAGGTAAAAGGGATACGTCGCAAGGAACTGAAAATAATATCTCTTCCCGGTATATGCTGTTTATCGGCAACGCTTTTTAATCGACTCAAGACAACTTTTTCAGCAATTATTCCAGAGATTAAGCCAATTAAGACAAATAGAATTGGAGCGATAAGCGGTTGAATTGATTCTATCGTCATGATAATCTTGCATTCTAGATTTTGGAATAGATTATCACGATAAACTCATGTATAGTATTGAGTTTATCTACTCTTCATTGGGTAATTGGTAATTGGTGATGGGTAATTGGTGATGGGATATTAGGAGATAAAAAGATTCATCAGCTAGGGAGCAAGATGCTTTCACTACAAGTTATTTATTTTAAGAGTAAAAATAACTATAAAATTCTAAATTACTTGCTACTTGCTACTCATAATTCCTAACTCCTAACTCCTAACTCCTAACTCTTTCCATGTCATTACCAATCGTCTACCATCCAGATTACGTTACCCCGTTACCCGATGCTCATCGTTTCCCGATGCCGAAATTTCGTTTACTTTATGAATTACTTTTATCCGATGGCGTAGCAGATTTAAACCAATTCCATACTCCCGAAAAACCAAACCAAGAAACTATTGAATTAATCCACACCCAAGAATTTGTGAATGGTTATTTACAGGGAACCCTGGATACAAAAGCACAACGACGCATCGGTTTACCTTGGAGTCCACAATTAGTTAATCGTACCTGTACGGCGGTTGGTGGTACAATATTAGCCGCGAAACTTGCTTTAAATAAAGGTTTAGCTTGCAATACCGCAGGGGGAACCCATCACGCTTTCCCCAGCTACGGTAGTGGTTTTTGTATCTTTAATGATTTCGCGATCGCAACTCGTGTCATCCAAAAACTCAACTTGGCACAAAAAATCCTCATCGTTGATTTAGACGTGCATCAAGGTGACGGCACTGCTTTTATTTTTCAAAATGACGACAGCGTTTTCACCTTTTCCATGCATTGCGAAGTCAATTTTCCCGGTAGAAAACAAAAAAGCGATTTAGACGTGCCTCTTCCCGAAGGCATAGAAGACGATGCATATTTACAAACTTTAGCCAAATATCTACCGGATTTACTCGTACAAATAAAACCAGATTTAGTATTATATGATGCCGGAGTTGACCCCCACATCGCCGATAAATTGGGTAAATTAGCTTTAACCGATACAGGAATTTATCGGCGGGAAATGCAGGTTTTGAGTACTTGTGTTGCCGCCGGTTATCCCGTCGCTTGCGTTATTGGTGGCGGTTATGCGGATGATATGAAGTCCTTGGTGTGGCGGCATTCATTGTTACATCGGGCTGCGAGTGAGGTGTTTCGGCAGTTTGGATTGTAGTTATTTATGAAATTACCAACAGTGTAGAGACGCGATATATCGCGTCTCTACATTAATTAATAAAACTGCCGCATCACATAATCAATCGTTGCCCAAAAGGGAACATAGCTTTCTGTCTCATCTCTCTCTAAATAGGCTTCAGCTAACTGCTTAATTTC
>JBARZF010000914.1:0-64119 GCA_049649675.1 Rivularia sp. (in: cyanobacteria) | reverse complement strand
TGAGCATACTTTTCAAGGTCATAGTAGCTCGGTTAATGCAGTGGCGATCGCACCAGATGGAAAACGAGTGATTTCTGCTTCTGTTGACCAAACTCTGAAGCGATGGAATTTAGAGACAGGAGAAATTGAGCATACTTTTCAAGGTCATAGTGACTCGGTTAATGCAGTGGCGATCGCACCAGATGGAAAACGGGCGATTTCTGCTTCCGATGACCAAACTCTGAAGCTATGGAATTTAGAAACTGGAAAGGTAATTGCTACTTTCACTGGTGAAAGTGGTATATATTGCTGTGCTGTTGCACCAGATGGGTTAAAAATTGTGGCTGGTGAAAGATCCGGAAGGCTACATTTTCTGCGTTTAGAGGGGAATAATTTATAACCTTTAATAACTATGAATTCCCAACCACCGCCAATTAAAACCAATAACAGAATAATTCCACCGGAATTTCAACAAATCCTCCAAGAAAAAAGCGCTAACTCTATCGCTAGAGAATTCGTCTTCAATGCAATTAACAACTTCCTCAACCACTACGACAGAGGCTATTTTACAATTGTCGGCGCACCCGGTAGCGGTAAAAGTGCCATTCTCGCCAAATATGTGATGGAGAAATCCGATATCTTTTACTACAATGCCCAAATTAAAGGTAAAAATCGCGCTGAAGAATTTCTGAAAGCTATCAGCACTGAAGTAGAAGCTGCAAATGGGGCTTCTCTACAAGTAATTCTCCAACATATTAGCGACCAATTAGAACCAAACCAAAAATTTATCATTGCGATCGATAGCTTAGATGCAATAGACTACTCCAGCCAAGCCATTGGTTCAAATTTGTTTTATCTTCCCAGATATCTACCAAAAGGAATATATTTCCTCTTGGCTCGTCGTCCTTTTTTAAGAGAAAAATCTGGTTTATTAATAGAAGCTCCTTTTGAATTTCTTAATTTAAAAGATTATCCAGAAGAAAATCGTCAAGATATCCAAACTTATATTCAGCTATATTTACAAGAATTCTTATCTTCATTCTCTGCTAGCGAAGAAATATTTGGAGTAAATCAAGAAGAATTCATTCAGCAGCTAACCAGCAGAAGCGAAAATAATTTTATGTATGTTAGCCAAATTTTAACTGCTATCAAAACTGGTTTTTATTCAGAAAAATCATCGTTAACAGATGTTTTTAACTCAACACCTTTACCTGATGATTTAGAAGCATATTATCAACAGCATTTACACAAGATGTTTTCAGTAAAACAAGCAGAAGCAAATTTAATTCCTCAAGCTGTTTTAAATACATTGGTACTGAACTCAGGATTTATATCAATAGAACATATTGCTCAAGTAATTGATGCTGATGAATACGATGTTGAAGAAGTCTTAGAAGATTGGATTGAATTTCTTAATCTGTATGAAATTGATGGAGAAACACGCTATAGCTTATATCATTCCAGCTTTCGCAACTGGTTGATTAAAGTAAAAACATAATATTAATTTCCCAAAATCTCATCCACGCTAATATTCACATTCTCAAAAGCCTGAATAACTAAATCACCCCTGCTAAATTTCTGCACTTTCTTATAACTACCATTTACAGGCTCTCGAAAAACCTCTACACATTCGAGATTAATATCAACTAGCCAAACTTCCATTACACCTTCTTCAGCATAAAGAGGCATTTTCACTTCTCGGTCATATCTAATAGTACTATCAGCAACTTCTATAATTAGAAAAACATCTTGTGGCTGTGGATGCGCTGATGCGTAGAAATCTTCACGGGGTTGTAATAAAACCACATCTGGTTGTGGCTCTGAAGTATCATCCAATCCCACTGGGTTTTGAACGCTGATAATTACTTCATCACCCAATTTCCGATGCAAAACTTTATCTAAACGTCTTACGCAAGAAGCGTGTTTTGTTCCTATAGCCGCCATTTCAATTATTTCACCCCGAATCAATTCCACCCTGTCATCTTCATTAAGAATGCCAGACTCTGCCATTTTATGGAATTGTTCGACAGTAAATTTCCTTCTGAGCAATTGTACAGTCATTTTTTGTGCAGGGATTTTAGGTTGTTTACTGGTTCCTAGCCTCTGGTTGGGAACCCATAACCCGAGGCTCTGCCTCCAGTATAAATGCAAGGCAGAGCCTTCCTTAAAAGCATTACAAGTCAGAGCTTTGCAACGAGAAATGGAATCCTAAAAACTGTTAACTGTTCACTGCTCACTGTTCACTGTAAAAATGGAGCTAAGCGGATTCGAACCGCTGACTTCCTCAATGCCATTGAGGCGCTCTACCAACTGAGCTATAACCCCGCAAAATGCATCTTTAATGATGCCTTAATTCTTCACTATTTGTCAATATATAAATTTGAAGATGTTTGACTAAGAACTATAACAATAAAATTAATTATTTAGCAATTAAAAAAAAATTATGATGAAGCTTGTAGCAAAAAGCTCATACAGTGCCCCATCAGGAAGTAAACTACCATCATCGCGGCGGCTGCTAGGGCAACCAACATACCAGCCAACATCAATGAAAATTCTTTGTCTTCAACAGCCCTTTCCATTAGGTGTAAAGACCAAGCTACTAAAGCTACATCAAATACTAAAATAGGAATCAACATATTTCTTAAGTTTTATTAATTATTGTTAATTTATATTAACATCGTTTCTAAGAACCGTGTTGAACTAATTTAGATATTGAAAAAGCTAATTGTTTCTATTTTAAAAGCTAATTTCGCACGGGTATCTTTCGCTCATTTAAGTAGTTCTTGATTTGCGCTACACTAAGCTGTCCGTAGTGCAAAAGCGATGCTAATAGTGCCGCTTCCGCTTGACCTTCGGTAACGGCTGAGTATATATGTTCGCAATTTCCAGCGCCGCCGGAAGCTATTACTGGAATGCCAACCTTGGCTGCAATTGACTTTGTTAATTCAATGTCATAACCGGCTTGAGTACCATCAGCATCCATGCTTGTTACTAATAGTTCTCCCGCGCCTCGTTTTTCAAGCTCTTTGGCCCATTTTAGGGCATCTAAACCAGTATTCTCCCGTCCACCACGAATATAAACATCCCAACCAAAGTTTTCTGTATCTGACCTTCGTTTAGCATCAATCGCCACAACAATACATTGATTGCCAAAGCGATCGCTGGCCCGATTAATAAAGTCTGGATTTCGTACCGCTGTTGAATTAATACTAACCTTATCTGCCCCAGCTCGTAACAGTTCTTTAACATTTTCTAAGGTTTGGATTCCTCCACCTACGGTGAGTGGAATAAATACCTGTTCGGCGGTTCGGTGAACTACGTCGATAATGGTGCCTCGGTCTTCATGAGTAGCTGTAATATCCAGAAACACTATCTCATCTGCACCAGCTTCGTCGTAAACCTTTGCTAGCTCTACTGGATCGCCAGCATCTTTAAGGTCTACAAAGTTAACTCCTTTTACAACACGTCCCGCCTTGACATCTAAGCACGGTAAGATTCTCTTAGCTAGCATGATTTTATGAAAGCACTCCCATCGTATTTACCCGAAATATTTACCTGAAATATAAATTCTAAAGCCGACGCAGCTTACTCGACAAAAAAAATTTTGGCATCCGTGTTTTCTCGCATTTATTGCGGCGACGAAAACAAGCATTGCTCTCACTTTTAGAACAAGTAAAACATTATCTATGAGCGGACTATGGCGATTATCTCCTCTAAAAAACAGCCCCAGCCTCAAGAACCAGACAAGGAACCCCGTCACCCGAAAAAAACTGCCAAACAAAAAGCGGACGAAAAACTTTTGCAACCCCAAGTAGCTGCTTATGATATTGATAATAGTGAAGTTGGTATTCGTCCACAGCAATTTGCCGATTATATTGGGCAAAAAGATTTAAAAGATGTACTTGACATTGCAATCAAAGCAGCTAAATCCAGAGGTGAAGTATTAGATCACCTGCTGCTTTATGGTCCTCCGGGGCTGGGTAAAACTACAATGGCAATGATTCTAGCATCTGAAATGGGAGTCAACTACAAAATTACCAGCGCTCCTGCTTTAGAACGTCCTAGAGACATTATGGGACTGCTTATTAATCTTAAACCTGGGGACATTATCTTTATTGATGAAATTCATCGCCTCTCCCGGATGACCGAAGAAATATTATATCCGGCGATGGAGGATTATCGTTTAGATATTACTGTAGGCAAAGGTTCTAGCGCTCGTACCCGCAGTATACCACTATCAAAATTTACTTTAGTTGGAGCAACAACCCGTGTCGGAGCGCTGAGTTCTCCCTTGCGCGATCGCTTTGGTTTGATTCAAAAACTGAGATTTTATGAAGTAGAAGAACTCAGTCAAATTGTCTTACGAACCGCACAAGTACTTAAGACTGATGTAACTAAAGATGGAGCTTTAGAAATTGCACGTAGGGCACGAGGAACGCCGCGTATTGCCAATAGATTACTTAAGCGCGTCCGTGATTATGCTGAAGTGAAATCATCAGGAAAAATAAACGAAAGCGTAGCAGGAGAAGCGCTGCAACTGTTCCAGGTAGACCCCTGCGGCTTAGATTGGACTGACAGAACAATGTTAAGCGTGATAGTAGAACAGTTTAATGGTGGCCCGGTAGGATTAGACACAATTGCCGCCGCTACAGGTGAGGATACGCAAACAATTGAAGAAGTCTACGAACCATATTTAATGCAAATTGGTTACTTACAAAGGACTCCTCGTGGTAGGGTAGCAACGCCTGCTGCTTACAAGCACTTAGGTTTCAAACCGCCAAACGAACAGTTATCTTTGCTTTCCTAATTTACAAATACTTGTCCCAGACGTAGCACTGCTACGTCTCATGTAACCACCGGAGTTAACAGTTAAGAGTTAAGAGTTAAGAGTTAAGAGTTAGGAGTAGGAGTTAGGAGTTAGGAGTTAGGAGTTAGGAATTTACAAGTATACCAAGTGTTGAATAATTCATAAAATTCTAAGTAGTGCGAGCAAGATGCACGCGATTACAAGCAAGCAAGATGCACGCGATTACAAGCGAGCAAGATGCTCGCACTACTATATTTAAGCTTACAAACAGTTACAAATAGTTGATGGTGCGTGACGCTACAAACCTTATTACTACAAGAAAAATGTGCCAGTTGCGGTCATTCCTAATCAATTTCATTATGCACTAATTATTATGATCAAACTAATCGGAATATTACTAAGTTTTCTTCTATTATTTAGCTGGGTTGAACCTGTTTTAGCTCAAACAACTCAAACTTATAACCTTACAAAAGAAGAGTTGAAACAACAAAACCAGTTAGCAAATAAAGCTTTTGATGCTACTAATAAAGGTGATTTTGCTGTAGCTGAGGAATATTGGACAGAAATTCTGGAAAAATTCCCCGACAATGCAGCAGTTTGGAGTAATCGGGGAAATTCTAGAATTAGTCAAAACAAGTTAGAAGAAGCGCTGGCAGATTTTAACAAATCTATAGAACTTGCTCCTAATGTGACAGACCCTTATTTGAATAGAGGAGCGGCTTTAGAAGGTTTGGGAAGATGGGATGAAGCGATCGCCGATTACAATTATGTTTTGAAATTAGATCCGTCGGATGCAATGGCGTACAATAATCGGGGAAATGCCAAAGCTGGTTTAGGAAAATGGTATGAAGCTATAGCAGACTATCAAAAATCAGCGGAAAAAGCTCCAAATTTCGCTTTTGCTCGCGCTAATTACGTTTTGGCACTTTATGAGACTGGTCAAAAAGATAAAGCTATCCGGGAAATGAAAAATATTATTCGTAAATATCCTCAGTTTCCCGATGTACGCGCATCTCTCACCGCAGCACTTTGGGCGAAAGGGGAAAAAGGTGAAGCCGAAAGTAATTGGGTAGCAGCTTATGGATTAGATCGTCGTTATAAAGATATTGATTGGGTGAAAAACGTGCGACGGTGGCCTGATAGTATGGTTACTGCTTTAGATAAATTTTTGAAATTGCAGTGATTGTACTTGTTTATAATTTTTTTAAATCACAAATGATTTAGAAACATATATTTTTACAGGTTTGTAGTAAGGAATGCCCGTCCTAAGAGCGCTTAAGCGTTTACTACAAACCTTTTTTCCTCTCAATAATAGTGTGGTGCAGTATTAGCATTTGGTGGCATTAATTATGAATATTTTGCAGCTGCTAATATCATCTAAAAAGCTGTATTAAAAAAAAATAGTCTTAGTTCAAAGATAGCAACATGAAATTTTATTTCGTGTTATGAACTAACATTAACACCCCGTAATTACGAATAAATTCTGTATTAGTAAACAGTAATTCGAGATATCGGGGTTTAATGGTAAAAGATAAATATGCGTCTAAACCTGAAACTGATAAAGGCTTTAGCGTTTTTAAAACTTTTCAAAAAGATGCTGATAAAATTATAAAATCATCCGCCGATGACGCTACAATTTATAACGAACCTGTTATTAGTATGTCGTCTTTGAGCGAATTAGGAAGATTTGGAAACCAGCTATTACAATATGCTTTTCTAAAAGTCTGTGCTAAAAAAACTAATTCCAGAATGGAATGTTCTCCTTGGATAGGACAAACTTTATTTGGGCTTGAGGATGCACCGATTTCTAAACGCTTACCTTTAGCTGTTGAAAAATCATATTATGGCCCCAATCTTTTTGACTATATTCCCGAATTCATTCCATATATAGAGAAACTATCACATCAAAACAGTTTTCGGATTCCAGGAGAAGAAATAATTGAAAATAATTTAACGAATGTTGATTTATGGGGTTATTTTCAGGTTCACACTCATTATTTACAGCCTTATAAAGAAGAAATTCGCTCGTGGTTTCAACCCGTCAGCGATTTAAAGTCTGCATTATTAGATGGATTAGAAGTTCTTCGTTCCCAAGGTAAAACAATAGTTGGAGTTCATATTCGACGGGGTGATTTTTTTTCAGTGCCAATGGCTGGCTTTACTCTTGTAGTTCCTTCAAAATGGTGGTGCGAGTGGCTTGAAAGTATCTGGGATGAATTAGAAAATCCGGTTCTTTTTCTGTGTAGCGATGATTTAGATAGTGTAATTGATGATTTTCAAAAATTTTCGCCCATCACCTATAAAGATTTAGACATCAAGCTACCGGAAAGGATGAAAGACTTAGATATTGGGTTTTACACTGATTTTTTCTTGTTAAGCAACTGCGATATAGCAGGTATCAGCAATAGCATATTTAGTTTCACTGCCTGTATGTTGAACGAGCGCGGTACAAAGTTTGTTCGTCCAACCTGGGATTTTTCTCAAAAATTTGAGCAATTCGATCCTTGGAATAGCGTACCGCTTTTACACATAGGGCACCCAATCCAACCCAAATCTTTCAAAAGTTATGGCGACGCTGTTTATACAACTCGCGTTACTCAAGGAATATGGGGAATGCTCAAATTCATCTTTATTTATTATCCAAAGAATTCTTTAAAAACATGGATTATTCGAGCATTTTTAGGATATCAAATTCAAGGATTTTTAGGTGCTCTTAAAAGTTTGCTATATACATTAGGTTGGCATAATATTTGGAAAAGTAATAGCTAAATCCTAAAATATAAGCCCTCAGTTTCTTTCTCTATGAACAAATGGGGGTTTTAATTACTCTTGATTACAAATATCAGAAATAATACAAATCATATCCGAAGCCAAACTCTCTATTGTTTCCGTACTAATTGAAGGTTGAGAAAACATAAAATTCAATAGCATTTTTCCTCGAAAGGTAGAAACAGCAGCAGCAAAAATTCCTCCGAATGCTGATTGCGCTGAACCAAAGCTAATTTCTTCTAATTCAATTTGACCGTAATTATGTGGAATATTAACACGACCGATATTAGTTAAAGAAGCACTAATTGGTGATTTATCAGGATTTTTTAACATAAATTTCAAAAGAGTTTTAGATGCGAAAATGAATCTGAATGCATCACCACTTGCTAAATCTGTTTCAAGTTTTTGTTTAATATCCCGTGCTAAATCCCAGAAAGTTTTATTTTCTCTTAAACTTACATTATGAAAAGTATTGATAAAAGAAGCCACTAAACTTAGATGCTCATTACTGATTTTTGGTTTTAAACGCGGACGTAAATTTACAGCCGATTGAAAGCTCAAATAAGTATTTTTTCTTTGAGAAAGATTAGTTTTTTCGGCAACTGCGAATAACATTGCAGCAGCCAAAGCAGCTTGTATCGTGGTTTTTTGTTGACGACAAACATCTAGCAAGCGTGCAGTTAATTGTGAATCGAGCTTTCTATGAACCATACCGCAGCTACGAGATTCTAAAGGTACGCTTTTTTCAAAATTTAAAGTTGTAGGTTTATAGCGAATTAATTGCAATTTTATACGCAATAGAAAAAAAATATTACCTATTCGTGCAAAATCTTTAATTGATTTTGGTATTAATGTATTCGTAGAAGGTAATTGAGGTAACTGTTTAACACTAGTTTCCCCATTCCCTTCAGCAATTTTTTGACAATTAGTTAATATTTCTGAGTGTAATTGGATGCATGATGAAGCATCTGCGATTGCATGGTGTATGGTTGCAATCAAATAACAAATATTTTCTTCTTCCTCAAACTCAATAAGTGTAACCCGCAGCAGATTGCGATCGCTATTGATTTTTTGATTTAATTCTTGGATAACAACTTCTTCCCACTGCTGTATCTGCTGCTTTTTTACAACTAATAATGGAATTTTATCCGCTCCTCCTTCCAACCAAAAACTATTTGATTTCGCGATAATCCGAGAACTAAGTGAAGGATGACGGCTTTGGATAACATCAAGGGCTTGTCTCAAAAATTTCTGATTAAGAATTCCTTTAATGCGACCGATAGTTACGACATTATAGGTAGCCGCAAGATTATTTAAAATTTCCATTGCTTGCTCGTGAGCAGCAAGTTGTCTGTTTTCTAGCATGGTTCGGGGGAGATGGGGTAGAAAAAGTCCTAACTCTTAACTATTAATTCTTAACTTTTAAATCAATTCATGAATTTTTTCTGGAGTTAATTCTTGCACGTTACTTAAAACTATTGTTGCTCCGGCTTTTTTGAGTGACTCTTTGTATGCATCTCGTTTTTGCGCCGTTTCCTGTACGTGAGGTGGTAGTACTCCTACACCAATCCAAGTCCGGTTTGGTTGATTATTTCGCGCTTTCTCTACGGTGTACATATCGGCAACCGTATCTCCTACGTAAATTACTGGCAGTAAATTATTAATATTATCAGTAGAATTTTCAAGTAACTCAAGTGTAGAAAATAGTCCCGTGGGATCTGGTTTCCCCGGTGCATCTTCCATTGCAATTAATACGGGGGATTGTAAATTGAGACGTTGTTGCAAAACATAGGTAGCTGAAGCACGAGTTGCACCGCTAAAAAATCCCCAAGGAATTCCAGCTTCAGTAAGTTGGTTTAAGTAGCTCGGTTGTAACAATAATGGTTCATCGCAAATATATCCAGTCAAATTTTTAGCATCCGTACCTCGGTAACGCGATTGAAAAAAGGTCACAATTGAATTGTAATCAAGATTTAATTGTTCGCGGGATTCTTTTTGAGTTTCAAAGTAACGATAAATTAATTCTTGAGAACCTTCCCAATCATTGTTCCACACACCTTCGGACTTAAGAGCGTCAATATCGTCTGCTGTAGGACGATATGCTTCGGCTGTAAAATGTTCTACGGTATCTGCTAGCGCTCGTCGATAGGAACCCGACACATCGCGCACTACGCCATCAATATCAAAAACAACAATGGCTGGAATGGAATTTTCTTGATTCACGGTTTTCAGTTATCAGTTATCAGTTATCAGTTATCAGTTAACAGTAATCAGTGACCAGTTACCAGTAATCAGTTACCAGTTAGGAGTTATTATATTTTGGATGCAGGGATTAGAAGTTAGGAATATTGAGTTTGAGTTAGAAATTTTTCTACTTCCTTTCCCCATCACCCCATCACCCCAATCTCCCCATCTCCCCATCCTAATTGCTCAGATGGTAAGGTATTAAGTTAAAATAAGCGATTGCTGTTGTTATTAATGGTTGCTGAAATATATGGAAGAGCAAAATCAAACTCAAACTACTGAGCAGTTAGCCAAGTTTATTTTGAAGATTCTATGGTTGGATGATAATGTGGCTCTGGCGGTGGATCAAGTGGTAGGCAAGGGTTTTAGCCCTTTGACTAAGTACTTTTTCTGGCCCCGGACTGATGCTTGGGAAGAGTTGAAAAATGAGTTAGAGTCGAAACACTGGATTGCTGAATTGGAGCGGGTTGAGTTGCTTAATAAGGCTACGGAAGTTATTAATTATTGGCAAGAAGAAGGTAGAAGACGACCAATGACTGAGGCTCAAGGCAAATTTCCTGAAGTCATCTTTACAGGTAGTAATTAAGGCTGCGTCGCACTAGATTTCTGTTGCTAATTGCTGTGCAGGATTTTTGGTTTGAATCCTTGATGTAGCATTGTTAAATCATACATTTTAACTTCGGACTGCGCCAACGTAAGAATTTAGGAACCCGGTTTTTTTTAAACCGGGTTCTTTAGCTATTGCATAATTCTTCAATTAACTAAAAATTAATTAAAGCTGACTTCTTGCACCATTCGAGGGCAAGCCCAAATAAACCCGGTTTCTTACTCGTCGCACAACGAAAAGATCGTGCTTCCACTAAAAGAAACCGGGAATAGAGATACTGGTGCTGTCCGGTGAATTAAACCGCGTTTCCATAGTACAAAATACGAAAAAATACTTAGCTAACTATTCACTTATCAATAGCATTAATAAATATGCTTAAATCGATTCGTTAAATTTGACTGCGTGTAATTCAACATATTTTTTTCAGTGTATTAACTGAAGCAGAAAGTATAATCTGGTTGCAATATAGTTAAAAGATACCAGCAAGGGAAGCGATCGCAAATTGCTTTCTTCGGTGGAGTATCAATCAAACAAACGTTGCTGGATAAAAACCCTAATGGAATATAACCAGTTAATTTGTTAAAGCATCATACTAAAATACGAACGAACATAACTTTTTTATACATGAACAGGTCACTGGGGCAATAGATAACCGTGATTCAGATATTTGGAAACTTTCTAGAAAATTTATTCACCAAAGATAATCTAGAAAAAGCTCAGATTTTTGGTGATTATGTGGAAAGACCGCAACAAGATGAACATCTAACTGTAGGTTTTTCGCCATCAGCTATTCCAATAAAGAAGCGCTGGCGTAATAATGGTTTGTCGGCAGATTATATTGCTAATTATTTAGCAACATTTTTCCCAATTAAACCGGATCAACCTGACAGCATAGATAAGTTAGCTGAAATGAAAAGTGCTGTGAGCTATATTGCTAATGAATTGTTAGAAAATTCAATGAAATATGCTGACACAACTGCTTTGTATCCTATAACTTTACATACTCAGATAGACAGTAATAAAATTCGACTATTTGTAGATAATAGTATTCTTGCTTCACAAGCAGAAAACTTTCAGAGTTTTATTAAGGAATTACTAAATTCTGACCCAGATGAGCTTTTCATTCGTAAATTAGAAGAAAATGCAGAAGATGAAAATACTTCTAGTTCTGGTTTAGGTTTTTTGACAATGATTAATGATTATTCTGCCAAGCTGGGGTGGAAGTTTGATACTGTCGAGAAAGATTCTCCAGTTATGACAGTAACAACTATGGTTGAGTTGGCTGTTTAAAGTATTTATACACAAATATTTCATCTACTATTTCATCTACAAACAGGTTTGATATAAGGAGCTTTATAAGAATGCAAGTTAAGGGTGAAAACTATAACGTTTGGTATGACAAGAATAATGGTGCGATTAATTTTGACGGCGCATTAAGACTGACTGGAATGCAAGATTATGCACCTATTTTGAAAATATTGAATGACGTAGCTTCTACCGAACCATCTAATATGGTTCTGAATTTACAGGGTTTAGAATTCCTTAATAGTTCGGGAATTAGTATGCTATCTAAATTTGTGATTGGGATGCGAAAGAAAAAGTCAGTGCAGATGAAAATTCTTGGTTCTAATAGTATTCCTTGGCAAGGTAAATCATTAAAAAATTTACAGCGATTAATGCCGGGGTTAACTTTAGATTTACAATAATTGAAAAAAAAAGTGATGTCCCCAGAAAATTTATCTAATTCCGAACTTTTGGCGCAAATAACAAGTCTTGAAAAAGAGCTACTGGAAATTAAACAAGGAAAAGCCGATTTAGAAATAATTATAGAGTCAATCGCCAACCAATAAGAGCGAATTGAACAATCTATATTTTAATAAAAATCAGTAATTATTGCTGTATCTTGAGCAATTAAAACAGTTAGCAGCAGTAATAACAAGATTGAAGAAGAATGATTCTCAATCTGACATTTTAGAACAAATAGAACAAATAGTTGTTAGAAACGATGAGTTAGGAAAAATGGCAGAAGTCTTTCTTAAAATAAACAAACGATTTAAAGCTAATTATTTTTTTTGTCTAGTAATATTCTTTAGTTTGTAAAATTAAAGATTGATATTTGTCCTGATGATTTCCATTCAATATAAGCATGTATCAAATATGAAAGAAGCAAGTAATAAACTTTTGTGGCGAACTATATTCAGCGATAGTAAATATCGACCAATTCTGATTTCTGCTGGATTGTTCTTATGTTTTAACTTAGGGGTTTTAATTCCTACCTTTATTTTTTCAACTTTGCTGAAGAATGATGCAGTCAGTATAAATTTGGCTGGAAGGCAAAGGATGCTTTCTCAGAAAATGACAAAATCGCTATTAGAAGTTAAAAATCAACAAGAAGCTGGTGATTCTTTTAAAGATTCTCAAGAAGAATTGAATCAGTCTTATAAGTTATTTGACGATGCTCTAAAGGGGTTTCAAATAGGAAAAAGCATCAAGGGTGCTGATGGGGAATCTGTATATTTAAAGGCAGTAGAGACACAGAGGGGAAGACAAATTCTCCGAGAAGCTGTGGAAATTTGGAATCCCTACAAAGAAAAGCTTCAGCCTGTTTTAAAAGCAGATAAATTAATTCAATTCAAAGATTTACAGCCTGCTGTTGCATATGCAAGGGAGAATAATCTTAAGCTTCTGAGCTTAATGAATGATTTAACTATTGAACAAGAAAAAGTAGCTCAAACAAAAAGCGGGTATTTGCAGCTTATTCAGCTTGCGGGTATGGCTTTAGCGTTAGCAAACTTTTTTGTCCTCTTATCTCGTAGCTTTAAGCGCTTGCAAATATCAGATCAGGAACTGGAAACAGCGAATGCAGAAATTCTTCAACTTAACGAACGCTTGCAAGCTGACAATATTCGCCTAAAGTCGGAATTAGATATTACCAAACGTTTACAGCGAATGATTCTACCTAAGTCTTCGGAGTTAGAGTCTGTTGAAGGATTAGACATTGCTGGATATATGGAACCTGCGGATGAAGTTGGTGGGGATTATTATGATGTTCTCAACCTTGATGGAAAAATAAAAATTGGTATTGGTGACGTAACTGGACATGGTTTGGAAAGTGGAATGCTGATGTTGATGGTGCAAACTGCTGTGCGAACTCTTCAAGAAGTTGAGGAAACCAACCCGATAAGGTTTATGGACATTTTAAACCGCACCATTTACAAAAATATTCAGCGTATGGATTCGGGCAAGAATCTTACTCTGTCTCTCATTGACTACAGCGATGGGGAACTCAAATTAAGTGGACAACATGAGGAGGTTATTGTAATACGTAGCAATGGTGAACTTGAACTTTTAGATACTACCGATCTAGGTTTCCCTATTGGTTTAGATGATGAAATAGCCGATTTTGTCGGCGAGCAGAAGGTACAGTTAGATGTTGGTGATGTTGCGGTGCTTTTCACCGACGGAATTACCGAAGCTGAAGATATTCATAAAAACCTCTACGGAATTGAGAAACTTTGCGAAGTTATCAAACAAAACCGTCACTTGAGTGCTACCAAAATTAAAGATGCCGTAATTGAAGATGTGCGATCGCATATTGGTTTACAAGAGGTGTTTGATGATATCACGCTGTTGGTGTTGAAGCAGAAGGATACGGGTTCTTCTTTTAATCAGTTGGAGTCTGAGAACTTAGAACCTATTGGTGTTTAGCAGTTAATCGTTAACAGTTATAAGCTATCAACTGGCAGCATGTATGCTGAAGCCGATCGAAAAATATAGTTAGAGCCACAATTTATTAGGGAGGGAAATATAGCAGTGGTGCAAGTATTTGGTGACTTCGTTGAATCAACACAAAAAAAAGAAAATTTAACTTTAGGATTCTCTTCTTCTTCGGTACCAATTAGCGAACGTTGGCGCAATAATGGTTTATCTGCTGACTATATTGCTGAGTACCTGGCAACTCTATTAAACGTTGATGAGAATGAATCCAACAATGCAGAGTATTTAGCTGATATAAAAAGTTCGGCTAGCTACATTGCTAATGAATTACTAGAAAATGGGATGAAGTATTGCAACGAGCAAACCCGTTATCCTATCACTTTTCATATAGAACTAGTATCTAACGAAATCAGATTTTTCCTCGAAAATACCATTATTCCTGCAAATGCCCAAAGGTTAAAAGAATTTATTAATGAATTAGATAATTCAGATCCAGATGAGCTTTATATTCGCCAGTTGGAAAGAAATGCGGAAGCCAATTTAGAAGATAACACTAGTTCTGGATTGGGATTTTTAAGCATAGTCAATGACTATTCAGCAAAATTGGGCTGGAAGTTCCAAACTGTGGATCAAAGTCAGCCGGTGATGAGTGTTACTACTTTAGTGCGTTTAATGTTACAACAAACCGAACAAGCAATACAAGAAACACAAATCGATACTAGTACTGATACTAATATTGAGCCGTTAGAAGTTAAAGGTGAATGTTTTGATATTGTTTATCACAGCAATAGTAAAACTGTTAACTTTACTGGTAGAGTCAGGCTTCGGGGATTGCAAGAGTATACAGTTGTTTTTGATTTATTCGATAAAGTACTAGAAAGAAACAAAAATTCAATAACTCTCGATCTACAAAACCTAGAACTTATTAATAGTTCGGGAATCGATATGCTATCAAAATTTATTATTACTTCCCGCAAGAAAAAAACAGTTCAGATAAACGTTATCGGTTCTAGCGCTATGACTTGGCAAGCAAGATTATTAAAGAATTTACAGCGATTGATGCCTAAATTGCAATATGAATTGAGGGATTGACACTTAAGACCATTAGGTACGAAGATTCTTGCTTCATCCGTCTCTCCTAGAAATTAAATACAAGTACCAATTTCCCCGGAAAAGATACGTCCACAAGCTTACACGGACTGCCCGACCGTGTTTGAAAGGATTTTAATCATTATGAAGTTTGTTCTCAAATTTATACAAGATTTAGGATTTATACTACCAGGGTTCCGGAGCAAGAACAGTCCGCTTGACCTACTTCGTTTTTTGATTGCGAATTAACGCACTTGTGTGAACGACTATCACAAAGTCGTCCTAAAAGGACGAGGCTCTGACCCCATATTTTTCGGTAGAAAGCGAGGCGCGGAGAAAGGGAGGCGCGGAGTTAAGGAATGAGTTACTCGTTCCGGAGTAGTAATCAGTTAAGAATTCTCTTCCCCATCATCCCATCACCCCAATCCCAATTCCCATAAAATTAAAACTCCTCCTTGTAGATAAAAAGGAGGAGTTTTTAGTTTAAATTCCAAGTAAGCAGATATTTAAACCATACCACCAGCGGCTTGAAAGCGAGCGCGGGTGCGTTTGTAGGTTTGGGTTGCTTTGATTTGGCCTTGTCTATCCCCTTGTGCTACCTGGTTTAAACGAGTTTGAGCTTCGTTAAAAGCACTACGGGCTTCCTCAAGGTTAATTGAATCACCAGCCTCGGCACCATTAACCAAAATTGTGACTTCATCTTCATCGACTTCTGCAAAGCCACCCGAAAGGGCGATCGCCACCCAATTTTGATTGTTATCGGCACGCACTCGCATTACACCAGTATCTAATGCGCTTAACATTGGTGCGTGTCCGCTAAGAATACCAAGTTGTCCGGTGGTGCTTGGTAAAACGACTTCTTCAGCCGTTGAATCCCAGACTGTTTTATCTGGGGAAATTACACGAACGGTTAATGTCATTCGATTTTAGATTTTAGATTTGCGATTTTGGATTGTCCTCTTATTAAAAAAAGAGGTGATTATCATAGTTGTTAGTTGCTAGCTAATGCTTTGAGTTTATGGTTGATGATTGTTGTAATAATAGTTGCTTTTTTAAATAACAACTAACAACTAACAACTAACCACTAACAACTAACAACTAACCTTTACTTGGATTTCATTTTTTCTGCTTTTGCTTTGGCTTCATCGATGCTGCCAACCATGTAGAAAGCTTGCTCTGGTAATTCGTCAAATTCACCAGAAAGAATCGATTTGAAGCCTTTGATGGTATCTTCAAGCTTCACATATTTACCAGGTGCGCCGGTGAATACTTCTGCAACGAAGAATGGTTGTGATAAGAAACGCTCTACTTTACGAGCGCGAGCAACGACGAGACGGTCATCTTCAGATAATTCATCCAAACCAAGAATGGCGATGATGTCCTGAAGTTCTTTGTAGCGTTGCAGTGTGGATTGTACCGCACGAGCTGTTTCATAGTGATCTTCACCAACAATGTTGGGTTGCAACATTGTTGAAGTAGAACCTAATGGATCCACAGCGGGGTAAATACCTTTTGCTGCCAAACCACGAGACAATACTGTGGTTCCATCCAAGTGAGCAAAGGTAGTTGCTGGTGCGGGATCGGTGAAGTCATCCGCAGGTACGTATACCGCTTGAATGGAGGTAATCGAACCTTCGTTGGTGGAGGTGATGCGCTCTTGTAGCGTACCTACGTCAGTACCCAATGTCGGCTGATATCCCACAGCAGAAGGCATTCTTCCCAATAGCGCCGATACCTCGGAACCTGCTTGTATAAAGCGGAAGATGTTGTCAATAAATAGCAGTACGTCCTGCTTGTTTACGTCGCGGAAATATTCTGCCATTGTCAGTGCAGACAAACCAACCCGCATTCTTGCACCGGGGGGTTCGTTCATCTGACCGTATACTAAAGCAATTTTTGATTCGTTTAAGTTATCGGGGTTGATAACTTTGGATTCAATCATTTCGTTGTAGAGGTCATTACCTTCGCGGGTACGTTCCCCTACTCCACCAAATACCGATACACCACCGTGTTGGGTTGCGATATTGTTGATCAATTCCATCATAATAACGGTTTTGCCCACACCGGCACCGCCGAACAGACCGATTTTACCGCCGCGTCTGTAGGGAGTTAGCAAATCCACAACCTTAATTCCGGTTTCAAAAACGGAAGGCTTGGTTTCTAATTCGGTGAGTTTAGGAGCATCGCGGTGAATCGGAGAGCGTTCATCGGTACCAACAGGACCTTGGTTGTCTACGGTTTCGCCGAGGACGTTAAAAATTCTACCCAAGGTAGCTTTTCCTACAGGTACGCTGATGGGAGCGCCAATATCGGTAACTTCCATTCCTCGCACCAAACCATCGGTGGAAGTCATAGAAACAGCCCGCACCTGGTTGTCGCCCAGCAGCTGCTGCACTTCGCAGGTAACGGACATTTCTTGTCCTGCTTCGTTAGTGCCTTTAACGATTAAAGCGTTGTAGATTGCGGGCATTTTTCCGTTAGGAAATTTGACATCTACAACAGGACCAATAATTTGAGTAATGTAACCAGTTTGTGTTTTTTCTGCGGTGGAAACCATGCTGAGCCTAAATTTACGAAGCTATATTTTTTGCTAAAGAGTCGTAGAGACTTTTAAGTTTAACTCATGTCATCTTCAAGATTAGCACCGAACGGGGCGATTATTAGGCTTATTTTGAGCAACATTCAGAAGTGGGATCGGGGAAAATGGGGAATGGGGGATGGGCAGAGGGCACAAGGGGATAGGGAGACAAGGGGAAATGAATAACACGATATCGGAAAGATAAGATAGGCAAGCGGGAATTCGCTGTAGGCATACATCCCCATAATTATAAATTAGGGACTTTGGGGTAAATATTTCAGTAATTGCAGATATAATTGTAGTTGAGGGCAATCTCCTTTATGAGTAAGCGAAGCTATCGCCAAAAATCGAAAAATCTCCTTCATAGCTTCTTATTCTTACTAGCTACTCCCTACTTCCTCGATCAAAACTCTTTTACAGACACAATATTATTCCGAATTATTCCCTTAAAAAAGAAAATAGCTCTCTTTGCTATATCCCAAAGAGAGCATACGCCATGCCATTTCACTTACTGTTTCCATAGCATCCTCATAATCGGATTCCGCAAAATTAAACGATTTATTATTATTTTCTCAAAGATTATTTTTTCGAGCCTTGGCTAACTTTAATTATTTTTTTTTTAAGAATAATTCTATTATTGTCGTCCTCCCAAGGGCTGATTATATATTTTTAAACTTTCAGGATTGTACCTACAATTTATTGTTTAATAGTATTTCCTATTCCAAGCCTGTTCCCTATTTACTACAACAAGCCTCATACAGCAATTTTGGATTTGTAAACTACTAGATTCCGATACAAAACCTATTAATAAATCAAATATTAAGTTCGTGAGAAATTTCTCATTAAACTTTCACAAATAACTCATCCGTAGGGTTAATCCTGTAGATATAAATACAGGATTGCCAAATCAGTATTTACCTATAGAACAACAAGGTTGCTACTAATCATTACATATCCCAATTTGTTATTAATGCTGAAATAACGAAAATTAGGTACCAAATACATTATAAATTTAAGAGGTACAAATTATGAGGATAATGGTATATTCTCACGATGCTTTTGGTCTGGGTAATATTCGGAGAATGCTAGCTATTTGCGAACACTTGCTTGAGGAAATTCCACAGCTTTCAATCTTGTTGCTTTCTGGTTCTCCGATGCTTCAAGGATTTCGCTTACCTAGAGGATTAGATTATATTAAATTGCCTTGTTTAAATCGAGGTAATAGTGATCAATTAGCAGTTAAATATCTGGGAATGGATATAGATAAAACTATCAAACTGCGGTCTGAATTAATCTTATCAGTAGCAGTAAATTTTCAGCCAGATTTATTTTTAGTTGATAAGAAGCCATTAGGAATAAAAAATGAGTTAGCTGCTGCTGTGAATTACTTGTACGAAAAACTGCCCCAGACTAAGCTTGTATTGCTATTCCGGGAGATTTTAGATACACCGCAAAAAACGATTGCGGAATGGGATAAAAATAATTATAACCAAGCGATCGATCAATTTTATCAACTTCTTTTAATAGTGGGTTCGCAAGATATTTTTAATTTTTGCGAAGAGTATAAATTGCCAGCAACTGTAGCTAATAAAGCAAGATTTTGCGGTTATATTCGCCGTCAGCAAGGGTGTAAAATTAGTTCAAATGTTCGTCAAGAATTAAAATTAGCACCCGAAGAAAAGTTAGTTATAGTAACTCCCGGTGGTGGTGAGGATGGCTATGAATTAATTAATACATATCTTCAAGGACAAGAATTTTTAAAAAATAGTAAACACCTAATCAAGAGTTTAGTATTTTGCGGTCCAGAAATGCCGAACAATCATAAAAAAGAACTCTATAAAATCGCAGCTAAATATATAAGAGTGCAAATGAGAGAGTTTACTGATGATTTAATGAGTTACTTATCAGCAGCAGATGCAGTGGTATCAATGGGAGGTTATAACACCATTTGTGAAATTCTCTCAGCAGAAAAACCAGCAGTTATTGTACCTCGCATTAAACCTTCTCAAGAGCAATTAATACGCTCGCAAAGAATGGAATATTTGGGTTTATTAAGAAGCATACACCCCGAAAAGCTGACACCTCAATCTCTGATGACACATCTGTTTCAAATATTAGATAATCCGCAAAAGCCGCAAAATATAGACTTAGAAGGTTTATCTAGAATTACTCGTCATATCAGAAACTTATTAACCGATAAAATTACTGCTATTCAACCGGATTTTTTTTACAAGGTGAATCAAACTCATGAATTGTTATTTAGTTGAATATGTTTTATCTGTGTAGGGGGTAGGGAATGGAGAAGAGATTATATTAATAGATTATATTTATAAATTATATTATTTAGGTTTTTGATTAATCTCGGTTAGCAGATAAGTATAAATCCAAGGAATCTATCTCAATGAAAAAACTTTTGTTTTACTGCCAGCATATTTTAGGAATGGGACATTTAGTCCGAAGTATGGAAATTGTTCGCGGTTTGATTTCAGATTTCCAAGTATGTTTTATCAATGGTGGACAAATAATTAAAGAATTTGAAATTCCTCACGGAATTGAAGTTATAAATTTACCAGCTATTAAAACTGATTCGGAATTTAAGCAATTAAAACCTGTTGATACTTCTTTATCCTTGGCTGAAGTTCAAGAATTTAGAAAAAATAAGCTTTTGCAGGTTGCGGATGAATTTCAGCCTGATGTATTAACTATCGAATTATTTCCATTCGGAAGGGGAAAGTTTTCTTTTGAATTAATTCCCCTGTTGGAAAAGTTGCAGAGTAGGGAGAAGCCGGTAAAAATAGTTTCTAGTTTGCGCGATATCGTTGTTACAAAAACAAATCAAGAAAAGTACGAAAATAAAGTATGTCGATTAATGAATCAATATTTTGATATGCTATTGATTCATGGAGATCCGAATTTTATAACTTTAAATGAAAGCTTTTCTCGGGTAAAAGATATTCAAAGTCAAACTAAATATACTGGTTATGTTGTTCAAAAGCCTTCGGTAAATTCCGAGCTAACAGAGGAAGATCGAGAAATAGTTGAATCTGAACAACCTTTAATTTTAGTTAGTGTCGGTGGTGGAAGATTTGGACATGAATTGATTGATTGTGTAATTGAAAGTGCCGATATCCTCAAAGATAAAATACCTCATCAAATTCAAGTTTTTACTGGGCCATTTTCACCAGATTACAAAGTGCAATCTTGGCAAAAAATCACTGAAAATAAGCAGAATATTAACGTTAGTCGCTACACCCGCAATTTAATCAGCTATATGCAGAAAGCCGAACTTTCTATTAGTATGTCAGGCTATAACACGACTTTAAATGTAATGACTACTGGTGTGAGAGCAATGATTTTACCATTCAAAGGTAACAATGACCAAGAGCAGAGAATTCGAGCAGGTAAATTAGATAGTTTAGGTATTGTGAAAATGCTTGATGATTCAGATTTACAGCCTGAAATATTTTCTCAAAAACTAATTAACTACTTAGCAATAAAACCTAAAAAACTTGAATTTGACTTTAATGGTGTAGAGAATACGGCAGCATTAGTAAAAAATCTAGTTTCAACTCAAAAAGTAGCGATTATATAAGCCCAATTTTTATAATCCTGTTCCTCATTCCTTTATTAATTCACAATTTCATGAATAACAATAATAAACCTAGTAATAAACCTAAAATTTGTATTACCACTTTAGAATATCCACCCGATGTTGGTGGTGTTGGTGAATCGGTAAATCGTATTGCGAAAATGCTTACCAACAGCGGTTATGAAGTCCACGTTGCTGTTTTCCGCTCTAAACAAAGGCTGGTTTCTGATGGAAGTCGCAGACGTGCGGGTTGTGAAACTACTGTACAAGATAACGTTTTTGTGCATCGCATTCAGTCAGCAATTCGTGCTAATGTTACTGAATTAACTGATTATTTGAGCGATGTTTATTTTCAACTGAAGCTTTTACATCAGAAATATCAATATAATCTGTTTCATGCTTTTTTTATTATTGAAACTGGTTATGTGACAACGCTTTTAGCTAAAGAAAATGATATACCAGTTATTAACAGCGTGCGTGGTGCTGACTTACACAAACATATTTTTAGCCCCAAAAATCATGGTCCGATTTCGTGGATTTTAGATAATTCTGACTGGACAACTTTTGTCAGTCGTACTTTGCGAAAAAGAGCAAATTTAATTAGTCCAAGTAGCAAAATGAAATCTTGCGCTTTTTGGAATTCGATTGCACAAATTAATTTTGAAGAATTGCCGAAGCCATCATTAATTAATGAATTACCTGGTTTGGTAATCGGTACAACGGGAAGATTTCGCGGTAAGAAAGGGATTGAATTTCTTTTAGATGCTTGTAGTAAGTTGAGTAAAGAAATAGATTTGACTCTATTGCTGATTGGTGATTTTATCGAGAAAGAAAAAAGTTATTGGGAACAAGAGTTAAAAAATCATGATTTGGGTTCTCGTTTGCGGATAACAGGAATTAAAACTCGTGAAGAAACTTTAGCTTATTTACCTCATTTGGATATTTTCGCTATACCTTCTTTAACCGATGGTTGTCCGAATGCTTTATTGGAAGCAATGTCAGCGGGTTGTGCAATTGTTGGTAGCAATGCTGATGCTATCGGGGAAATTATTGAAGATGGTGTAAATGGCTTATTAGTTAATCCTGCTAATGCAGGGGAATTAGCAGCAGCTTTGAAATATTTAGCAGATAGAGCGGAATTAAGAAAAGAATTAGGTGCAGCAGCAAAAATGAAGGTAGAAATTCAACTTGCACCGGAAGTGGAATTGAATAATTGGTTGAATATTTATCAAGGATTATTGGATGCTTCTAATAATCAAAGAGCACATTTGAAAGTTGTTTGATGAAACTCAAATAACTATGTTTTTAAAAAAGAATAGTGCTTAGGGTGTCTGTAAGGATATATATAGGAATCCTAATTGATTTTTGTTAGCGTTCACGCTCCGCGTGCGGCTCAGCGTGCCTGAAAGGCATAACATACGTAGGGTGTGTTGTCGCGCAGCGCAATGCACCATTATCAAAGCGTTTCGGTGCGTTAGACTATCGTCGTAACGCACCCTACAAATACCTAATTTTTTTCAATATTCAAATCGGATTCCTATATTGCTCGCTGTGCAGACAAAGGTTAATAAAAATAAACCGCAGAGACGCGGAGTACGCAGAGAAAGAATTAGAAAGAGATAGTTTGTTTTGGAGAAAAAAAATACAAATAATTATTAAATTATTGTATTTAATTGAAATTTGGGATAGTTAATTATGAATAAACCACAAGTAACAATTGTTGTATCTCCTCGCGAACGTTTTAGCGCAACCTCCGAATCGTTAGAAAGTATTTACGAACATACTACTGTTGCTTTTAATTTAATTTATGTTGATGGCAATTCTCCTGGGAATGTTCAAGAATATCTTCAAAAAAAATCCCAGGAAAAAGGATTTAAGTTAATTCGCACTGAATATTATTTATCGCCAAATCAAGCTCGTAATTTAGCAATACCTCATGTTGATACTAAATATTTATTATTTGTTGATAACGATGTGCTTGTTAGTCGAGGTTGGTTAAATTCTTTATTAAAATGTGCTGAAGAAGAAACGGCTACTGTAGTTTGTCCTCTTACTTGTATTGGTAAAAATTTTGGCGAGACAATTCACTTGGCTGGTGGTGAAGCTCATATTGTGGAACAACAAAAGAAAGATGGTAGGATTAAGCGCAAAGTTCATGAAAAACATTATTTTGTAAATCGAAAGTTTGTAGATGTAAAATCACAGTTACAGCGTCAAAAATGCGAGTTTGCTGAATTTCACTGTATTTTGGTTCGTACCGATATTTTTGAAACAATTGGATTGTTAGATGAAAAGCTTCTCAGCACTCGCGAGCATATTGATTTTTGTATGACTGTTAATAATGCTGGTGGAAGTTTCTATTGCGAACCTACTTCTGTCGTTACCTATGTAACTGGTTTGAAATGGGAAATCCCTGAATTATCATATTTTCTATTGCGTTGGAGCGATGCTTGGGAAGTTGCTAGTTTAAAACATTTTGCTGAAAAATGGGATTTAGCAACTAAAGATAAATACTTTCAAAAACGCTACAAACGAATGGGTTATCGTCGTCATAACGTATTTTTAAAGCCTTTTTTGCGCTACTTTACTTTTGGTTGGAATCCTTTATGTTTGGAAAAGAAAGTAATTGCTGTTGAGCATAAAGTTAATAAAATGATTACAGATAATTATGCTAAAAATCTACCTCGAAAACAGCAAATATCTCAAAATAAAAATATGGAGAAAGAGCAAGAATTAGTTACTCTTTAATAGAAAATTCTCTATCCCCCATTCCCCATTCCGTTATATATGGCTAGCCAAAAACCGCAGAATATTAAAGCAGCTTTACCTGGAATCAGTAAGATTTTACGGCGATTTGCACCTCAAATTCGCAAGCAACAAGGTTTGCTAACTATGTCCTTTTTAGGACTTATGGCTGAGATTGGCTTACATTTATTGGAGCCTTGGCCGCTAAAATTAATTTTTGACTATATCCTCGTTGATGATTTTAAAGCCAAAATTTCACAGTTACCTTTATTATCGGGATTTACTCCGGTAACATTGGTAACTATTTTTTCGTTGAGCTTAATAGCTATTGTCGGTTTACGGGCTTGTGCTGCTTACTTTAGCGTGTATGGTATGGCACTAGCTGCAAGCAATGTTTTGGCTGAGGTTCGCACGGAACTTTACAGCCATATTCAAAGGCTTTCGCTTTCTTTTCACCATAAAGCCAAAACTGGCGATTTAATTACCCGCGTAACTTCTGATATCGATAAAATCCGCGAAGTTACGGTAATGGCTTTACTACCTTTGATTGCCAATTCTCTGACAATTATCGGGATGATTTTTGTGATGTTTTGGCTGCATTGGGAATTAGCCACAATCGCTGTTGCTTTATTTCCTTTGTTTATTTTCTCTACTTATCGTCTCACCAAACGCATTCGCTCAGTAGTCAAATCTCAACGCAAGCGTGAAGGAACAATTGCTGCTGCTGCTGCGGAATCTCTGGGTGCAATCAAGGTTGTACAAGCCCTTTCGCTGCACGATATGTTGGAAGAATCTTTTGCAAATGAAACCCGTCAAAGCCTAAATGCTAGCGTCAAAATACGAAAACTTTCTGCTGGTTTGGAAAGATTGGTAGAGCTTTTAGTGGGATTAGCAACCGCTTTAGTTTTGTGGAGGGGAGTGCATTTAGTTTTGCGTAACCATATCACCCCCGGAGATTTACTAATATTTGTCAACTATTTTCGTATCGCTTTTAAACCAATGCGAGTGCTGGCAAAATACATGGGACAAATTACTAAAGCTACTGCTTCGGGGGAGCGTATATTAGATATCTTAGAAACGGTTCCCGATATCCGAGATAGTCGTTTTGCAATTGATGCACCCAAATTAAGCGGCTGTGTTGAATTTGACAATGTAAGTTTTAGCTACAGTTTAGATAAGACTATTTTAAAAAATATCAACTTTAAAGTTAAATCCGGTCAAAGAGTAGCCTTGGTAGGTGCTTCCGGTGGTGGTAAGTCAACTTTAACAAGTTTATTGCTTCGTCTTTACGACCCCACATCTGGGGGAATATTCGTAGATGGTCACGACATCAGAGAATATAAATTACAATCTTATCGCCGACAAATTAGTGTAGTTTTGCAAGACAGTATTTTATTTGCTGCAAGTATTAGAGACAATATTGCTTACGGGGATTTAGCTGCTACCGATGTAGATATCGAACGAGCAGCACATTTAGCCAATGCCCACAACTTTATCATGGACTTACCCCAAGGTTACGATACCATCGTGGGAGAAAGAGGTTCGACGCTTTCGGGTGGACAAAGACAAAGAATCGCGATCGCAAGGGCTGCGGTACGTAATGCACCTATAGTAATTTTAGATGAGCCAACCACGGGTTTAGATCAAGAAAGCGAATATTTAGTCAATGAAGCTTTAAATAGGTTAACTAGCGGAAAAACAACCTTCACAATTTCTCACAATCTCAAAGCTATTCAAGATGCGGATTTAATTCTCTACATGGAAAACGGACAAATTTTAGAAAAAGGAACCCATCGGGAATTAATGCGTTTAAGTGGAAGGTACGCTGCAATCTATGCCCTACAATCTGCTGTGGGGAATGGGAATAGGGCGTTGGGAATTGGGCATTGGGCATAGGGCATTGGGCATTGGGAATAGGGTAACAACAAACAACAAACAACTATCAACTATCAACTAACAACTAACAACTATCAACTATCAACAAACAACTAACAACTAACAACTAACAACTATCAACTATCAACAAACAACTATCAACAAACAACTATCAAATAATGAATAAAAATTTTAATCAAACTCGTGTAATTCTTGTACGTCATGGAAGAAGTACTTACAACGAACAAAAACGCTATCAAGGCTGTTGTGATGAATCTGTACTTACAGAAAAGGGAAAACAGCAAGCATTTGAAACGGGAATAGCTTTAAGTAAAATTGATTTTGATGCTATTTATGTTAGTCCATTACAGCGAACTCAGGAATCTGCGAGGGAGATTTTACAGGTAAATCAATATCATCAAAAATTAAAATTAAAACTAAAATTACATTCAAATCTGAAAGAAGTCGATTTACCCGGATGGCAAGGTTTACACTATAAATATGTCCGCGAAGAATTTGCGGAGGAATATCGGATTTGGGAAGAAAATCCTCATGAATTCACGATTGAAAATGTTGAATCAAGGGGACAAACTTTAATCAAAACGAAAACAAAGCCTGTTTTACAACTTTACGAAAAAGCACGGCAGTTTTGGCAGGAAGTATTACCGCTTCATCAAGGTAAAACTATTTTAGTAGTAAGTCACGGCGGCACTATTCGCGCTTTAATCGCGACAGCTACGGGAATTCAACCTCAGAATTATCACGCAATTCAACAATCTAATAGCGGTATTAACGTTCTTAATTTTGACAATAATTCTTCCAAACCATTTGCTAAAATTGAAGCTATCAACCAAACGCAGCATTTAGGTGAAATTTTACCCAAGCTGAAAAATGGTAAATGCGGTTTAAGATTATTACTATTACCCGTATCAGATAATCAAGTAAAAGGTAACATCGAAATAGCCCAATTTCTCAAAAGTGTACAATTAGATTTTTGTATTAGCAACAATACTGTAAATATACAGTCTATCTTAGAATCGATTGTTAAATCTCAGTCAAATCCTCCGGTAAATTTACAAGTATCACGAAAGGATTTTCTCGATATTTGGCATCAAACAATATCTAAGGGTTCGCTAAATAAGAATGCTCTTAGTACTGGTTTAGTAGTAGCTGAAGAAAAAACAATTTCTACCACCTTAAGTCAAATTTTAGGTTTACAATCGCGATTATTGCTACAGCTAAATCCAGGAGAAATCAGTATTCTTTTTTATCCTACATCGCAAAATAAACCAGTATTACAAGCGATGAATATAGGATTAGTTAAGAGTGAGGAGTTAGGAATTAGGAGTTAGGGGTTAAGAGTTAAGAGTTAGGAGTACCGAGTAATAAATTAATTTATCTTTGTCTCCTATTATCCCACTTTCTTCCAACACAATTATTTAATAAATAGGTGAATTATGAAAATTTTAATAACTGGAGTTGCAGGTTTTATTGGATACCATTTAGCACAAAGATTGCTTGCAGATGGCTCACAAGTTTACGGAATTGATAATCTCAATGATTATTATGATGTTAATTTAAAAAAAGCTCGGTTGGCACAATTAACACCAAGTACTAATTTCCAATTTCAACTTTTAGATTTAAATAATCGGCAAGAGATTTTACAACTTTTTCAAGACCAAAATTTTGATTGTGTAGTTAATCTTGCTGCTCAAGCAGGAGTACGCTATTCACTCGAAAATCCCTTTGCTTATGTTGATACTAATTTAGTCGGATTTGCAAATATCCTTGAAGCTTGTCGTCACACTCAACCGCAACATCTTGTTTTTGCTTCGTCTAGTTCGGTTTATGGTACTAATACAAAAATTCCTTTTTCTGTTAGCGATAATGTAGATAATCCCGTTTCACTGTATGCTGCTACTAAAAAAGCTAACGAATTAATGGCGCATTCTTACAGCCATTTGTACAGTTTACCTATTACTGGATTGCGCTTTTTTACAGTATATGGTTCTTGGGGCAGACCTGATATGGCTTATTTCAAATTTGTAAGAGCCATTGAACAAAACGAGCCGATTAATATATTCAATTACGGTAAAATGCAGCGAGATTTTACTTATATTGACGATGTGATTGAAGGTGTTGTAAGAGTAATGCATCAGCCTCCAAAACCACATCCTAATAAAGAACATAGCAATGCTCGCTATAAAATTTACAATATTGGAAATAACAAACCTGTAGAATTATTGACCTTTATTAAAATAATTGAAAAAGCAATGGGTAAAGAAGCCCAAAAGAATTTTTTACCGATGCAGCCCGGAGATGTTCCCCGTACTTATGCTGATGTTGACGAACTAATGCAGGATGTAGGATTCAAACCGACTACAACTATTGAGGAAGGAATTGAGAAGTTTGTACGGTGGTATAAAGATTTTTATCCATCTCAAGATAGCTCTACCGAATTTGTTTTGGGAAGTAAAGAGTCTGTTATAGGGAATAAGGAACAGGGAACTCTTAATAAGGAATAGGGAATAGAAGAGAGGGGAGAGAGGGTAGAAATAAAATTCCTAACTCCGGTAGTACTAACTCGTCATCTTTCCTCTACTTTTTCTGATTTTTTTCTTCTAATTCCAAAAGTTCGGGGATAGTTACAAAGCTATAACCTTGCTGCTTTAATTTAGCGATTATCTGAGGTAAAGCTTTTACTGTATTAGTGCGATCGCCACCGCCATCATGTAGTAATACAATCCCACCGGGACGTGCGTTTTTTAACACGGTATTGACCATTGTAGCAGGTGCGGGCCTCTGGAAATCGCGAGAATCAGCAGACCACATCAGAGTTGCATAATTTTTTCTTTTAGCATGAGCAACCAAGCCATTACTTAAATGACCTCCTGGTGGACGAAATAAGTTTGTTTTAACTCCCGTCACTTTATAGATTAAATCGCTTGTTCTATCGATTTCCATAGCGGCAGCTTGGGGGTTCATAAAGTGATACCAATGATTCCAGGTATGGTTGGCGATCGCATGGCCTTCAGCTATTATCTGCTTTCCTAATTGAGGGTAATTTTGTAGAGCGCTACCGACAACAAAAAATGTTGCCTTGACATTATTTTTTTTGAGGATATCTAATGTCTGTTGAGTAGTCTTTTTCCAAGGGCCATCATCAAAGGTTAAAGCAATAACTTTTTTATTTCCAGCAGGTTTAATTTCATAAATAACTTTTCCATTAAAGCTAGATGGTGCCGCAGAAAGTAAGCTTTGTTTTTTTAACTGCTCGTTTAAAGTTTTCTCCATTGCGGTTTGAAATTCTGCAACTTGCTGCTGACTATTAGAAGAAGCATCAACGATTTTCAATTCCGGTTTATTTATACCTAATACGTGCAATAAATTTAAATGTGCCGGAGCTACCAAAGTTAAACACAAAGTAGTAGTAAAGATAAGTAAAGCAATAAAATATTTATGCGGGATCGGAAAAAGTTTACTGTTTTCCACTTTATATATCTCTCAATAATATAATTTTGACTAAATTTTCTGACTATATGTAAACCGAAAAGTCTCTAAACAAGTCGGTAGAAAAAATACTGCTATATAACATATAGTTAGTAATTGCTGCTAAGTATCTCGACTGCACTAATTTTCCCAAGTTCCTGATAAATTGAACGAGGATTAAATGCTTAACATAAGTTATCGACGGCGAATATATTCAACTTCTATCAGAATTAACACTCGTTCTTATATCAATTCTGTTGAATCGCTTAAATTTCGGGAACATTCCGAAAGTGCAAACAAACTTTTTTCGCAGCCAAACCAGAAAGATACTCGGCTTCGATACTTATTAATTGGAATAGCTATACGTATGTTGCAACAACGGGATGCTGCCCTAACTTATTGCTTTACCTCATCCCCCTAGGAGATGATGTTTTTATATAAAAATAATTCTTAGCGATCGATCAATACTATCTTTCATAAACGAAATACTTTCCAAAGCAAATTTTTATTTATAATAATTAGTCACAGAGGCAGGTTTATAAATCACCTACCATACCAATATTTAATTTCATTTATGCACCAAATATTCATACATCCCGAATCGATCTTAATAAATATTTGCTGAAAGTCAAGGTTTATAACTTACTTTTAGATGATAAATCCACGTAGTTTAATCTTAAATAAATAACTTTATTCAAATAATATTATCTTCGTAAGCGATAGCCCATGCCTCTGACAGTTTCAATTAATTCGCTGCCTAACTTTTTTCGTAAATACCCAATGTAAACATCTACAATATTTGAACCAGGATCGTAATCGTATCCCCAAACTCTATCCAAAAGTTGTTCTCTACTCATAACTTGGTTTGGATGGCGAAAAAGAGTTTCTGCTAAAGTAAACTCGCGGGCTGGTAAATCGATATTGTCACCATTTACTCGTGCTTTCCGAGTTCTTAAATCGAGTACTATATTGCCTGCCTTTAAAAGCATCTCTTCCGTAACCTGAGATACTTGACTATTTCGTAGCCTTAGTTTCACCCTCGCAAGCAATTCTTCAAACCGAAATGGTTTAGTCATATAGTCATCAGCACCACCTTCTAGCCCTGCAACCTTGTCATTAATATCATCGCGGGCTGTCAAAATAATTACCGCTAAATTTTCTCCTTGTCCGCGTATTTCTTCCAGAACTTGCAAACCATCTTTACCTGGAAGTCCCAAATCAAGAATAAGCAAATCAAAATTATTGCCAATTGCTAAATTTAGAGTTTCTTGGGCATCCGACGCAATAGTAGGCACAAAACCATTAGCACGCAAACCCTTAGCAATAAACGAAGCAATCCGAGATTCATCTTCAGCAATGAGAATTTGACTCATGACAAGATTTTATTTTAGATTTTAAAAGAGAACTCCGCGAGCTGTAGAGACGTAGCACTGCGCCCCGTCTCTACACTCTTAACTTCTTACTGGTAAACTTATGCAAAATACAGCACCTTTCCCTGGCTGGCTTATAAGAGTAACTTCTCCATAATGAGCTTCTGCGATCGCCTTAACAATAGATAAGCCTAAACCAGCACCTTCGCTTCGACGACGACTATTAGCAGCACGAGCAAAACGTTCAAAAATTCTTTGTCGATCTTTGTGATTAATTCCTTCTCCCGTATCCCGTACCCAAAATTTAATTCTACCTTTATCTATAGCAGAACCAATTGTAATTGTATCGGTATTCGTTGTATGTTGTGTCGCATTTTGAGCAAGATTCATCACCGCTTGAGTTAGGCGTTGGCGGTCAAAAATAATCATTCCTTTAGCTGTTTTATCCAGACACCAATTACGTTCGGCTAAGGCTTGAGCTTTAGCAAACAATTCGTCTGTGAAACTTTGAACATCTACTGTTTCTAATAGTAAAAAGTCGGGACGTTCCGCTTTTGTAAGTAGAATTAAATCTTCTACAAATCGACTCATCCGATCTAATTCATCAATTACTAATGTTGCGGTTTCTTGTACTTCTTCTGGATTATCATTATCCATTAATTCCAAGTGTCCGCGAATAATAGTAATGGGAGTTCGTAATTCGTGTCCCGCATCGTTGATAAAATTGCGCTGAGTGGTGAAAGTTGCTTCCAACCTGTCCATCATTTCATTGAAAGTAGTTGCGACTTCTGCTAGTTCGTCTTTACCCCGCACTGGAATCCGCTGACTTAAATCGGATTCGCTAATAGAACGAGTTGTAGCGCTAAAAGAACGCAAAGGAGCCAATACTCTCCCCGAAGCTATCCAACTAAGTATTAAAGCAATCAATACAACAACGGTACTTACTTGAATTACAACGCTTACTGCTTCAATTACTTCTTCGCGTTCGCCATTGATAGTATGAGCTACTACAAATACTCCTAAAGTTTCTCCTTGTATTTTTACGGGTTGATTCATGTAGATTATGCCACCCGTGTCGTCATTAAAATCCTCTTCGCCTTCTTCCGGTTGAACTAGTGTAGCCCAACGACGCATCAATTCTGAATCTCTATCAAATATTCTTGGTCGCCCTCTAGGACTTGATTTAAAGAACTTTCCATCTACAAAAGTAATTAAAAAAGTATCGTCTTCAGGAAGTTGCTTGGCTAAAAATGCATTGAAAAAATCTTTCAGTTCTTGCTTGGAAGATGGACGTACCAGACGACTATCCGGCTCGTGAACCCAATCAGAATCCTCTATTTGTTCAGATTCTGTTTCCGAAAATTCTTCCGTGTCAGCTTCATTTTCAATTAATCTATTAAATGTCTGTATCTTTTCCATAAGTTCCCTACGAACTCTTGTATCGACACGAGCATACAGTATCTGACGAAAGGCAGGAATAGATACGAAAAATATGAAAGTAATAATCAGCACATACCATAAAAGGATGCGAGTTCGAGTTGCCCAAAACAATCCCCGCCATTTATGTAAAGCAGTTAATTTACTTGTTGCTGAAGTGTCTGACGGCTGATAATTATTTTTTACAGAATTTGCTCTCACATTAGTTGTTCATCGACTATTGATGTTGTAGTATAACTGTCTCACAAAAAACAATTAACGCATACTATTCTTAAGGTAGAAAATCAATAGTTCCTTGTGCTGATTCAAAAATTTCCTTATCATTTAAAAATAATGGAGCGGGCACCCCACAGCTTTTGCTACTCCCTATGCTGATAATATAAGAAGTTCAGTAAAATTAAAATTTATGAATTTATCGTCAGCGCGAAAATTTTTTCATCATGAGATTCAGCAACCTGACGAGTATATTGACTTAGCAAAAGCAGCTTTATACATCGCTCAAGAGGAATATTCCGAATTAGATATAGAAGAATATTTGAATGCACTTGATGCAATGGCAATGGAATTAGAAGAGCGTTTGCCATTAGAAAAATATCCTTTAAAGATTATTCAATGCATTAATAAATATCTTTATGATGATTTAAACTTTACAGGTAATAATCAAAATTATTACGATCCGCGAAACAGTTTTTTAAACGATGTCATAGAGCGTAGAGTTGGAATTCCTATTACTCTAGCGTTACTTTATATAGAAATTGCGCGTCGTATAGATTTCCCGATGATAGGTATAGGAATGCCGGGGCATTTTCTAATCCGCCCAGATGTTTCAGAAATTGAAATTTTCGTCGATGCTTTTAACAGCGGTGAAGTATTGTTTCCCCAAGACTGTCAGCAACGTTTAAGTCAAATTTATCAGCAAAACATAACATTACAGCCAGAATTTTTAGCACCAGTCACTAAAAAGCAATTTTTAGCAAGAATGCTGACTAATCTCAAATATATTTATCTCAAGCAACACGAATCAGAAAAAGCTTTATTTTGTGTCGAGAGGATTTTGCTCTTATTTCCCAGTGCAGCATTAGAATTGCGCGACCGTGGTTTATTATCCTATCAAATCGGACGCTTCAATCAAGCAGCAGATGACTTGCAAGCCTATTTAATGCAAGTTCCCGACGCACAAGACGCTTCCACAATTCGGCATCTGCTCGCGAAATTAGGGAAGAATCAGTGAGCAGTTATCAGTGAACAGTTATCAGTTATCAGTTATCAGTTATCAGTTATCAGTAGTGAGTAGCAAATAGTAAGTAGCAAGTAGCAAGTATTAAAAACGTAGTGGGAGCGTCTCGCTCCCTAAAAATTTGCTTCCCCCTCTTCCCCACGCCACTTTGCGAGGGCGTTCCCCACCCCCGCACGCAAGTGGCTCCTCTTCCCCCTCTCTCCGTATTACCAATTACCCACTACCCATTATTATCTAAGACTCTCTGCGACGCGCTTTAAACGACGCAGTTGTGCTTGCATATCTTGTTTTGTAAATTTCTCGGCGAAAATTTTAAAACCCCAACTCACTATGGGGTTAGGAATCTCGAATTCAAAACGATTTACTAAACAAGTTCCATTATTTATTGGTTGACATTCCCAGCGATCGCATCCTTTAAAATAACCATCAAAACCCCACACTATCAGACCAGGTTTTCTTTCTACAACTGTACTAATCAATGTAGGCTTTATTACTGGTATTTGAATAATAAACTTACTTTTACTACCTACCTCCGTACTCCAATCTCCAACAGGCTCGCAGCATAAAGCGGGATTTAACCATCGATGCATTAAATCACGGTCTATGATACATTGTTCCACTACTGCGGATGTAGCATTAATTTCAATTGATTGCTCAAAAATTTCTTTCATAGGGGATTTCAAATCTTTAATTTAATCTCCCCAATTAGACTAACTCAAAAAAAGCAGTTATTAATCAGCCTTTGAACATTACTACGAGGTTTTTTATCGGCTTGGTTAAAAGTATTAAAAAGTACATCACTGTCAGTATTGATCGAGAATTTAAATTAGTTTTTTCGGAAAAATAGTAAATAAGAATAAAAAAAGTAAAAATTATCCTTGATATCAATTATTTGTAAGATTTACTGGTAAATTAAGTTGCAAAACATAAACGAAGTTGTCAGGGTGTGGTATTGTTTCAGGCAATAAACCACCATTACATCTAAGGTGTTTTTCGCAATAACAGTAAACTTTAAAACTGGAAAACCATGATTTCAACTTGGCAAGATATAACCCAAGTGGCGGGTGCGGATTTGTCAATAAGAATAGGGACAATTTTGGCACAATCATCGCCTTCGTTGCCAGCAGATGGAGCAGAGGCAGCTGGAGATGCTACTCAGGCAGCTTTGGTAAAAGTATGGGAGATATTGCCCTCCTTGTTAGGTGCTGTTGCGATTTTGTTTATTGGCTGGCTGGTTGCTTATATAGCTAAAGCTATAGTCCAAGGGCTTCTAAATCGCACCAACATCGATAACCGTATTGCTTCAGGATTAACTGGTGGTAATAGCTCCCTCCAAGTAGAGAAATTAGTTTCTGGCTTGGTTTTTTGGGTCGTTATGCTGATTACCATAGTTGCGGTTTTAGATACGTTAAACCTACGGGTAGCTTCTCAACCGCTGAATTCTTTTCTCAATCAAATTGGGGAATTCTTACCCAAGTTATTGGGAGCAGGTATTCTGTTGGGAGTAGCTTGGGTAGTAGCAACTCTCGTTAAGACGTTAGTGGTAAACGCTCTTAATGCTTTAAATGTAGACGAGCGATTGAATGCAGGTCAGGATGGGGCTCCTAGCAATCAGCTTTCGATTTCCCAGACTATTGGTACTGCTCTTTACTGGTTCATCTTCTTACTGTTCTTGATGCCAGTTTTGGATACTTTAGGCTTGCAACAGGCTTTAGGACCTGTAAACACCTTAGTGTCGGAAATTCTAGCAATTCTGCCGAATATTTTAGGAGCAGTAATTATCGGTGCAGTTGGCTGGTTTGTTGCTAATATTGTTCGCCGGATTGTAACTAATCTGCTGGCTACAACTGGAGTTGACCATATAGGAAGCCGGTTTGGACTCTCGCAAGCTTCGACAAGCGGACAATCTTTATCTTCAATATTAGGTACGATTGTCTACGTCCTAATTTTGATTCCTGTGGCGATCGCAGCGCTGAATACTTTGCAAATTCAGGCTATTTCGGTTCCTGCAATTGCAATGCTGCAACAGATTCTCAACGCTATACCTTTAATCTTCACCGCAGGAGCAATTCTTGCTGTTGCCTATTTCTTAGGAAGATTTGTATCGGAACTGGTAACAAACATCCTCACCAGCATCGGTTTCAACAATATTTTCTCTATTCTGGGTTTACCTACACCTGCTAGAAGAACAACAGTTACACCAGAAGGAGAAATTCCTTCACCCACATCTCGTACCCCATCAGAAATTGTCGGCTTTATTGCCTTTATTGGCATTATGCTGTTTGCAGCAATCTCCGCGATTGATATCCTGAATATCCCAGCTTTAACAGCGCTGGTGACAGGTATCACGATTATTTTGGGACGAATTTTATCTGGATTGGTAGTATTTGCTGTTGGTTTATTCTTAGCGAATTTAGCATTCAGCATCATCACCAGCTCGGGTAATGCTCAAGCTCGAATTTTAGGTCAGGTAGCAAGAGTTGCTATTATCGTTCTAGTTTCGGCGATGGCACTGCAACAAATTGGTGTTGCTCCCGATATCGTTAATTTAGCTTTTGGTTTGTTGTTGGGTGCTTTAGCGGTCGCTCTTGCCCTTTCTTTCGGACTTGGATCCCGCGATCTTGCCAAAACTCAAGTACAGCAATGGCTGAATTCCTTTAAGAGCAAATAGCCATAAAGGATTAAAGATTAAGTATGAAGTTTGAAGTATGAAGTTTGAAATAATATAGGAAATAATTTAATGTATTGTTCCCTATTGCTCGTTTCCTATTCTCTACACCAGTTAGATGGATTGAGAACTTTCATCCTTCATACTTTAAACAACTAGCTTGAATTTAGTTAGTAGTTAGTAGTTATATAAACAAATTTTTCCTACTTCCTACTCCCTTTTCCCCACTCCCTAAATTTTCAAACTTTTTTCAGCTTGACTTGCAATTCACTTTTGATCCGATTCAAAATAGAAGACTCATCAAGGTTTGCCAAAATTTTACCAATTACGGCTTTTGGTCCATCTGGTCCCCAAGTAGCTCCATTAGCCAAATACGAGACGGTAACTTGTCCGATACCATAAGAAGAAACACCAGCTACACCGGCTTGAGTGAGTGCTACCGATAGATAAGGACCAAGCGTTGCTCCACCAGTCGCAGGTGCAGAAATCCCAAGCAAAGTTTTTAAAGAACCCAATCCTAAATTTGCTAGCAGTTCGCTGGCACTGATACCGCCCATACTGAGGGCGATTTTTTGTAGCAATTTTACCGCTCCAGTTTCCGTCATGGGAATGCCGTAAAGCCGGGATAAGCCCAGAACCAAGAAAACATCAATGGTCGCAGCACTGAGAATATCTAATACAGTCACCGGGTTAAGAGCAACCGCTAGAGCCTTAGTCATTACAGATTTCCAAATTAAGCGATCGGCGGCAGTTTCGCGTAATTTTAATTTACGCTGCACTAATTGATCGTTCACCTCGTCAGCATAAAGCATGGTATTAAGAGCAACCAAAGCTTTACCTTCACGGTGTAGAATCTCCAATATTTTCAGCTTTAGTTCCTCAACTTGAGGTTTTCCCTTACGCAACTGCACCCCCTTCGTACCATCCGAGCGACGAACTAACGTTCTAACCAAAGGTGAAGCAGCAGCAGTGACAATTTCATCCGGTGAAACCAATTCCTTTACACGTTCATCGCGAATCTTTTCATAAACCGCAATTCTGTCAGCTTTAGGATATTGGTCAACCTTATTAAATACTAATAAAATTGGCTTACGTGCTTCTCGCAACTGGGAAAGAGCTTCGTGTTCGAGTTTCGTCATATCTCCGCTTATCACAAACAAAATTAAATCTGCTTGTTGGGCAATTTGTTCGGCTAATGCAGTTCGAGTTTCACCATCAACTTCATCTAAACCAGGGGTATCAATCAACTCCACTCGCGATTGCCCGCTGGAGCTCTCGAAAGTTACTCGTAAAGCACTTTGAGATTCACCAACAGTTTCTTCACTAATAGTCCAATTAACCGTTTGAGCATCGCGAGTTACACCATGCAAAGGTCCGGTTTCAAAAACGGAGCGTCCAACCATTGCATTGAGTAAAGAAGACTTACCTCGTCCCACCATACCAAAAGCGGCGATTTGAATAACCATACTTTCCAACTTAGTCAGCATAGTTTCGAGATCGGCGATTTCCATTTCCAGCCCTTGAGTTTCCGATAAACTCAAATCAAGATTCGTCACCATCTCACGCAAAGCCGTTTGTGCCTGTTTGTAATGAAGTTCCGTTTGAATCTCTTCAAAAGTAAAAATAGCCTTATCTAGTTCTTCAGTACTATAAGAACTACTACTATGGAGTTCAGTCATATAAATTTTAGATTTTAGATTTTAGATTTTAGACTCTAGATTATAAATTTTGTTACGTCTTCTTCTATCCTAATGATTTTTAGACAGGGGGAAGAAGGGGAAGAGGGGGAAGAGGGGGAAGAGGGGTAAGAGGGGGGAGAGGGTGGAGAGAGAGAAGAAAATTTAAATTCACAACTTTATTGTCAGTACTGGGTGAAGACGCTCCCACCAATTTCTAACTGGTAACTGCTAACTGTTCACTGCTCACTGTTCACTGTTCACTGCTCACTTTTAACTGTTCGCTGGTTATGGTTCCGAAAAAGTCATAAACTAAATATTGCATTTAGTAGCTATTTGGACTTGACTTAATCACCTGTGCGAAAAATTGTTATTGCTGGCAACTGGAAAATGTTTAAAACTAGGGCAGAATCTGAGGAATTTTTACAAGGATTCATGCCTTTATTACAAGAGACTCCTGACGATAGAGAAGCGGTATTATGCGTTCCTTTTACCGATCTAAACGTTTTGTCTAAGAACCTGCATGGTGGCCGCGTCATGTTGGGGGCGCAAAATGTTCACTGGGAAGAAACGGGAGCTTATACGGGTGAAATTTCCGGTTTAATGCTCTCTGAAATTGGGGTACGTTATGTAATTGTCGGTCATAGCGAACGACGGCAATATTTTGGTGAAACTGATGAAACCGTTAATCTGCGCCTCAAAGCCGCTCAAAAGTTCGGTATGACACCTATTCTTTGCGTTGGGGAAACCAAACAACAAAGAGATAAAGGAGAAACTGAATCAATCATTACCAACCAAATCAAGCAAGATTTAGTAGGTGTTGACCAGAATAATCTGGTAATCGCTTACGAACCTATTTGGGCAATTGGTACCGGAGATACCTGCGAAGTTACTGAAGCCAATCGGGTTATCGGTTTAATTCGCAGTCTGTTGAGCAATAAAAATGTGACTATTCAATATGGAGGTTCCGTAAAACCGAATAATGTTGATGAGATTATGGCTCAACCCGAAATTGATGGTGCTTTAGTTGGTGGAGCAAGCTTGGAATCGCAAAGTTTTGCCAGAATTGTCAATTTTAAGTGAATTGGTAAAGGAGGCCCGGAGTTAGGAGTGAGGAGGCCCGGAGTTAGAAGTTAATGAATTAGGAGTTCAAAATTATTTCTACCCCCTCTACCCTCTCTTCCCCTTCTCCCCCTCTCTCATTGTCCCCCATTCTCTATTTTCTACGACAATTATCCGATGCTTAACTTCAATTGGGGCGATCGCACTTATTTAATGGGAGTTTTAAATGTTACCCCTGATAGTTTTAGCGATGGTGGGGAGTTCAATAAACCACTCTCCGCTTTAAATCACGCACAAGCCTTAGCTGAGAAAGGTGCCGATATTATTGATGTAGGTGGACAATCTACTCGCCCTGGTGCGGAACAAATTTCTGTAGAGGAAGAACTCGAACGAGTGCTTTCGGTTATAAAAATTATTCGTTCAAAAATTGATATCCCAATTTCTGTAGATACCACTTCTTCAATTGTTGCAGATCGAGCTGTTAATGCCGGTGCGGATATAGTTAACGATATTTCTGGAGGCACTTTTGACTCGTCTATGTTTTCTACTGTTGCGAGTTTAAATGTGCCTATTGTATTAATGCATATCCGAGGAACTCCTCAGACAATGCAGCAAATGACGGATTATCAAGATGTAATCGAAGAAATATCCAATTTTTTATTACAACAAATAACCGCAGCAACAAAGGAGGGAATTAAAAGAGAAAACATTATTATCGATCCCGGTATTGGCTTTGCTAAAAATTTAGAACAAAATTTAGAAATTTTTCGGCGCTTAACAGAATTGAAAAAGCTCAACTGTCCGATTTTAGTTGGTCCATCTCGTAAAAGCTTTATTGGACGAATTTTGAATCAACCAAACCCCAAAGCGCGAGTTTGGGGAACTGCTGCGGCAAGTTGTGCTGCTATTCTTAATGGCGCTGATATTCTCAGAGTTCATGATGTCGAACAAATGCGCGATGTTTCAATGGTCGCTGATGCTTTAATACGGCCAAATTAAAGAAAGTTAAAAATGGGAAAATTGGTAAAGCCTGCATCGCTGAAAAACATACAGCATAAAAAAGAAATTGCCTCCAATTTCCCAAATGGTCAAAATTTGAACAAAATTTTGACCATCACCGCTCTTAATGGCGCAGGTTAATTCATCCTGCGTTTCGGCTTAAGATTCAGAACCATTGCCATTACCGTTTTTAGGTCTTCTTGCAGTATCTTCAGCTACTGTTTCAGCGCTTATTTGTTCGATAATTTCATTTTGACCGGAACCGGGATCTACAAAAATAACTTTGGAATTAGGACTTTCACCTAATCTGTAACTAGCGTTGATGTAATCTTGAGCCACTAGATATCGCAGAATTTCCTTGTTTTCAGGAGTGCTACGCAAAGCTTCAGAAAGAATCTGCATACTAGTGCTAGTACCTTCAGCTTTCTTGATTGCAGCTTGACGTTCCCCTTCAGCTTCCAAAATCGCAGCACGGCTTTTAATTTCAGCTGCGCGTTGATCTTCCATTGACTTCCGCACGCTTTCGGGAGGTGTAATATCTTGAATATCTACCCTCTGAATTTCTACTCCCCAATCAGCAGTTATTTCATTCAATCTATCCAACAATTGTTTATCCATATCTACTCTAGAGACATTAGTTTCCTCCAGAGTATTCTGAGCGATTATTTCCCGCAGAGAAGTTGAGGTAATTTGATTTAAACCTTGCGCTAAATCATCGATTTGGTAAAAGCTTTTCTCCATATCTTTGATGCGCCAATACACAACTCCATCAATTTCTAGGTAGATATTGTCCTTAGTAATGACGTTTTGGGGCTTAATATCCAATATTTGTTCCCGCGTAGTATCTTCCATTACAACCTGGTCGATAAGAGGAACTATGAAATTTAATCCCGGTCGTAATTTACGATGGTACTGACCCAAGCGTTCTACTAAAGCTTCGTTACCTTGATTAATAATCTTTGCCGATCCTAATGAATAACCTATAAGCGCTAAGACTATACCAATAATTGGCTCCATTTATGCTCCTTGTACAGGAATAAAGAAATTTACTTTAAGCCGCGTAGTAGTAATACAACAACTGATACTACTACTTACCTTTAGTTTAATTAAAAAAGCAACGTGTAATTTTATTATCACATGCGGCGACTTCAGACAATATATTGCCTTTACCAGCACATATGATACAGGTATCTCCTGCTTTATGACACGCTTATTAAAACATTATTTTTGCAACAGCGAACACCGAACAGTTAACAGTGAGCAGTGAGCAGTGAGCAGTGAGCAGTTAGGAGGCCCGGAGTTAGGAGGCCCGGAGTTATTAGTTATGAATTCTCTCCCTATCTCCCCATGCCCAATTCCCAATTCCCAATTACCTATTACTTAATTCCAGCGCTTGTTGAATGCTTGCTGGTAATGAGGAATTTAAACGCAATTTAATTTGTGGTGTGGAGAAAGATTGAGCGTAAGCGGAAGTTAAAAATGGTTGATATTGTTTTGCTTCGGGTGCAAGCTGTTTGACGAATGCTACGCTGACACCTTGAACTAATTCCCGTAAAGGTTTAGCCTCTATTCCTCGTCGCTCTTTAATTATTGTTGTGGCTGAATTTACAGGCAAATTATCGTCACTTATACTTAGGTGCGTTCCACCAATTGCCGTTAACAAATACTTTTGTCCGCCTAATTGATTAAAAGGCTGTATCTGATGTGTCAGGGCTGGTGTCAGTGAATCGTCGGTTCCACTTAAGATCAAAACTGGTTTGTTAATTTTGCTTAAACCTTTGTCACCGAAGAGTTTACCAACCATCGGATTTAAGGCGATCGCACTTTTTACTCGTGGATCTTGAAGCTGTAATGTTTTTTGTGATAGGGAAGCTGCTCCACATTGCAACCAGTCGGCGGGTGCGGAAGCTATATTTAAAGATTTGTTACAAAACAAGCGCAGTTGCTCGATGTTGACTTCTCCTCCTGCTATAGCTAAGGCGGTGTAACCTCCTAAAGAATGTCCGATAACGCTTACTTGCTGAGTATTTAGTTTTCCTTGCAGTCTTCCCGGTTGACTATTTAGTTTTGCTAATTCATTCAATGAAAAGCTAATATCTTTGGGTCGATCAATAAATTCTTGAGGATTAATTAATTTTTTTAAATCCGATGCACTTGCAGATCGATTAATCGCGCTGATATTGCTACCTGGATGTTCGATCGCTGCGACGCTGATACCGTTTGTTGCTAAATGATTGGCTAAATAACTTAAGCTCGATCGACTTGCACCAAAACCGTGGGAAATAACTACTAATGGCTGTTGCGATTGTTTTTCTCGACTTGAATAAATATCTATGGGAATAGTACGATTTCGGTTTCGATCTTGCAGGGTAATTGTTTGCTTTTCTACTGTGAGATTTCCAATAGTTGCTGGATTGAAGCTTCTAAAATTTTGAGAAGAATCTGTTCGCTCGTTGACATATAATTCTCTTGCAAGTAAAGAACCAAAGGCTTTACTTTGCAAGCGTTCGGGGTTGAATCTTACTGCTAAACTAATGACTTTTGTCGCATCGATGGTAACATTTTCTTGGGGATATGCCTGTAAAAAACCCACTACACTCAAACCGTTAACTTGTCTTAATGCCAAGCTAATTGCACCTTGAATGCTTTCAATGCTCGAACCTGGTAAAGCTGTTCTTAATGAAGTTATGAATTGTTTACCGAAGGAGGTTTTTTGTAATTCGTCTGTAAAATTATCGGCTGTTTGGGGATCTATTTCTAAACGTTTTTGTAATATGCTTCGTGTTTCTTTTGGTAATACGGGTGATAAGGCTTGTAGGGATAATGGTAATTTACCAGTATTAGCAAACTCTTCTAAATCCGCTATTTTTACTGACTGTTCGTAAGGGCCAAAGCGAATAGTTATTGTTTGAGCAGCCTCCGCAAAAGGTATTCCCAAGGAGGTACAGCAAGCAAAGGTTAAGCCACAAAATAAACCTTTTATACCAAGTATCTGTTGAGAAATTCTCCGTTTGGCTTTGAATAACATATTGCTTTTTAGTTAGTATTTTACGCTCATTAAATTAATTATGATTGCTTATAAAAATTTGCGTTTTAGCGTAAGCATTAAAGTTAAATCAAAAAAGTTAAATAAAAAATAATCCTCTAAACTGCACCTGAGTCACACTTAAGTATGAACGGTGAAAAATAATTTTTGCAAAGTATTGCCGTTTAAAAGTAATTTAAAACAAACATCTTGCAGCATTCTCAACAAGAGCCGGAGACTCTTGATCTTCCAGGTTGAACCTGGGAACTAGGGTTAAGGAAGAAAGAAACTCCAGTAAAGTTCCTCAAATTTATATAATTTTTGTAGTAATAATAAGAACCAGAGCCTAACGATAATTACAACTACTGCATTCTAATTACTGATTACTGATTACTGATTACTGATTACTGATTACTGATTACTGATTACTGGTTACTGCTCACTGGTTACTGCTCACTGGTTACTGCTCACTGTTCACTGATTAAAGAGACGTTGCCGGGCGCAACGTCTCTACATTTTCCGTTTCTTATATTATTTAAAAACCAATTCCGAAGAATCTCAAAATACCCAAAATACTGCCTAAAGGTCCACCAACAGTATTGATAGTGTCACCTGTTTTAGCTAAACCAGAACGGCTGACTAATAATACATCATTACTACGGAGTATAGGATTAGTTTGTTCGTTGATTCCCGCTTTCAAATCAACTTTTACCAAACGTTTGGTAACGGAACCATCGGGATTCAAACGAATCAAATCGATTTTACCGCTACTAGCTCTGGCATCGTTAAATCCACCTGCTGCAAGTAAAGCTTGGTTGAGAGAGCTATTAGGTCTAATCTCTACTTGTCCTGGTCTTTTAACTTCTCCTACCACATTTACCTGAATTTGTGAAGGAGACAAAGTTGTTGTCGCTAACTGGGTGGCTTCTGCTGGATTCACCTCAGTTGCAGTTGGGAATACGATTGTATCTCCATCTTGGACAACTACATCTTGGTCAATATCGCCGCTTGTTAACAATCTCCACAAGTCAATATTGATAATTTGTTCGGTACCCGTTCTTGTTGGTCGTCTAATTATGACATTACGAACGTTCGCTTGTGGTGTAATTCCTCCAGCTTGTTGCAGCGCTCGCGTTACGGTTGGCTGGCCGCTGATGCTTGGGGCACCCGTACCGTTGTTTCCACCACCTTCTGTGGCTCCCGAAGTAATTAAATAAGATCCGGGGCGTTGAACTTCACCAACCACTGCTACCGTGCGCGGTCTGGTGGGGTCAGCGGCAAAGTTGGCTGCTGCTATGTTACGCGCTGTTGCAACGTTAAAGTTTGTACTAGTTGGGACATAAACGGTGTCACCATCGCGCAAAGTAATATCTTGAAAACTTCTACCTGTTTTGATCAGGTCATCTAAATTGAGAGTGACTGTTTGCTGTCTTCCATTCCCAAGCTGACGACGTAACTGTACTTCGGTGATGTCAGCACTAAGGGTAACACCCTGAGCGGTTGTCAAAGCGGCTAAAACGGTTGGGTATTGAATACCTGGGTCTTGACCCGCACCGCCTTCTAAACTAAGAGTATAAGCACCAGGACGAGTGACTTCACCAGCTACGAATACGTTGATCGGACGAGGAGATAATAAATTTACCGAAATAATTGGTCGTCTGAGAAAGCGAGCATATCTTCTGGCAATTGCATCAGCAGCTTGTTCCGTTGTCAGCCCCTCAACCTGAACGCTACCAATCAGAGGTAGGTTGACCGCTCCGCCAGGAGGAATTACGTATTCACCAGTATAATCTGGAACTTCAAACACATTTACCTTGATGCGATCGCCTCCACCCAATGCGTAGCTTGAGCGAATTCGTTGTTGTGCAACAACTGGATTAACTGGTTCCAAAGCAACGTTAACGGCAGTTAGTAACATTACACCCACTAATGGTCGGGCAAAGAATTTTAATAGACCTGTGTTAAGCATATTCACCATTCATATTCAGATTTGTAAACCGCCGTCTTAACATTTTATATTCTTGACTATACTTAAGTATTCAAGTTCCATTGCACTTTTATTTTCTAAAATAACCGAATTTGACATAGGGAAATTGTTTTTTAAGTTTGAATTTTTAATAAAGTTAATATAAAGTTTCATTCCTCCCTATACTGAATAATTACGGATAAGTCACGATAAATACATTATATTGCCTTAATATTCACGTGCTAAATACAGTCTTTAAATATACAATTCACTCTCTCCTTTACTGAATAATATTCTATGATAATATCAAGTGCGCCTTCGTCAGTTTAAATCAAGATAAATCCGATTTTTTTTCAGTGCTTTACGCCAATTTTTTAGCATTCCTTTGTAGGGCTATAACCATAAAAATTTTGCCAGATTGTTATCTAAAGCCCCTGAATTTTTTGCATAAAAAACTCTTCCAAAGAAGGTCGGTAGGCGTTTAAGGTAAGTAAATATCCCCCCATTAAACGAAGACTGGCGAGAAAATCGTACATTTCTCCTTCTAACTCACCTTGCCAACAGCCGTCGGATAAAGATTCGAGATTAGGCATCCACTTTTGTAAACTTTCCCAATCGCCACCTTTACCTTTGACTCGATATGTGTTTGGCGTTCCTAATAGTTGGGAAACATTGCCAGAACAAATTAACTCACCTTTATTGAGAATCGCAATGCGATCGCAAATTAATTCTACTTCGTTAAGAATGTGGCTGTTGAAAAAAATCGTCTTACCTTGCTGCTTCAGGTTTGAAATAATTTCGCGCATCTGATAGCGCCCTACGGGATCTAAACCAGACATTGGTTCGTCGAGAAATATCAAATCTGGATCGTTAATTAAAGTTTGCGCCATTGCCACACGCTGCTGCATTCCCTTACTGTAACGACGCATTTGTTTTTTGCGAGCATCGAATTTAGATAATCCAACCAAATCTAGCAATTGAGGGATGCGCTGTTTTTGCAGCTTTTTAGGAATTTGGAATAATTGAGCGCTCCAAACCAGAAATTCCCACCCAGTGAGGAAATCATACAAATAAGCATTTTCGGGTAAATAGCCGATGCTTTGTTTGGCAGCGCGCGAGCCAAGTGGTTTACCAAGTAACAAACCTCGTCCGGATGTAGGGCGAACTATTCCTAGCAATAATTTTAGTAGGGTGGTTTTACCAGCACCATTTCTTCCCAGCAATCCAAAAGTCTCTCCTGGGTAAACTTGCAAAGAACAGCTTTTGAGAGACACGATTTTTTGATTCATCCAAAAACCACTGCGGTAAACCTTTCGCAGTTCCGAAGTAAGAATCACGGGAGAATCTTGAGTTGTATCGCCAGAAAACGCAGCTTCTTCAACAGACTTCATGACTAACACACACAGCACTAAACTAATTACAAGATACCCAGTTGTGCGACGAGAATAACAATATACTTCTAAAAAAAGTAAATTATCTTGCTTAAAAACTTTTAAAGGTAATAGAGATGCATTCACAATTGTAGACTTTAATCCCAATAACCAATATCTTGCCTCTGCTGGTGAAGATGGTACGGTAAAGTTATGGGACATTAAATTTGGGACATTAAATTGTGGAATTTGCAAGATACAAAAAATAGCAATACCAAACCCCAAACTTTAAAAGGACATCATGATAGAGTTTGAAGCGTTAATATTAGCCCCAACGTAAAAACAATTGCTTCTATAAGTTGCGATAAAAGTATTCGGTTGTGGTCTTTATAAAAGTAATTCATCCAGAATAAAAAGAATTACGAAAGATATGCCGTCAACATTAATTCAACTCAACTTTGCCACAGGTCTTAGTTGCGATTATGTTGTTTTAAAAACATTTATTTTTGATTAATTAAAAGTATGGAAAGTATGAAAAGTATGAAAAGTATTATTTATTTGGCAAACAAATAGAAACAAAATAAATTGCATCTAATCAGTATTTTAATGTTATAAATAGAAAAAAAATGGCAATCAAATAGATGGTGTGCTGCGCTGTGCGACAACACATCCTACGTGTTTTTGCGGCGTACTTCCCCAAATAATTGCAACAATTGTAGTGATATATTTAAATTTTTAACTTATGCTTCATCAACAAAACAAAGTGAATATGAACCCGAATCAGCTTCAACAGCAAGTAAAATTAGTTTTACTTCAACAGTCTTCAATTCAAGATTGCGCGGTGTTAGTGAAAAAATCTCAGACAAAACCTGAGTTAATTCCTTATATTGTCTCTAATCAAAGTTTATCTTTAAAACAAGTTCAATCTTATTTAGAAGAAATTGTTCCGGAACAACTTTTACCAAAAGCCTTTGTTCTCGTATCGCACTTACCATTAACAGATGCAGGTGATATAGATGAAATAGCTTTAAGCAAATTACCTGTTATTGATGAAAGATTAATTGAGCAAGTAGAAACACAACTTAAATCGATACCAGAAACAGAAAAAGTCGCGGCGATCGCACAAAAAAATAGTCCAATCATACCACCATTACATCTATCCGATTTACTTTCAGATTGGCACAAAAAAAGTGCAATTATAACTGAAACAGAAGCAGCAACAAACAGTTTATCATCACAAAATCAGGTAACAACTGAATTAGATAATTTAACATCCAAGCCTTTAGCTAAGGTAGATGGTGGAGCTTTACCAGAAAATCCTCATCAGCCCAATACTTTACCGGAAATTTTACAAAGAGCCGCCGCAGAAGCACAAGGCAATGGCATTATTTATTTACAAACAGATGGTTCAGAAATTGATCAATCATATCAGGAATTATTAGAAGAAGCTCAAAGAATTCTAACTGGTTTAAGAAAATTAGGATTACAACCTCAAGACAAAGTAATTTTACAACTCGAACTGAATCAAGATTTTATTCCTGCTTTTTGGGGATGTATTTTGGGAGGATTTATTCCTGTTCCCGTCTCCATACCGCAAAGCTATGAAAAATCTCAGAAGACTGTCAAAAAACTTGAGAATTCTTGGCAGATGTTAGGGAAACCATTCATCTTTACTAGTGCTAAATTAGCTCCTCTGTTTGATTCTCTGTGGCAAAGTTTAGAATTAGATAATTTGCAACTGGCTGTAATTGAAGACTTAAGAAATTGTCCTCCAGATAGAAATTGGCATAATTCTCAACCATTAGATTTGGCGATTATGTTGCTGACTTCTGGTAGTACGGGTACGCCAAAATGTATTAGTCTGAACCACCGTAATTTAATCGATCGTGCTAGGGGAACGAATATTTTATGCCAGAATACTGATAAAGATATTATTCTCAATTGGCTACCCTTCGATCATATTGGCAGTATTTCTGATTGGCATATTCGCTGTGTTTATTTGGGATGTCAATTAATTTATGTGACTACAGAATATGTTTTAAGTCGTCCTTTAAATTGGCTTGATTTAATACATCGCTATCGTATCAGTCACAGTTGGGCACCCAACTTCGCTTATGCTTTAGTTAATGATGCTCTTAAACAAACATCAAACCTTAATTGGGACTTATCTTGTGTTAAATCACTTCTAAGTGCAGGTGAAGCAGTTTCTTCCCGTGCGGTAACGGAATTTATTGCTAATCTGAAATTTTACGGCTTTAAAAATAATGCAATTCATGCTGCTTTTGGGATGGCAGAAACGGCTTCAGGGATTACTTATTATTGCAGTCAGAAAGATAAAATTTATCCCATTTATACTATTGATAAGTCTTCTTTAAAAAGTACTATCAAAATGGTTGCCCCCAATTCAAGCAATAGTATAACTTTTGCCAATTTAGGTCAGGTAATTCCTGGGGTAAAAATTCGTATTGTAAATGAGCAAAATTCCTTGTTACCAGAGGAGACTATTGGGCACTTACAGGTTAAAGGGAATGCCGTGTTTGACGGGTACTATAAAAATTCTCAAGCTAACCAAGAAGTGTTTGTGGAAGATGGTTGGTTTAATACGGGAGATTTAGGATTTATTACCGACAAACATTTAGTCATTACAGGTAGAGCGAAAGAGACTATTATTGTCAATGGAGCAAACTTTTATAGTCATGAAGTTGAAGCTGCGGTTGAGGAAGTTACTGGAGTTGAAAATTCTTATACTGCTGCAATTGGTGCGAGAAGAATCAAGGATGATACTGACGAATTAGTCATATTTTTTAGTCTCAGCCAAGATTATAGTCACTCTTCTCAATATTTAGAAGTTATCAAGAAAATTCGGACTAAATTAATTCAGGAAATTGGAATTAATCCCGATTATTTGCTGCCTGTTACTCAAGATATTATTCCCAAAACATCTATTGGGAAAATACAACGAAGCCAATTAAAACAAGGTTTTGAAGCTGGAGAGTTTGAAAATATTATCAAACAGGTAGATATTCTTTTAAATAACTCGAATACTATCCCAGATTGGTTTTACCGTAAAGTTTGGCTACCGAAAAAAATTAATACTTTCAGACAAGATACAACTCAAGGCTGTACATTAATCTTTAAAGATGAATTGGGATTAGGAGAGTATTTAAGTCAAGAATTAGGCAGCGATTGTATTTTTGTTGTCAGAGGAGACAAGTTTCACATTCACAACAATACTTGTGCGATCGATCCAAAAAATCCCGAACATTATCAGCATTTATTAAACTTTATTCTTCAACAAGAAAAGAAAGTCGATCGCATTTTACATTTGTGGACTTATGAGCCAGAAGAATCAGAAACAATTACGCCACAAAGTTTAGAAGCAACACTTCAAAAAGGCATTTATAGTACTTTATCTTTGGTGCAAGCTTTAGCTAATGTTCAAGGTTCTAAACAAGAGATTGATTTACTTACTGTAGCGAACAAATCTCAAGCAGTTACATCAGAAGAAAAAATATCACCAGCTAAATCAACTTTGATTAGTTTAATTAAAACTATCTCTCAAGAATTTCCTTGGATTAAGTCATCTCATCTAGATTTACCAATAGACAAGATTGCAACTAATGCACAATATATTCTTCAAGAATTAAATAGTTTATCTGATGAAACAGAAATAGTTTATCGTCAAGGAAAACGCTTAGTATGCGGTTTAGAAAAAATTGCTTGGGAGCAAGAAAGCAAACAACCAATCCCATTGAAGAAAAAAGGAGTTTATTTAATTACAGGTGGACTAGGTGATATTGGCGTTGAAATAGCGAAATATCTGCTGACAAATTACCAAGCAAAACTAATCTTAATTGGTCGAACTTCCTTACCTCCAGAAAATACTTGGACTGATGTAATTGCACAAAACCAACCAATAGCTAAGAAAATAAAATCATATCAAGAATTAGTCAAAATTGATCGTGATATTATTTATCAAGCAGTAGATATAGGTAATCTCGAAGAATTACAAACAGTTGTTAACAAAACCATTAAAAAATCGCAAACACAACTAGATGGAATAATTCATCTAGCTGGAGTTTATCAAGAAAAATTACTTATTGATGAAACTCCAAATAGTTTAGCGAAAGTTTTAAACCCTAAATTTTTAGGAACTTGGAATCTGTATCAGCTAATTAAAAATAAACCTCAAAGTCTTTTTATTGGATTTTCTTCTATCATCAGTTTTTTCAGTGTAACTACTACAGCGGCTTATAGTGTTGCTAATTGTTTCTTAGAAAGCTTGATTCATCATCAACAGACTCAAGGTTTTTTCAACAGCTATTGCTTGAGTTGGAGTATGTGGGATGAAATGGGTATGAGTCAAGGCAACAAGATGAAAGCATTTAATCAAACTAAAGGATATGATTCAATATCTTCTCAACAGGGATTATTGTCTTTACAAATTGCTCTACAACATTACCACAAGCAACTTTTAATTGGTTTAAATGCTGGTAAATCAAATATTCAACAATATCTGAATACTCCTCCCCATAGTTTACAGCAAATCCTTGGCTATTTTACAACAAAAATCAAAGATTTATCTATTCCTTCTCTAAAGCTTGAAGATAAATTTGGTACCGAGATAAATTGTAAATGCGTACAATTAGAATCTTTACCACTAACAGTTACAGGAGAAGTAGATAAAGAACAGTTACAGCAAATTCAACAACAGCAAACAAGCCAAGCCAAAATAGCTCCTCGAAATGAATTAGAACGGCAATTAGTTACTATTTGGCAAGAAGTATTAGGAATTAAACAAATATATATTAACGATGACTTTTTTGAATTAGGCGGTACTTCCATTCAAGTAATGTCTGTTGTCAACAAACTGCAAAATAAATTTCAGCAAATGTTCCATCCCACGGCTTTATTTGATGCTCCAACAGTGGAATTATTTGCTAATTATTTACAGCAAAACTATACAGAAGCTGTAGCTAGTTTATTGGGAGTGGAAATTACCAAAAATTCTTCTCAATATATTAGTCAAGCTCAGAGAGATTGGATGCAATCATCTCTACAATCATACCTATCAAGACCAATAAACGAAACAAATAACAACTCTCTAAACAAAAACAAACCAGCAATTTTCGTCCTCTCTCCTCCTCGCTCTGGATCGACATTACTCCGCGTGATTTTAGGTGGACATTCTCAGCTTTTTGCTCCCCCAGAATTATATTTACTTTGCTTTAATAATTTACAAGCAAAAAAAGCTTTCTGTTCGGGAAGAAATAACTTCATGACTCAAGCAACACTCCGGGCTATTATGGAAATCAAAGATATTAGCTTAGAGGAAGCACAACAGTATCTAGAAGAATTAGAAAATCAAAATTTAACAACTCAACAATTTTATGGTTTACTCCAAGAATGGTTACCAAACCAAACTTTAGTCGATAAAACTCCTACCTACGCATCTAACTTAGACATTCTTCAACACGCTGAAATTGAATTTGAAAATCCCCAATATATTCATCTACAACGTCATCCCTACGCCACAATACGTTCCATAGAAGAAGCTCGAATTGATATGTTGTTGGCAGATGAAATTAAATCTAATCTTACTTTATCTGTACGAGAAAAAGCAGAATTGATTTGGTCGATATTCCATCAAAATATTCTGACTTTCTTAAATCAAATTCCTGCTGAGCGACAGCATTCAGTCAAATATGAAGACTTAGTACAAAATCCTCAAAATACAGTAGAAAAATTATGTAACTTTCTCAAATTAGATTTTCAATCTGAGATGCTACAGCCTTATTCTCAAAAGAAACAGCGCATGACAGATGGAATTCATTCTATTTCTCGTATGGTAGGCGATCCAAAATTTCATACTCATCAAAAAATTAATACTAAAAGTATCGATCTCTGGAAACAACAATATCAATCAGATTTCTTAAGTGACGAAAGTTGGCAAATAGCTGAACAATTAGGATATGAAAAATTCAAGCATAAATCTTTATCAAATCTAGTTACCTTTCAATCTCAAGGTAATAAAAAACCTTTATTTTTCATTCATCCTATAGGAGGTGATATTCTTTGTTATCGGCATTTCGCTAAATCTCTTGATTCAGCACAACCTTTTTATGCTTTGCAATCTATTGGTTTAGATGGCACAAAACCACTTAATAGTGTTCCAGAAATGGCAGCTATGTATATAAAAGCTATAAAAACTATTCAATCTGAAGGTGACTATCGAATTGGAGGTTGGTCTTTTGGTGGTACAATTGCTTTTGAAATGGCACAACAGTTACATGAATCGGGAGAAAAAGTTGAATCGTTAATCATGATTGATACTTATTCACCCCTAGATTATCTTCCTATTTACGGTAATCAAAACCAACAAATAGATGAAGCTCAAATTGTATTAGCTTTTGCCCGTAATCTTTGGTCAATGTCGGCTAAGGAATTAACTATTAACATTAAAGAAATACAAAACCTAAATACAGAAAACAAGCTAAATTACATCTTGACCAAAAGTAAAGAAAATGGCATATTAAGCATTAGAGAATTAGAGCAAATACGTAACTTATATCAAGTTTTTCAAGCCAATGTTCAAGCAAGAAATAGCTATCATCCTCAATCTTACCCCGATCAAATTACTTTCTTCAGTGCTAGTAAACTTGTAGAAGGTGCTAATCAAGAAACTAGTTTAAGTTGGGCTAAATTAGCTCCAAATGGTATAGATATTCATAAAATTGATGGAGACCATTTTTCGATTATTAAAAATCCTATACTTGCTTATAAATTGAGCAAGTATCTTGTTTCACATCTTGCACCATAAAAAACTCATAATTATTACTAGTTATTTGACTTCGTTTTGACTCGTCTGGGACTGAAAGTCCCAGTCTAATAGCAAAAGTCCATTAAAATGGACTAAAAATTTGATGGTGTATACCTAGTAATATTTTTAATTATTCAATCTCTAAATGTAGTAAATTATTCGCAAGGTGCAAGATTTGAGTCGTTTAAAAAATCTATCTAATATATGCTCGAAAAAAATTCTGAAAATTTTCGTCCTCGTTTTCTAAGACTTGCTGTAGTCAATATTCTTTCCAATATTATGATACCCTTAGCAGGTTTAGTCGATACTGCTTTTTTAGGGCACTTGGCAGATATTCGCTACTTAACGGGTGTCGCACTAGCTACAATTATCTTCAATTTAGTCTATCGTAATTGTAACTTTCTGCGTATGGGAACAACAGGCCCAACCGCTCAAGCTGAAGGTAATTCCGATGGAGAAGCCGTTATTCTAATCCTATTACGTAATAGTTTAATTGCTCTAATTATAGGACTTTCGCTCGTAGCACTCCAGTATCCTTTACGAGAGATTAGTTTTAGTTTAATCAGTGCAACCAATGAAGTAAAACAAGCAGGTTCAGCTTATTTTAATGCACGAATTTTGGGGGCACCAGCAGCTCTGCTTAATTTAGTTTTTATTGGTTGGTTTTTAGGACGAGAACAAAGTGGTAAAGTCTTAATAATTTCGTTTATTGGTAATGGAATAAATATTTTATTAGATTACTTACTTATAGTACGATGGGATTGGGCTTCTCAAGGAGCGGGAGCAGCTACAGCAGCAAGTCAATTTACGATGCTCTTGATTGCGATCGCCTTTTTTATCCAAGAAAATTGGTGGCATCAAATAGCCTCTGTTACCAACAAGATATTTGATTTAAAAGCAATCAGATCGCTTTTTAATCTTAATCGAGATATCTGGCTGCGAACTATCGCTGGAACTTTAACAATTGCTGCTTTTAATGATATTAGTTCTGCTTTAGGAACGATGACTTTAGCAATTAATACCTTGCTATTTCAAGTAATTATTATTACCTTTTATTTTATTGAAGGATTGAGTTTTGCTACTGAAAGTTTAGCCGGTAATTTTCACGGGCAAGGTAAAACCCAACAGTTATTTCCCCTACTAAAATTATCTGGTATAAGTAGTGTTGGTATTGCAATGATTATTGCTTCACTGTTTATCTCGGCTCCAGATTTCTTATTTGGACTAATGACGAATCACTTTGAAGTAATTCAACAACTCCATTACTATATTCCGTGGTTATTTCCAGTATTAGTATTTAGTTCCCTCTCATTTATGCTAGATGGTTATTTTTTAGGTTTAACTCAAGGTGCAATACTTCGTAATGGAGTTATGATTGGTAGTTTGTTCGGTTTTGTACCTCTAGCAGTAATCTCTTGGCAATTTCATAATAGTCATCTATTATGGCTAGCAATGTGTTTTTATATGGCAGTTAGATTTATCGCTTTAGCAGTGCGAGTGCCACAAACAATTAGAGCTTCTTCTTAATAACTATGATGGTGCGTTACGGCATTTTGAAACGTAATCACTTTTCAACTAAATATAGCGGTTTTCGGTTGAGTGGAATACATTTAAAACCTCACCCTGTCCGCTCCGGACATCCCTCTCCTTATTAAGGAGAGGGAACGAGGGTAGTTTCGTGTATTGTACCCAATTGAAATTCGCTATATTTTGTGCCGCAGGGTACCCTACAAGTTTTACAAAACTCCCTTAGAACTAGGAATAGTACTTGCACGTCTGGGATCGATTTCTGTAGCCATTCGCATTGCTCTAGCAAACGCTTTAAATGTCGCTTCAATAATGTGATGGGAATTAACACCGTCAAGTTGACGAATATGTAATGTCATTTGACTGTTATTAACAACCGCTACAAAAAATTCTCTTACTAACTGAGTGTCGTAGGTTCCAACTCTTTGAGTAGGAATTTCTAAACCGTATGTTAAATGAGGCCTTCCCGAAAAATCCAAAGCTATTTGCACCAAAGCTTCATCAAGGGGAGCCACAAAATGACCGAAGCGGACAATTCCTTTGCGATCGCCAAGTGCTTGTGCCAAGGCTTTTCCCAATGTAATACCGACATCTTCATTGGTGTGGTGGTCATCGATTTCTATATCTCCCTTGGCTATGACTTCTAAGTCAATCAGTCCGTGGGAAGAGATTTGATGGAGCATATGGTCTAAAAACGGAATGCCGGTTTGAGCATTACAATTACCCGTACCATCTAAATTGAGAGTAACTTGCACGTCCGTTTCCCCGGTAGTACGGCTAACGGTAGCGGTGCGAGGATTAAAAGTTAAAGCTGTGTTGTTACGATCTGAAGAGACTGGAGGACGTTCAATTGAGCGCATGGTAGCCGCACTTATAAAAAATACTTTGATTCTATTATCCCTTGACCAAGCCAATTTTGGATTTTAGATTTTGGATTTTAGATTTTGGATTGAATCACAGCAGATGTTGGGTTAAAAGCGCACGACCTTCATTATGGTTTATCTTCGGATTGAGATGCGATTTTAGCCCAACATTTAATTTTTAATCGCGAATAGAGAAGATGTTGGGTTACGACGCTTCGAGTAATTTTTAGTTGAAAACCAATATTTTTCGTGCGTCTAACCCAACCTACAAGTTAATGGACTATTGCAACTAAGAAAGAAAATATTAAAAAAAATGGGAAATTTAACGATTACATTCCCATTATTTCGTAACCTGCATCAACATACAAAACTTGGCCTGTAATTCCACTTGCTAAATCGCTACATAAGAAAGCTGCTGCATTACCAACTTCTAGCTGGGTAACAGTACGTTTGAGGGGAGCAACTTCTTCCACATGATGAATCATATCTAAAATGCCACCCACCGCGCTTGAAGCTAAAGTACGAATGGGGCCTGCGGAAATTGCATTGACGCGAATATTTTGCTCTCCGAGTTCTGCTGCTAGATAACGCACGCTCGATTCTAATGCTGCTTTAGCAACTCCCATGACGTTGTAATTAGGAATTGCTCTAACACCACCCAAATAAGTAAGGGTGAGAATGCTTCCTCCTTCGGACATTAAAGGTTTGGCTGCACCAGCTAATAGAGCTAGGGAATAAGCGCTGATTTCCAAAGCTAAATTAAAGCCTGCGCGAGAAGTTTCGCTAAAACCTCCGGTTAAGTCGTCTTTTTTTGCGAAAGCAAGACAATGAATCAAAATATCTAAAGAACCCCATTTGTCCTTGATGGTATCAAAAGTAGATTTTACTTGTTCGTCATCTTGGACATTACATGGCAAAAACAAACTAGGAGAAAGTGGTTCGACTAAATCTTTAACCTTTTTCTCCATTTTTCCTTTTTCGTCAGGTAAATAGGTGACACCAATATTTGCTCCTGCTTTATGTAGCTGTTGGGCTATACCCCAAGCAATAGAACGGTTATTAGCAATACCTGTAACAAGCGCGTTTTTCCCTGTCAGATCCAGCATAAAAATCACCTATTCAAAAATGGTTCATGGTTGAGCATACTAGATATTAGACCAATCGATATTATTTTTTAAATCCGATTTATGGGATGCAATAATAAATCTTGTTAAAAATCTGCTACATTAATTACCGTTTTTTTTATGATATTTTAAATATTTCTTCATCTAAATAATTTACTTCTATGAACTAACTGAATAGTGTTAAAAATTAGTAGCTTTAAGGGTTAGAATTTATGTATCATGATGAACAAATAGTAATCAGGTTAGGAGGTTAAGTATAGGAAAGTACAAAAAGGTTCACAATGTAATCTTGATTTTTCAAGTGTATTATACGGTAATCTGTTTTATTTATTCCGGCATTGGGTAGGGGAAGGGAGATGATTGTGACACAAGATAAAGCCCTAGCAAATGTGTTTAGACAAATGGCAACTGGAGCTTTTCCACCAGTTGTTGAAACATTTGAACGCAACAAAACTATATTTTTTCCGGGCGATCCAGCAGAACGAGTTTATTTTCTTCTCAAAGGTGCCGTGAAGCTCTCCAGGGTGTATGAGGCAGGAGAAGAAATAACGGTGGCATTGCTCCGAGAAAATAGTGTTTTTGGAGTTTTGTCCTTATTAACAGGAAACAAATCGGATAGGTTTTATCATGCGGTAGCATTCACGCCTGTAGAATTGCTTTCGGCTCCAATTGAACAAGTAGAGCAAGCGCTCAAAGAAAATCCAGAATTATCTATGTTGATGCTGCGAGGACTTTCTTCGCGAATCTTGCAGACAGAGATGATGATTGAAACTCTTGCTCACCGAGATATGGGTTCTAGATTAGTGAGCTTTTTACTAATTCTGTGTCGAGATTTTGGAGTTCCTTGTGCTGATGGAATAACTATTGATTTAAAGTTATCCCATCAAGCAATTGCTGAAGCGATTGGTTCTACTCGCGTTACCGTTACAAGATTATTAGGCGATTTACGAGAAAAAAAGATGATTTCAATACACAAGAAGAAGATTACCGTACACAAGCCTGTAACTTTAAGTCGGCAATTTACTTAAAAATGTGTTGAAGGATTTAACGTCTAATTATGTTATTAGGAGGTCTATGTTGCTTATTGTGATTTGATTTTTGAAAAAATACATCTGAAATGATTATACCGGCAATGACTAAATTATCCGGTTAATATTACAGATGCTTTCGCGAGCGGTAGCAGATCAATGATAATTAAGGCTGCTACCAATTAAACAGCTTTGTTTATAAGGCAATGTTTTGACCCTGATTGAATTAGGTAGAATGTTTAATCCGGTTTACTCCGCCCTTTTGGTAACGAATTTTGACAGGCTTGGAAATTAAGTATATTTATCTCTTGCATTATTTACCTTTTCTCACACACAATAACTGAAAGTAGTAGCCTGTATGTGTAGGGATGAATTCGGCACGATTTTATGACCACCGCGTTTATCCTGATAACAGCAATCTTAATTTTGGGAGGCGTAATTGCTACCGTCGGCGATCGCATTGGCACGCGGGTAGGTAAGAAACGTCTCTCACTTTTCAACCTGCGTCCCAAAAAGACTGCTGTTTTAGTGACGATTTTAACGGGAGTTGGTATTTCGGCATCAACTTTAGCAAGTTTATTTTTAGTTGATGAAGGATTGCGTGATGGAGTATTTAAGCTTGAGGATATTCAAAAAGATTTACGAAGCAAGCGAGAACAACTTGAAGGTACGGCGAATAATTTAGAAATTACTAAAAGAGAGTTAGCAGAAGCTAGGAACCAGCAAGCGCTAGCACAACAAAAATTAGAGACAATCAACCGCTCCCTACAAGCTGCAAACACCAAGCAACGATTAACCCAAGCTCAACTTAATAAAACCCTCAAGCAGCAAGCCCGTACAGAAACTTTACTCCAAGGTACCCAAAAGAAACTAGATCAAGTAGCCACTCGTTACAAAAGCGCTATTGACGAGCTGCAAACCATAATTGATCAAAGAGACAGCAAAATTGAAGAAATCAAGCAGCTAAGGGCAGAAAGCCTACAGCTCAAGGAAGACAGAAAGCGATTGATTGCAGATGCTAAGAAAGCCCTAGCCCAAGCTGAAGAAGCGATTGACAGACGCGATCGCGAATTAGCGAATCGTCAAGAAGCAATTGAAAAGCGCGACGAAAAAATTGTTCAACTAGATAAACAAATTCAAGAGCGTAATTCGGAAATCACATCACGCGAGAAAATGATTGCTCAGCGTCAGAAAGTGATTAACGAAAAGCAAACGCGCCTTTCGGATTTGGAAAGACAGCAGGCTTCTTTAGAGCAGCAGCTAGCAAAATTGGGGCAATCCAATCGAGATTTGCGTTTGGGTAAGCTAGCTTTAGTAAGGGGACAAGTGATTGCTGAAGCAGTAGTTCGTGTCGAAAAACCTGAAGCTGGCAAACAAGCAGTAATTAAATTATTGCAGGAAGCCAACAGCTCGGCTCTGAGAAAATTAAGCGAACCCGGAAGCAATTTATCAAAAGATGGGAAAACATCAATTCTGTTTGCAACTGCACAACAAATTCAGCAATTGAGCAAGCAGATTGATGATGGTAGAGAATATGTGGTGAGAATATTTTCCGCAGGAAATTATGTTCGGGGAGAAAAGCGCATTGAATTTTTTGCTGATGCAGCACCCAATCAAGTCGTCTTTCAAAGAGGTGAGGTGCTAGCAACTACTACAGCAGATCCTCAAAACATGACACCAGAACAACTAAGCCAGCGACTGGAATTATTAATTTCTGCTTCTCAATTTCGCGCACGTAATGCTGGTATTTTAGAAAGTATTCAAATAGATGGTACTATTATTCGATTTGTAGCTTTATTGCGACAATACAATCAATCATTAGATATCAAAGCTGTTGCCGCAAAAGATACTTACACAGCCGGGCCGTTAAAAGTTAAAATTGTCGCAATGTTAAACGGACAAATTATTTTTAGTACGTGAAATTATGCTTAGGCAATAGGGAACTCTTAACGGGGAATAATGTTAATAATCAATTATTTTAGCAATATTTATTAGTAATCTTTAAGTAGTATTTATATGACTTCCCGTAAATTTTCACCTTCGGATTCGGTGATTTTGGGTTTCGATCCAGGAAAAGATAAATGTGGTGTGGCTGTTATGGGACTTGATAGACAACTCCAGTATCACGAAGTCGTGTCCTCTGTGGAGGCGATCGCCACTATTGGAGATTTGTATCAAAAATATCCTATTTCTTTATTGGTAATGGGAAATCAAACCACATCAAAACGTTGGAAACAGCAAATAGAAGAACAATTATCCCCGACGGTAAATATTATTTTAGTCGATGAGCGCTATTCAAGTTTGGAAGCACGCGATCGTTACTGGCTGATGTACCCACCCAAAGGATTGACTAAACTACTACCCAAAGGAATGCGAACACCACCACGCCCGATTGATGATATTGTTGCAATTTTGCTGATCGAAAGATATCTCAATCGCTTGACTGAGTGATTTGAGATGGGGAGAGGGGGAGATGGGGAGATGGGGAGATGGGGAGGAAATTTTTTAAGTAGCGAGTAAGGAGTAGCGAGTAGCGATTAAAGAATAAAAATTAAACATTAAAAATTAAACATTAAAAAATGGACAGTTGAGTAGCTGACAATAAAACGGCAGGAAGATAGTTTACTTGCTACTCACTATTCACTGTTAACTGTTCACTGTATGTCCCTTCGGGACACGCTTCGCTAACACTGTTAACTGTTCACTGCTAACTGTTAACTGTTAACTGTTCACTGATTCAAATGTCCGCTCGAATTGTAAAAGCGTAATCTCCACCGGGTTCTAGTTGATAGTCTTTTTGTTCTAAAAAGCGGCTGAGAGGTTCTTTGATTAATGCTCGTCCCTGGGAGGGTGTAATTGACAAATCTCCTTGACGAAAATGCCATTGAAACTGCCACTGAAATTCACCTGCTATTACTTCTCCTTTTAGCAAACCGTCTTCCCACGATTGTCGGGTAATCCTCACATGGGCTTCTGTTTTCGGTAGTGGTTTGGAACTCACGATTTATTCAATACCGCAGTGTTGATTACTTGTACTGGTGAAAGGGTTTACGCAAAGCCCACCTTTTCTGTAAAGGAGAGCCACTGCGTTGCCGAGGAACACGACGGTTGTAGCAAGTGGCGTGGGTTAGGGAGATTTTTAATTACTATTGGTAAACCCTATAGTTAAAATAACTTAATTTTTTTAACTTGCTTAAAATCGGCTCAATAATTTTTTTTATTAATCATTTAAGTTGAACCACCAAGCAATTCCTGGTGGTCGATCTTAATTAGTATTCATTTTTTAAATAGCAGCGCGGATTTTAGATTTGTGCATTCACAATCTAAATCTAAAATCCTTGTTATTTAACTGTTTGCAGCTGCTTCTCGCGCAGCAGTCGCTTGTTCTGGGTGAATGCCCAAGCGGGTAAGGTTTATTCTACCTTTGTTGTCAATTTCGCGAACTTTGACAATTACTTCGTCGCTAACTGCAACTTCATCTTCAACTTTGCCAACTCGATAATCGGCTAGCTGGGAAATATGAATCATCCCTTCTTTTCCAGGTAAAAACTCCACGAAGGCACCGATTGGTATAATTCGAGTTACTCTACCAACGTAAACGTCGCCTTCATTTAGTTTGCGTGTCATTGACTGGATAATAAAGCGGGCTTTCTTAGCTTTATTTTCATCCAAAGCGGCAATTGTCACGGTACCATCATCTTCGATATCAACTGTGGCACCTGTTTCTTCGGTAATTCCCTTAATGGTTTTACCACCAGGCCCAATTACCAGACCAATCATATCTGAGTCAATCTTGATAGTCAACAAGCGTGGAGCATAGGGTGACATTTCGGAGCGCGGTTTTTCGATGCAGGCAAGCATTTTTTCTAAAATGTGCAATCTAGCACTTTTAGCTTGATGAACTGCTTGAGCAACTGTCTCTAAAGATAAACCAGTGATTTTCATATCCATTTGCAAGGCAGTGATACCAGTATCAGTCCCGGCAACTTTAAAGTCCATGTCGCCTAAGAAGTCTTCAATACCTTGGATATCAGTTAAAACACGGAATTCACCATCTTCTCTAATTAAACCCATTGCCGCACCACTAACAGGTTTTTTGATTGGTACGCCTGCATCCATCAACGCTAAGGTGGAACCACATACAGAACCCATTGATGTAGAACCGTTGGAAGAAAGTACCTCAGATACTACCCTAAGTACGTAAGGGAATTCACTTTTTGGTGGTAACACGGGTAATATAGCTCGCTCTGCTAAAGCACCGTGACCAATTTCTCTTCGTCCCGGTGGACGTAAGGGCTTGGTTTCTCCAACAGAATATGGTGGGAAGTTGTAATGGTGGAGATAATGCTTTTGCTGATTTGGTTGCAGGTCATCGTTTAGATTTTGAGCATCTCCAGGTGTTCCCAAAGTACAAATAGAAAGTACTTGGGTGAGTCCCCTATTAAACAAACCGCTACCGTGAACCCGTTTTGGTAAAATATCTACTTGACAGGATACCGGACGAACCTCATCAAGCTTACGACCATCAACGCGAACGCCATCTTCAACGATTTGACGGCGCATCAGCTTTTTAGTAATACTTTTAAAAGTATTGCCGAGTGCCTTAGCGTTTTCCGTTGCAGCTACTTGGATTGGATCTTCTTCCGATAACTCTTCAATCTCTGCCGAGATTTTTTCTTTAATCAGATCCAAAGCTTCATCGCGTTCGGCTTTAGTAAACTCAAACTGCGCCAGAATTTTTTTGATTCCATCGGTAGCGCGATCGCTAATAAATTTTTCCAGAGTGGTGTCTACTTCTGGTGGTTCTTCGCTAACAATCTCAATACCCAGTTCTGCAATCAAATCCAGTTGTGCTTGGATTAAATCTTGTACGGCTTCGTAACCAAATTCAATGGCTTCGATAATATCTTGTTCTGGTAATTGATTGGCTCCTGCTTCCACCATGATTACCCCGTCTGGGGAACCAGCAACAACCAAATCCAAATCTCCAGCAGTGATTTCTGCGTAGGTGGGATTGATAATGAAATCATCACCCACTAAGCCAACTCTTACCGCAGCCATTGGTCCTTTGAAGGGAATTTTTGCTAACAAAGTAGCAATACTTGCACCCGTCACCGCTAGCACATCCGGCGGTACTTCTTCATCTACCGAAAGAGTTGCTGCAATAATTTGCAGGTCATCTCGCAACCATGAAGGGAACAAAGGACGCATAGGACGGTCAATTAAACGACTAGTAAGAGTCGCCTTTTCTGGAGGTCGTCCTTCTCTTCTTAAAATACCTCCGGGAATTCTACCTGCTGAATACAATCTCTCTTCGTAATCTACCGTCAAAGGCAAAAAATCAATTCCTTCTCTTCCTCGCGATCGCGTCGCCGTCACCAATACTGCTGTGTCCCCAGATTGTATCATTACAGACCCGCCTGCCTGGGGAGCTAACACGCCAACTTTCAGTCGAATATCCCGTCCGTCAAAGGATATTGACTTTTCAAATTCTTCCATTCAGTTCTTTTTCCTTCTATGCACTATTCGCTCTCAGTGGCAATCCTAACATTTATGCTTTCTCGCTTGCCGGAGTCGCGATTAAAATCAGTTACCAGTTAACAGCGAACGGTGACTATTATTTAATTTCTTTTAGTTTTATTTATAATTCTTAACTACAGTGAGCAATAAACAGTGAACAGTGAGCAGTGATTAATATTAAATTTATAACTCTTAACTCCTAATTCCTGACTCCTCACTTTTAATTCCCAACCGACGGTACATTATCAAAGCATCTATATATAAACCATCGTCTAACTCCATTGCAGCGGGAATTCGTCCGATAGTTTGGAATCCTAAAGATTGCCATAGGCGAATTGAAGGTATATTAGTTTCAAAGACCAAATTAAACATCACTGCTTGATAACCAAGGCTCGCAGCTATCAAAAGCATTGTTTCACCCATCAATCGCCCAATTCCCTGACCTCGCATTTGTGGTTGTACAATAAAACCAGCGTTGCAAATATGGCTGCATCTTCCAACAAAGTTTGGTTTGATGTAAAAAGCAGCTAGTATTTGTTGTGGTAAAGATTGATTGCTTGGATCTACTGCTTTGACTACAAAGGCATGACCCAACAGCCAGTAAGCATCGAATTCTAAATCTGTTAAAGCCTGTTTTTGGGGATATGATTTTCCTTCTATAACTATGGTATTGAGCAGTTTCTTTACCTGCTCTGATTCGTGAGGATGCATATAATCTAACTTTACTTTTGTCCCATTTTTCAAATTTGTATAAATTGGTAGCTGCATTGAAGGTTAATCTTGATTGAGTTATATTTTACAATTGTTGATTGAGTTAAAAAATCGGACAAAATAGCTTTTTCAGAGATTTTTAAACGCAAAGCCGGAGGATAATAAAATTTATTAAGTTTGAATTATTTTTAAGATAATAGATATTTTAATGCCCGTTATATGCATATT
>JBARZF010000913.1:0-4810 GCA_049649675.1 Rivularia sp. (in: cyanobacteria) | reverse complement strand
ACTCCTGAATATCTTGATTTGTATGGAAAACCGCAACATCCGTCGGAGTTAGAACAACACAACTGCTTAAACTTCCGCAATCGAAAAACTGGTCGTTTGATGCCTTGGTTTTTTACAATTAACGGGCAAGTTGAACGCAGAATTTTTGCAGGTACGCTAACTATTGATGATGGGGAAGCAGTAGGGCAAACTGCGATGTTGGGAATAGGAATTAGTCAGATGCCCGGTTTTATGGCTATTAATGCTCTGCGAGAAGGGATTTTAAAAGAGATTTTAGTTGATTACAGACCGCCAGAAGTTCCTTTTACCGCACTTTATCTAGATAGACGATTGGTTTCACCACGCATTCAAGCTTTTATTGATTTTATGGTTGAACGAGGAGGTGTTTGGGACAAAATTAATCAAATAACAAATATGCACTTTGATATTTGATTAATTTTGTTTAATTCCCCCAAACCATTATATTGTAAGTATTTCATAGCATAAAACAATTTGATTTTTTTTAAGGGGCTATGCGTAAGTCCTAAAAAAAGATAATTTGGGAATTTAGGATTTATCGTTTTTAATCATTAATGCTCCCTATTATTTCCACAATTCCTTTACGTCAAATGGCTTCCGGCGATGTTTTATCGTTACAAGTTTACAAATTTATTGGTTCAACTGCTGGCAAAAAAGTTTACATTCAATCGAATCTTCATGGTGCGGAAATTGTGGGAAATGCTGTTATTCACCAGCTAATTGAGTTTTTATGGATGTTGGATAATACGGATTTAATTGGAGAAATCTGGCTGCTTCCAGTTTGTAATCCTATGGGAACTAATCAACGCTCTCATCATTATTCTTCTGGTAGATATTGTGCTTATGAAGCAAAAGATTGGAATCGTATTTTTTGGGATTATGAGAAAGATATATCCGAAAGCAGTAACGGTGAAAATAAGTTAATGGCATTCGCTCAATCTCAACTTGATTTAGATTTAGAGCAGATTAGAAATAATTTTTTAGATGCAATTAAGCAACAATTTGTCAAGCTTTCAGATGATATTAATTCTGAATGTGGGGTACCCTATACCGATAAGTTTCGCTATAAATTACAATCTTTAAGCTTAGATGCAGATTACTTAATTGATATTCACAGTTCCACAAATCAAGGTTTAAACTATCTTTATTATTTTAATAATAGAGAAGAAAGCGCTAAATATTTTCTACTCGATTTTGGTATTTTACTTGATGAATATGACGGAGATGCTTTTGACGAAGCTTTTATCAAACCTTGGTTAGCGTTAGAAGAAGATTTTCAGCAGTTAGGTAGAACGATAAAATTTGACGTGGAAGCTTGGACGCTTGAACTTGGTAGAGGAATGGAAATGATTCCCGATTCAGTTACAAAAGGTGTTCGAGGTATAAAAAATTATTTAAAACAAAAGGGTGTGTTATCTAAAGACTTTAAATTGGACGATGTTCCACAACGAAATCATGAGATGAATTTTAAAACTAAAAGTGAAGTTACAAAATACTACGCACCAGTTGGTGGAATGATTAATTCAAGAATTGCCCTTGGAACGGAAGTAAAAGCAGGAGAACAGCTTTATAAAATTCTTAGTTTTAATAAACAAGGTAAATTACCAACAACGGTAGATATTTTTGCCGAACAAGATGGATTTGTGTACGATGTTTCTGTTAATCAAGCAGTGAATGAAGGTGAGTTTGTATTAGGAATTATTTGAAATTGGGGAATAGGGTATTGGGCATGGGGCATTGGGCTGGCAATTATAGCCGCTTTGGCGGCCAGCCTTCAGACGACCAAGGTCTAGATTCGCCATACTTCCGCATATTCCGTTCATGTTTATAGTCAAAATATGCTGAGACAATACTTAAGTATTTGCCTTTATGAAACTTCCACTTCGGAAGGTCATCCAAAGCTTCAATAAATATATCTCCTGTCATTGACAAATCATAACCGTGAAAGTATAGCGTGAGCGCAACATCATAAACACGAAACATCAAACGTCCAATTTTTCGTAACTCTTCGGCAGTCTCAAATCCAAGTGAACGTCCCTTCTCAACCATGTCTAACCGCTCCTCAATCTGCCTGCGAGAAACGTGAACATAAGCACAACAATCTCGGTAAATATCGTATAGTTCATCAACAAACTGCTTTGCATCATCTGGATGAAGTGCAGCTAGCTTTAACTCTTCTCTCACATCAATTGAAGAATTAACATTTGTCTCTAGGAAAGCTAGACGTTCTGTTAACTTTGCAAGAGCCTCTATACCTTCCGTGTGTTGATCAACATAAAGATATTTAACTGAACTTTCAATGATATATCGCAGTTCTCTCTTAACTGGATTGATCATCCCTTGTTGTACTAAATGCCATGCAGCCAAGACAGATTGAGCCAAATCATCTGTAGAACGAATAGTTAACGAATTTTGAGAATAATCACCTGCCCGACTACTATACATTAAGCAAAGGCGGAGCAAAATGATAATATCGCTAGTTATCCTTTCGATAAACTTTAGCTCGCTTTGATAAGCAGGTGATGCGACTAACTCTTGTTGAGTCTTGACCTTAGCAGCGTGTTCTGCCTTTTTCTGCTCAAAATACTCTTGGAGTGGATCCGATTCAGACATTCCTAAAATCTCAATTAAGTTCACTTGATAGTACATCAAGCGAAGGGTAACTAGCAGAGCTGCCTAAGTATTTATTATACGCAAGCTTCCCGTATAATCTTTTTCCATATCCAAATATATCGAGCATTATAAGTATTTCCTTTCTGAATATACGGAAAACTAAATATTTAGCAATTGGGGTTGTTTTTAACCGTGATGGTGAAGCTGTCCGCAGTCCCCTCAATTAAAAAAATCCCATTCCCCAAAATAATCTAAACTCAAAGTGTCCGCTATCTGCAAATATCCTCATGTCTCGCTGGTTTAACACTGCTGGTCCATGCCAAGAAGATATCCACTATATGCTATCTCCAACAACACGATTGCCGGATTTGGAGGAGCTAATCCAACAGCGTAGCTATTTTGTCGTTCACGCACCTCGTCAAACAGGTAAAACTACAGCAATGCTAGCGCTAGCGCAACAGCTAACCGAAAGTGGACGTTATGCAGCGGTGATGGTATCGGTGGAGGTGGGAAGCGCCTTTAATAATGACCCAGGTGCGGCTGAATTGGCAATTTTGGGAACTTGCCGCGATACAACTGAGGATTATTTACCTTCAGAACTACAGCCTCCAGATTGGGTTTATAATGCTCCCGGACAGCGAATTAAGGAAAATTTAAGAGCTTGGTCGCGAGCAATCGAGCGTCCTTTAGTACTATTTATCGATGAAATCGACTCTTTACAAGATGACACGTTGATTTCGGTGTTGCGACAATTACGAGATGGTTATCGCAGTCGTCCGAAAAACTTTCCTTCATCTGTAGGGTTAATCGGTTTACGAGATGTGCGGGATTATAAGGTGGCATCAGGAGGGAGTGAGAGATTAAACACAGCCAGTCCTTTTAATATTAAAGTCAGTTCTATCACCCTAAGAAACTTCAATGCCTCAGAAGTTTTAGAGTTATACCAACAACATACTGAAGATACTGGACAAATTTTTACAGAAGCAGCAACCGCAACAGCATTTGATTTAACTCAGGGACAACCTTGGTTAGTAAATGCGCTTGCGAAAGAAGTTGTAGAAAAAATGGTTAAGGATAGAAGTATTCCTATTACCTTTGAGCATATTTTACAAGCCAAGGAAATATTAATCGCTCGCCGAGATACCCATCTTGATAGTTTAGCTGAACGCTTACGAGAACCAAGGATAAAAGCGATTATCCAACCAATGTTAGCTGGTTTGGAATTAGGGGATATACCCAATGATGATATTCAATTTGTAATTGACTTGGGTTTGTGTGTAATGCATCCCCAAGGTGGATTAACAATTGCCAATCCAATCTATCGCGAGGTTTTACCGAGAGTATTAACGGTAACACCAATGGCTTCCCTACCAATGATTGCACCAACTTGGTTAACTTCTGAAGGTGAGTTAAATACAGATGCATTGTTGTCCGCATTTATCAAATTCTGGCGGCAGCATGGGGAACCATTATTAGGTAGCACTGGCTATCATGAAATCGCACCTCATTTAGTATTAATGGCTTTCTTGCATCGCGTTGTTAATGGTGGTGGAACCCTCGAACGAGAATATGCAATTGGTAGTGACAGAATGGATTTATGTTTGAGATATGGAAGCGTCACGTTAGGAATAGAATTAAAAGTATGGCGTGAAAAAAAACGCGACCCGCAACAAGAAGGAATCGAGCAATTAGAATCATATTTAGCGCGTTTAGGATTGAATGAAGGTTGGTTACTTGTTTTTGACCGACGCAAAAATGCGTTACCAATTGAAGAACGTTTGTCAACCCAGATTGTGAATACAGAAAATCAACGTTCTATTACCGTTATCCGTGCGTGAATAAAGTTAAAATATTCATCGATTAAGCTAAGATTAAAAGTAGAAGGATTAATTATTGAAACTACTGCGAAGAAGTTTACAACCAATTAATTCTTCTTCTATTACCTACTGAGCGGCTGCGATTAGCAACATTTATACTTAATATTATTTTCTAATAGAACCTATTTTCTATTCTCGGTAAATGCGAACTAAAAAATCAAATATTGGATAATTGTTCATTGATAATTGATAATTTTTTAAGTGAATAGTACTCAAAATAACAACATTTCTATTCCTGGTGAAGCTTTAATTCCCCAGGCTCCTCCCGGATTCAAATCGGGTTTCATCGGTATTATCGGTCG
>JBARZF010000912.1:0-2209 GCA_049649675.1 Rivularia sp. (in: cyanobacteria) | reverse complement strand
AGGTAATCCTCTAAAACCTCAAACTGAGCCGAGTTGAGACTGTAATAAATCCAGCGTCCTTCCTGACGAGCATAAACTAATTTAGCTTCTTTAAGATTTTTGAGATGAAAAGATAGCTTAGATTGACTTACCTCTAAAATATCGCATAAGTCACAAACACACATTTCTTGTTTTTTGAGTAATTGCAAAACTTGAATCCGCAGTGGCTCAGACAGAGCATGAAAGCCAGCAATGATGATATCGTTTGTATGAGTAACTTGCATTGCTGTAAGTTGAAATTATTGGGCTGCCTTTCCATCTTAATTTACATTTGATGCGAAATTTTGTGCTGAAACTATACTTTGTTCAAAGGTTGAGAGTTAATTAACCTTCTAAACGAGTACCCCAACACAGATGTGATTTTCTTTGCTATTACTGCCATAGTTTTTGCTAGCATTGTTAACTCCAAGGGAACATATCTATCGTTGCATCAAAAAAAACTTGATGCTTTAGTTAAGCTATACCACAATACCGAAAAAACAAGTCAAAAAAAATTTTTATATATATTAAGAATCTTTATGATGATGAGAAATGAATGCTTATGCAGATGAATAGTATTGTTCCATAGCAACAAATGAAGCCAATTAAAGGCTGTAATAATGCGTCGTGGCTTTCTTGATAAGTGTAGACTAATTCAGTTTTAGTTATAGATTTTTGGGAACTTGCTACAAAGACAATGCATTAGTCCGATAGAAGGTTGTAATAATATTCGGATCGTTTTTTTGCACATAGATGTAGGCAAGAGATTGATACAAAACCTGTCAGTCTCTTGCAGCATTTTTCCTGTGAGTTTAATAGATGCTCTTTATGATAACTAATTATGCGGACTTGATGTAACCCAAGATAGCACCGTAAATAACTTTGGAGGTAATATCGGCAACCGTATAAATAATTTGTCGCGTTACTGCTCACTTTTTTAGCTTGGCTAATTATTCAAAAAAATACGCGATTTCTTTCCATATCGTTGTAGAAAAGCCAGAGCTTGTCGCTGTAGCTGTAGCACTCTTTGACGAGAAATACCCATTCGCTGACTAACTTGATTTAATGTCAATTCTTGTCCATCTTCTAAACCATAACGCAAGGTTAATATTTCTTGCTGTTGAGGAGAAAGTTTGGATAACAAGTCTTTAATAGTTTGGTTGAGGGATTCTTTTAAAACGTAGTCTTCTGGAGAAAAACTATTGTCTTCTAACAAATCTTTTAAATCTGTATTTTGTTCTTCTCCCACTCGTACATCTAAAGACATCGGTTTACGAGCCAAACTTAAGTAATCTCGAATTTGACTTGGTTTCACTTCCATTACCTCAGCAATTTCAGTCACAGATGGATTGCGACCAAGTTTTTGTGATAATTCTCGTTGAACTCGTTTGATTTTATTTAGTTTCTCGGTGATATGAATCGGTAAACGAATTGTGCGAGATTGTTGGGATATTGCTCGCGTAATTCCCTGACGAATCCACCAGTAAGCGTAAGTAGAAAACTTGTATCCCAACGCTGGTTGAAATTTATCAACTGCTCGCTCTAATCCTAAAGTTCCTTCTTGAATTAAGTCGAGAAAATCCAGATTACGTTTCTGGTATTTTTTAGCAATTGTGACAACCAAACGCAGATTCGCCGCAATCATTTTTTGTTTAGCTCGTTGTCCCCGATCTATTTGTTCGAGTAGTTCTGTATCATTCAATTGAGCCTTGTCTGACCATTCTTGAAGAGTTGGTTGACGCTGTAACTTCTTAGATAATTCTTCTTTAATCGCTAACAAAGACATCCGTTGCTGAACTTTTTTAGCCAAATGAATTTCTTCTTCAGAAGTTAACAGCGGTATGCGGATTATATCTTGAAAATAGCTACCGACAGTATCTTTTGAAGATTTACGAGTTTTTTTACTGTCCTCATTTGGTTGAGAAATAGAGTTAGACATAAGATAATTAGCTTCTACTAAACGCACGCTGGTTAATCTTGAAAAAAATTTTGCTTAAGTATTAAGTTTGAAAATAAGAAGTATTTTTGATGATAAACCCTTTGTAATTTATTATGTTTGATAACTTTATATAAATCAAAGAATCAAAAGAAAGAGGTTGTACTTTGAAAGCAGAGTTTCGCTAAGTACAACCAAGTGGTGTGTGTGTGAGGAGTGATTTATTTGAAATCACAATGTAAACGTAAACAACAT
>JBARZF010000911.1:0-1701 GCA_049649675.1 Rivularia sp. (in: cyanobacteria) | reverse complement strand
GAGTAACAACGACGGTATTTTCTTTCGGGTTCCAAGCAACGCTCGATAATTCAGTTTCATTATCTTCCTTAAGCTTTGTAAGTTTGTTTTCTGATAAGCTCCAAAGCCTGACAGTATTATCATCGCTAGCAGTAGCTATTTTCTTTCCGTCAGGGCTGAATTTGACGGTGTTGATCGAATTGTTATGACCTTTAAGAGTTTGCAGAAGTGTTCCCTTTTTGTCCCAAATTTTAACAGTATTGTCCTTACTTGCAGATGCAATAGTATTCCCGTCGGGACTCCAAGCTACATTCAAGACATAATCATCATGTTTTGCAAGAGTTAGGGTTTCCTCTTTCTCGATGTTCCAGAGTTTTACATGGTTATCACTAGTAAAGGCAATAGCTTTCCCGTCAGGACTAAAACTACTGCTAGAAATATAAGTGTTTTTGCCTACTGGCATGGTTTTAATTACTTGACCATTATTAACATTCCAAAGTTTGATGTCATCATCATAACCACTAGAAGCAATTGTCTTACCATCAGGACTGAAGCTGACACTTGTAAATTTTTCTTGATCGGCTGTAAGGGTTTGTAGGAGGTTTCCTTGAGTATCCCAGAGTTTAATCTTGTCCTCACCTAAAGAGGCTATAGTTTTTCCGTCGGGACTCCAAACTACGTTCCAGAAAGAATCATGTTTTTCGAGAATTTCGGGCTGTTTTTCCTGTAAGTTTGATATTTTAAAAGTGTTTTCATCTTCGACAAAGGCAACAGTTTTACCATCAGGACTAAAACTAATCTTCCGGGCTTCAATATTATCCCCTAGTTTTATGGTTCTAATTTCCTTACCATTAAGATTCCAAAGCTTAATTGTACCATTTTCGCTAGCTGAGACAATTTGCTTCCCGTCACGACTCCAAGCTACATCAAAGACGGTACCTTGATGTTTTAAACGATTTTGCTCTCTAAATCCATCTTCATAAACTGCTGCCTGTAAAGCTGTTAAAACTGAACTACGAGTTTTTTGGTTTGAACGCAATCCTTCTTGTATTGGTTCCCCTGCCCTAATGGCTTCAATTATGGCATCAAACTTGAGATTTTGCTGGGATAACATCAATGAAAATCGAATTAAAGAATTAAACTGAGCCATCTGAGCTGTTTCAGCTTGCATCATCTTACGGATAGCTATTGCACCAAAACCAACAGCAGCCAAAAATGCAATACTAACAGCAACAATAAAATACTTTTGTAGTTTGGCAATTTTCTGTTCTGCTTTTCGTGCTTCAGCTTCCTTTCTCTTCTCCTCCTGTAAAACCAGCATTCTTTCTTGTCGCCGTTTTTCTACTTCTTCTGCTCTTTCAACCGCATTTTGACTGGCTTGAATAAACTCTTTCTGAAGAACAGTTATAGCTGGTTTTTTCTTTTTCTCTTCGGTTTCTTCCAACCAGTTTTGAGCAATTATTAAGTTACTACCCCGCAATAATAAATCATCATTTTTATCCTTATACTCCCACTCTAAATCTCTTTGTAACCATTTACTATGACTGTGGACGTGTTGTCTGTCAGTTTCAATTGTTCTCAATAATTGGTTAAAATTGGCATTAAAATCTTGTTTATTGCTGTTAAAATCAATCCATTGTACTTTCGCTAATTCTGGAGGTAAATCGCTGGATAATACTTGTTGATGCAGTACGGTTACAAAGCGTTTATTTAAGGAAGCCG
>JBARZF010000910.1:0-15714 GCA_049649675.1 Rivularia sp. (in: cyanobacteria) | reverse complement strand
TCTCAAACAATACCGCCATTACAAAACAACCAAGAACCACTAGCAAATACCAAAATTCCTAACCAAATTCAGCAACCGAGTGTTTCTCCTGAAGTTGAATACTTTCCACCACAAGAAGTTGCAAATTTCTACCAAACAGGTGGATTACCCGACTCGCTATCCAATGATTGTGATACTGTAAGCAACTTGAAACCACAAAGCAGTTCAGAAAATAAATATGCCGAAGTTAAATCTTTAATTTACGAAAACACTGTGGGGATTGTTGGTAAGGAAAAAGGCAGCGGTAAAACTTCAAAACTTGGTTATTTGATTGCCGAACATATTAAATTGGGTCATCTGGTATGGATGATAAATCCTTTCGCCAAAGGTCAGCAGTGGAAAGGTATTAAGGTTTTTGGACGCGGTTATAAATTTGTTGAAGCAACTAATGCCATACGTGAATTTACTCATATTGCATTTTGGAGAATTGCAGAAGCTGGCGATGAGACATTCATAGTACGAACCGTTTGACGATTATCACCTGCATCTATCGCTTGATGAGATGTCTAATTATTCTAGTGAAATCGATGCGATTGATTCTGCTGTTATGCCTAAATTTTGGGAAGCGGTAGTGCAATTTTTACGACAGGCTAATATGTCAGTATCTTTCGCCAGTCATGGTGATACTCAGGCTATGTTAGGTGGTGCAAAAGCTCTCACTGGTAAATCTCAAACCATCAAAGATGCCATAGTGTGGGTATATGCTCAAGCTATTACTGACACGAACGTAGAAGGTAATAAGCGTTGTGCAGGTTGGGCTTATTTGATTCGCCCCGATGGCGGAGAAAGACAAAGAACAAGAGTAGAAATTCCTACTTGGATGCAAGGACCACCTGCAACTCGAATTGATGGAAAGGATAAGTATAACTACATTCAACTTGTTCAAAAATACTGCCCTCAGTATCTGTATCTTCCAGAAAAAACGAAAAAAACACCATCAGAAGAAAGTTCATCTATATCCACAGATACCGAACAGTTTCGTCTAAAGCTAATGGAGCAAGAAGATATATGGGGTTCTGATGGAGATAAAACATAAGCCGTTAACGATTGAACAATGATTCAGGTCCAATACTTTAATTGATTAATTAGGAGTAAAAATGACTAGAAAACAAGTGTACCGAAGAGATTTACCACAATTAGCTTCAAGCCATCAATTAGATACCAACGTGATAGATACACCGGCCCGAAGAATTTGATGACGACCAATATTCTCGTAACAATCAGTGGCATAATCGCGCCTATAATGCCGGACGTTACGCTAAGGGTGCTTACAATTGGGGTCAAAAATGTAGTCGTGGTGTGACCCCAGCAATGGAAAATGGAGCAGGTGCTGCAATTGGTACTTTGGGTACAGTAGCCAATCATACTAATCCTTTTAAGCCCTGGCGTTCGTTTGCTTTCTGGAGTATGAGTATTGGCACTTTAGTTGTTGGCTCCTGGGTGGCTCAATTCTTTTTGGGCGGACTAATTGCAACTCGTAATCCTCGGCAATTACCGCAGAATACTTCTACTCCAGTCCGTTTCGGTCACGGCGTGATTAATGCTGGTAAGCCTGTCGCTAACGGTGTTTGGAATGGATTTGGTCAAGTTGCTACAGGTGCGGGAGATAGTTTAGATAGGCCTGTACGTCTCCAAACTGTTGAATCGAATAATTGGCAGCAACCACCTTTCAATGTGCAGCAGCCAAAACAGACAACTACTTTACCTTTGACTACTTGGACGGGTGATGGTCAATATCAATCAACAGGGAGAAATTAAAGTATGAGTTGGATGAGGGTTCCTGCGTCGAGTTTTCTGATTACCAGTACTATGTTTGTTGTATTTGTTCTAGATATAGCGAGTCCTGGGTACGGTTCATTCGCCTTAATTCAAGATTTACACCCCCAGATTACAACACTTACTACCGATATTCGTTCGGATCTATTCAACTTGACGCGCTCTGAATCCTCACCCCCACTCAACGTTCAGAAAGTAGATGAGTCATCGAATTGTCAAACACTATTAGATGCTTACAAAAATAATGCTAAATGTCATTTCAAGCCGAAGAGTTATTAAAATATCTCCCAGTAGAAATTCAGTATAAAGAAATTAAGGCATCGGAAGAAGCCGAACACCGATTTAGATGGGAGCAACGCGATTTTGTGAACTATATCTGAAATATTGCGATCGCCACAAAAAAATGATAATAGCACTGAAGTAAATATTACATATAAGGGAAGTGAAAATACATGTTTTTCAATCAATGGTGTGCCGCGCAGCGGCACACCATTCCTATTTATATGAATAAAGTCAGCACAAAATACCCTTCGATAAGGGTGCTTATTGTTATAACTTTTTGATTAAAAAAGAAAGTTTGGTATAATTTATACAATCTGTATCGGCTTAACGAGTGCAGTTAAAATAGAATCACAAAACTTATTCCAACAACCGGCGATCCATTGGCAACGAGCGTGTAAAATTATTTCAGCATTGTTTTTTAACCAAAATTTGCTGTTTCCAATCAGGGCGTAAATTAACAGCTTGCCGAATTAAACTTTCTACGGCACCGCTACCAATAGGTAATTTAAGAGATGAAATTTTATGGTAATTGAAACGTCCTTCTTTATTTCCTTTGATAAAATAATTGATTTCTCTATTTAGATTTTTACGACGCTCGCCAGTAAATTCCAAACTTAGTTTATTCATATCTTGAATAATAGAGTTTATTTTACCTTTTTTTAATGCAGAACGAGTTTGTTTAAACCATTTTTTACGTTCTGTATCTTTAGAAAAAATATTATCTGCAAATACTTGTAGATGTTCAGTTGCGTGATAAAAATCTAACAGTTGATAAGTTTCTAGTGGGCAATTTAATTTTTCAAGAAGCGGAGGAATATGGTGACCTATCCACTCGGCTCCATCAGCAATTAATAATACTTGTTTTGCATGATTTATTCCTAAACTAACAAGGTACATTTCTAGTATTTCTAAAAATCCTTGATAATCTTCGGCTCTTCCCATCGTTTATAATTGGAACCTCACCATTTTTAATTTTTTTACCTTTTTTATCAACTGTGTAAATGGTTAAAACTTTTGGCTCAACCCACTCCCCAGTAAAGCCATGTCTGTTTGTTTTGGAATTTTTCCTACCTTTTTTATTAATACGAATCCTAGTTCTTCCACCGTCGGCAGCTATAACTACCCGCTGACCTTTTAATGTCTCACCTGGTAATAACTTACCAATACTAAGATTAAATATTTTTGATTCTCGTAGACTCAATCCTATTTGACCAAAACAGTAAGTTAACCTTTCTATGCGTTTTAAACTAATATTAATTCCCCAATCTATTAATGTTTTATGTGCAGCTTCAAACGATGTACTTATTGCACCATACTTTGCAATATTTAACCATACAAAGGGAGTGATTCCTTCTTCCATTCCCAACCATCTTAGAAAAGGACAAAATCCTTGATTTAAGGTCTTACTGGTTTTATTCTTTTTATTATTACGCTCCACAACGTAAGGTAAGTTTAGATTTAATTCGACATTTCCTATCGTTAATATTTGGTGTTTTTTATACCCATGTTTTTTTGTTTTTGTACGCCACCATGCTTGTGTTTTCTTATGTGATGTATTGATAGCAGTTGTATTATGAGAAAGATTATATAATAGAATTGCTATGCATTGCCCCGCTAAAATTAGAGCAATATTCCTTATTTTTTCTTCTTTCTTCTTTATTTCTACTCCATCCCAATTTTCAACATCAGTCAATTCTAAAATTTTCGTAACATTCTCTTTAAATTCTTTCATAGATTTGTTTAAATCTAAAGTTGCATATATTTTATTCATGTTGGTAAGCACTCCGCTCTCGGAGGGTTTTGAACAGTAAAACCCCTGACAATAGCGAATCTTACCTTTTTTTTGCTCTTAAAGAATAAGGAGTTGCAGCGAAGCTGCAACTCCTTATTCCTCTTCTATATGTATTTATACATAGAATTGATGTATTTCTAATATTTTAATGCTTAAGTATAGGTATGGCGATTAGCGGAGCTAAACGCCCGAAGGGCGTAACGCACTGGTTTTCACAAAATCGCGTTGCTCCCTGGTGCTTTCTCCAGTTCTTCAAGAGTTAGAAAACAGCATTGCACAGTTAGTCAAGAAGGAAGTACAAAGCGTCACCTTCGACAATTGACAGACTTTACAACTTTTATGGAATATTTATCCATTGATTATGACTTCAAATAAACTGAAACCAACAAAAACGAGAATTGCTCAAATCCTGAGTCCTTGGTCTTCTTCAAGAGCGAATGAATATAGTAAAGCCACAGCGGTTGAAATTGCACTTAAGATACTTATAGGTGACTATCATATCGACAAGATAACCTTTCAGACTGGTAGCTTTTCACCACGGTCAAGATGTACTGGTGGAAGCTGGCTTGTTGATGGGAATAGGAAGGTAATTGAGCAAATTGGTGAAGGAGACAAGGTGTTAACCACTTGGCGCTTCAGATAAATAAAAGGCTGGATTTCGCTTACTCATTGGACTAAGAAAAGAATATAAGAGATTAGCAAAATGCAAGAACAATTGTTAGAACGAATTGCGATCGCCCTTGAACGTCTGGCTGGAGAAAAGCAAGACCTGGGTATATTTGATGCTGAGACTATTAGACAATCTACCTACATTTTTGGTGGTGGGTCAGACGATATAAAGAAAGGTGTTCCTTGGTATATCTTAAGCGACAATAGCGAACACCTTTCTTTAGCGGGTAAGGTTATCAGAGGCAAGCTTAAGGAAGTTCGGAAGAAAACCACAACTCACAACTTCGGAGAAAGCGAGAAATTGGAAATTGAGTTATCCTCGACTCGTAATGGTGTTCTCCACAATTACATCATCAGATTTGGATGGGATACGGTTTTTACCTCTGCTGCATTGCAAGCTTTCACAAGCATCTCTCTCACGCAAGGTCAGGTGATTGGCATTTACTGCGAAGCTGGCGAACGTGCAGTAATGGGACGGTTTTACAATGACCGCTCAATCATAAAGTTTGACTGGCAAGAGCGACCGCATAAAGAGTTGATGCTTTCGGGTATTCGCCAAGCATTAGGTTTAAAAGAATCTACTAATTATCAGACAACTAAAGTGGGAGTTCCTGAAACTGATAAACATATGTTACTCGTTGAAATTAATAGTTTAAAGCGTCGTAAAAATTTAAGTGACCAACAATTAAATACGATGCTGGCTAAAAGATTCAATAACAGAACATTGGGTATGTTGAGCAACGTTGAGTTAACAAGGGTTCGGGATGGATTGCAAGCAATGGAGATTAGGAAGAATGGATAAAGTAACAGTTAGCAAATCGCGAACGGTTTAGAAAACTGGTTAAAGCGTTGGAATGACAGAATTAATAGTGGCGAACAGCTAACTCCACTGCAAACAATCATGGATGAATTTATAAAGCCTATGAAATTAAAAATATCCATATTGTTATTTTATTATAATGACTTTAAACTGTCATAAAATACACCAAGTATTTATATGAAAAAAACAAATTATAAATGCTATCTATGTGACGAGATTGCAACTACTAAAGAACACGTTCCTGCAAAATGCTTTTTTCCCAAGCAGAAACATTTACCTTCGGGTAGTCGCAATTATAGAAAAAATTTAATTACAGTTCCATCTTGCGAAAAACATAATAATCAACGTTCAAAAGATGATGAATATACTGCTGTATCAATAATTTTGCACGCTGAAAGTGATATAGCATTTAATTTGTTGAAGTCCAAATGGATCAAAGCTATGTGCAGGCAAAATGCGTCATTAGGTAATTTAATGTTTGCTAGGTCAAAACCTGTTGTAATACCTTATTTACATGGAGATTTGTTAGTTCCAAAAGAAACTATGGCAATGACCTATGACCGACAGCGTATTGACAATGTTATCAAATCTATTGCTTGTGGTCTTTACTACTACGAGTCAGGTTATAAAAATAAATGGCTAAAAGATTGGGATATCACAAGCCCTAACTTTTTAATGCCTAATTTATCTCGAAGTCCATATTATAGAGATTTAATAAATTTAGCCAGAGGGTTTGACCTTGCTAAATTAGAGAGGAAGGGAGAACATCGTGAGATATTCTACTACCAAATACGTAAGCACGATGATGATAATAAGTGGACAATTAAAATGGTTTTTTATGAAAGCATGATATTTGTGGCTATTCCTAAACCTTATTAAACAAAAAAAACAAAGTAAAGGAGTACTGTTGTTACTGTGATGGTTGGATAGAGGTCGGCGAAAATTTTGAATTAAAACTGTTTCGTAGCTCGTCTTACGCTTCCTTTACACCACAAAAGACCCTAATGTTAGCACTCACTAGACTGACAGCGGTCTTTTATGCCACTCAATCGGCACGTGACTCGTTTATATCATCAAAACTAGCCAACCATTGCCCCATTGCCAGATATTTCTGATCAACTCTAATTTCTGGATGTTCTTCTAGTAATTGCAATGCTGCTTTAGCTTTCGCAATCGCTTCTGGTGGTGGAAGTGAATCACTACGATAGGATTTTGGCTTGGGACCATAGCCACGAATTTTAAGTTGACCTGGTTTTTCTCCTTTTGCACCAATGCGAACCCAACGTCCTGCTTTTGCTTGTCGGCGTTCGGTAGCGTTCATTTGTCTCGCGGTTGCCGAACTACCACCACGTTTCTTTTTCTTCCTAGCTTTGCGGATAGCTTCATTTCTATCTTTGGCTGATACTGCAATGCCCGTCCGACGACCACCAAAGAATACCATCCCTACCCCATCAGCCCTCTGTTCGACTTCTTCGGGTTCCTGTTCTTCGTCTTCGTCAACTTCCAGTGCTTCATCTAAAATAATGTTAAAATTTGGTTCAGTGCCGTAAAACTGTTGGCGTACTTCTTCAGTCTGAAAAACCCCCATCCCCATGTATTTTTCGTCTCTATCTGCCGCCATACTTTGATACTCCATCTCTTCAACGGGAGTCATCTTATACAGCAATGGAAACTTTATTGACCAATCATCGTAGTTGTTGTCTATTGGGGAATCATCAGCGGCGATCGCCTTCGGCGCAGCGAAGCTGAACGCAACTTCATAAATTTTGGTTAATGGCTCCTCAAGTTGAGAAACCATCCAGCTATTCAACCTATAAGCCATGTTCAAGTCGAGCCATTTTGAAAGCTTCACCGCTTTGCAATCCAAAGACACCAATTAAATTAAATAGTTGAATCCTGGACATATCCGCATCACTTGCCCAAGCATCTTTTAACTGCTCAATAATTTTATCGACTCCGTTATATTGATTGAGTTATTTCTAGCCATCAAAATGAGTTTAATAATTCATTTGTTTACCTCCACATTAAGATATTTAGCGATTTCTTGTAATACCGAAGCCTTCCATCGCAGGTGCTGTACTGTCTTGTCGCTTCCGGCTTTGTCTAATATGAATATGCTGTAGTCATTCCCCCTTTCAGTTGGTGAATAGGATTTGGTGCGCTTGAGTTTACCAGTTTTGGTGCTAATTCGCGACTAGTAATAACTCGTCTGTAATCCCACTTCCTAAGCATGCATTGTTGATTTGATAGGCTTTGATGTTTGTACCGTGGCGGTTATTCCAGATTTGCGCGAGTTTGGTTGGCGATACGTATTCTTCGTCCGACTTTGGTTGAATACCTGGGAGTATTTTTTGAACAGAAGGAGATATTTCTGGGAATTGGGCTTCAATAGCTCGCAGAAGATAGGTTGCTTTAAGTTCCTCAGATAAGGATGTAGGGGCAAGAATATTCCCATAAATTCTTATCAGTTCTTCGGGAGATATTTGGAGTTTAGTTGAGCTTGCTTCAGTTTCGATTACTTTTCTTAAGGTACGGTTTGCCCAGATGCGGAACTCGACGCTAACCCATTGCGCTAAATCAATAGCGATTTCTGGATGTCCCCAGGTTACGAAGGGGTATTTTGTCGCCACGTCCTCTTATGGTAATAACCAATTTAGATACCGGGATTCCGGTATCTAACGAAAGCCCTTCCCAGTAAGCTTTTGTGGAATTAAGAGATGCATAATGGTTCCACTTTTTCTCGCAAGCCTTACACATTTGAGTCAAGTTAACATAACCACTCGTGTCACTGGAAGCATAACTTGGCAGCTTTGGACAACTTATGCTTCCAATCAGCTATCGGACAAATTATGCTTCCAAATAAGACAATTTTATAAATCAAAAAAATAATTCATCAGCAATACAAGATTATATCTCTAATGAGGAGGAATTTATTCTAGATGATAGCTTCCAGAAATCATCAATAGTATGTTTGATATGGTTCATAGATTCATGTATTAGTTTTTTAGGAATCTGAGAATTTGATAATTCTAAGCTTTCTAGTTCTTTAAGTTGAAAATAAGTAATAATTTGCCTGTAAAATCTTCTATTTTCATCCTCATGTACTTTACTGTTAAAAGCAATGAGTGAACCAAGAACCTTGATTAGTTCTGATTGTAATTTAATTTCTGAGTGGTATAAAGTATGTGATTTGACTTGATATTTATCCACATCTCCTAACCATTCTCCACAATAATTGCAATATCCGATTCGTGAATTAGGAGCTATTATAGATAATTTATGATGACATTCAGGGCATTCTGTAATCAAAGGATAATGATGTTGGGAACATAGAGCAACTGGTTTAAAAGACCAAATCAATGGTTCGTATATAGGCAGTTTCTTTTGATGCCAATAGCTATAACATAATGGACACCAAGCTTTAGAGTCACGAAGTAGATAAACATAAGTTATTAACTCATGCCAATACATCATAGTTAGACAAGTTAAATCACTACGTTTTGTAAGATTTTCTAGAGATTCAATTAATTTAGATGTATACCAACCGCTAAAATTTAATGACTTAATATGAGAACGATTCGTAAAAGTTCTACCAATAATCCCTCTATACTTCGTCGATAAATCTTCTTGTCCCCAAAAAAGTGGATAAATTTTATGCTTAATTAATTTATCCGGAGTAACGCAATGAACCTCAGCCAAACGAATAAGATAACTGATTAAACTTTCACATTCAATAGTTCCAACATTGATTGGTTCTAAAAAATATAAAGTACTACGTTCTATGATATCCGGAGTATACAAATCATAATTTGGATATAAACTTAATTTCTCAAACTGCATTGTCTCTCCCAATTGAGTCTCGTCTTGGTTTACGAGTTCCAACTGATTTTTTTCGTTTTTTTGGTTCAATCTGTTGAGATTTGGTTTCAGATTTTAAACGATAATTCTGTCTAGATATAGGTGGACTACGTAAACCTAAATCTTGATATAGCTCTTCTATTTTTCCTTCAATTTCTGCATATCTAGCTTCTCCTTGCTTAATATGTTTGAGAATATTACGACATTGACCAACTGATAAAGCCCTTTTCTCTAAATGCTTAAGTGTAACAGTAGAAGCATTTTCATTTAATGCTTCTCCTAGAGCATTTCTAGACCAATTTTTTAATATTCCAACACATCCTAAACTACGGGAATATAAATACTCCCAATGGGATAAAAAATCTGGTGGTTCTGAAGTTGGTATTTGACACTGAAAATTCCAAATTACTGAATGCCAAATTTCTCTATCTTCCTGAAATTCAGCATTATAACGAGGTAAGTGAACGTAAATGCTACGACGGCTTAATTGGTCTCCTATATCATGAAGAGTTAGCAAATCATATGTGCCAATTAATCCATGCAAAACTTGAGTAATATTGGCTAATGATTTAATTGCTTCAGGCACATCTGTTAGTTTTCTTCCGCTAGTTACAGCTAGTAAATGATGTGCTTCATCAATGAAAAAAATTTTAGGTTTTCTTTGTTTTAAAGCTTGTTCTAATGCCCATCCCAATTCAGTTTCTAAAATTGATGGTTTAATAATTAATTGACCATCAGGTTTATGATACACACCAGAAGTCCCGTAGTTTATTTTATGTTCAATTAGCTCTGGTGCTTCTGCAAGTGAATGTAAACAGCGTTTAAGATGGTCTTTGAAATTAAATAACCCTCCAGAAAATAAACGTGCTTCAATACTAGCAACAGGAATATAACCAAAGTTAGTCGTAAATATTGGTAAAGATGATTCAATTATCCACTTTTCTATTAATAGGCGTAATTTAGTTTTACCTACCCCTGTTGGACCAACAATAAAAATAATCCGTGAGTCTCCGCAATCATTTATGATTGGCTTGAGAGTTTCAAAAGCCATATCCATATAGGGATGTGCCATTGTATATGAGTCATAATAAGCCAATTTTTCTGATGCTGACGCTGTATGATACTTAGATGGAAATTGTTGGTTATTTTCCATGCCTTAATACCTAATACTTGTTAAAAACCTGTAGTTTGTCTTGATTGATAGATTCTTTTTCTTCTATTGTTGAATCATTATTTTGCTTGATATCCTGATTGGATAATTCAATATCTTCCGAATTGCTGTAAGGATTAATATTCGGTAAATCACCATCCAATATTTGAAAAACTTCTTTGTTTTGTAAATCTTTTAAACGTTGTGTAAGTAAAGCTTCTTCTGCTTCAGTACTAGCCATAAATTCAGCTAATTGTTTACAGCGAAATTTATAAGAACTCGCATGATTCTGCATTTGTTTCTTCAACTCAGCAGTAGCTAACTGTATTTCTTTTTCGGAACGTCCTCTAAATAAAGGATAATATTCACTAATACATTCGACCCAAATTCCTTGAACATAAGCGTATGCAACTCCAGCATTAAATGGGTCGTATCTAACATTAACCTGGGTTCTTGAGACGTTTGGGTCACGAAATGTTTGATTCCAATAGTATTTATTATCTATTTTTATTCCTTTACCTGGTTGAACTAAAGCTTTACCTTTTTTTGTTGTGGGTAAAGTCAGAATACGAAAATTATCGTCATAAGGAATTAGACGACTGTTACGGCTACCGAATTGGTTAATTCCTGTTGTAAAAACTTCACGAGGGCTAAGTCCAAGTAGTGCTGGATGTTCAGTTGTGTCATAAATATCGTAAGCCCACTCTGTTATATACATATACAGCAATCCTAAAGTCCAAACTGAAAGATTTTTAGGATTAACAGATTTTGTCATTAATCTGACTTTTTTGGTTATTTGAGTATTACCCGCTAAATTATATAAAAACTGAGTATTTGTTGTTCCAAATAATCTCTCACAGACACTACTAAATCGAGGTTTTGCTGGCGGTCGTCTTTTCAGAGTACATTCAAAAATAGCTAATAGTGTTTCAAAGTAAGTGCTATAAAATTCCTTTCCATTATCAGTAACAATTATTTGGGGTAATCTTGAATGACGTTGAACACAAATTCTTAACACCATCATACAAGAACGATAAGATGGAGGGTCATAACTGATATAAATGGCTAAAATTTTTCTTGTAAATGCATCTACTAATAAAGTTAGCCAAGGTCTTCCTAAAACTTTTCCTGTTTTAGAACATCTCAGTTCAATATCCAACTCTGTATGGTCAATATGAGCAATGTGGAATGGGAAATCACCATGTCGGGGTGTAGATAATTCTAATTCCCAGTAAAATGATTCCGCTTCATAGGCTGCACGATGACCTGAGCGTTTTTTGATTTCTGTATGCTTTGGTCGTTTCTTTATCTCGCCTATAAAGGTTTTATAGCTAGGAATTTGGTCTTGTGCAATCCCAGATTTAGAACAACTGCGAACAAATGAAGCGTAAACAGATTGCTTAGTCTTTTGTTTTTTATTTTCGTATTCTTCGCTAATAAATTTTGATAAAAGTTCTATAACATCTTGAGGTAATTTTCGATTATGATTACCTTTACGGTTATTTAGGGATATTAACCCAATATAACCGTATCCGTATTTTTGTTGTGCTTGATGATAATTTTTAAGCCAACGTCTTAATGTGCGTTCCTTTGGTATACCATTTTTAACTGATTCCCCATCTAAATAGGGCTTTAATAAAGTAAAACGACGATTGGCATTAATTAAATCTTCTGTAGAAGCTTGTTTCAAAACTTCCATCGCCAGTGAATGAATAAGCGATTGGTTTTTAATTGGATTTACCTTTATTTTTCCGGAATTAACTAAACGAAAGAATTCAGATATCTTCAATTCGATTGTCTCAAATTCTTTAGCACTAAGTAACAAATAATCTTGACCAACTAAAATAATATTTAAACAAACTCCATCATAAAATACTGATGTACCTGGAATTAATTCAACACTATAGTTAATAAAAGAGTCCGAATTTTCCGAATTAATAATTGCCTTCAACGCATTCTCGACCACACGAGATTTAAATATCTCACATTTTGAAGCTTCTACTAAAAGATGTGCTGTTAAGTCTACATATATTTTTTCTATGGCTATTAAACTATAAATATCATCCGCATCTACTCCTTTATAATCTAATAATCTAGCAATAGTTATTCCTGGGTTTGCTTCTACTAATGATGCAATTATATTGTATTTACCGTCAGATAAGAACTCTGAATCGCTTTTATAATAATCCTCTAAAAATTCTAAATTACGTTGTAATGTCCAATTAATTTTTGCGTTAGACCAAATCTGAAAATCAAAACCGAATTGTTGAGCATAATCAAGCCCTGGTGGTGATTGCCAATTATCCGACGTACCAATTTGATAGCGGTGAGGACTTTTTTGTGCTAACTTTTCTAGCTCTCTTTCTGTTTTACATTCGACCCAACCTGCACCCGATGACCTAATAACAAAAAAATCTGGAGTAATTATAACGCCTAAATTTCGCCCAGAAGCTGAAGCATATTTAATTTTGAAAGGAGGTGGTTGGTCATAATATTCTAAAACATCTGCTGAATGTTCCAACTGATAGATAAAAGGAAGCTCTACTTTGTGAGATTCAAATTGGATTGTTACGCCCATTTTACGGCTCGGATAACGTCCCGAAACGTTTTTGTATCGACTTCCCACCCTACGAGATGGCTGTGTGTTGCGAATTTTATCAATTTCTTGCCGAGCTTTATCTGAAAGATTTTGGTTAATACACCATTGCTTGAATTCAAGAAGTGTCATCATGGTTGCACCCCATCATTAAATAACACAAACGTGAATCGAGTTTGATTCTCTATATTCTCTTGTATATATCTATAATCGCTCAGAGGTTATTTAAGTTATTTAAATTTAACCTTATTGCTAAACTTCTTCTTCATTTAACTCACAAATACTGGTAGCATATACTCAATAAAAATAATTGACTTTAACTCATTTGATAGCTTATTAAAGTATTTGCTCCTCTACAGGTCTATTCAAATGTAATTACACTATTAATGCCTGATTTTTTGATTTAAGTATCTTAAATTCCCAAAAAATCGTAATTTAGACAGCAGAATACTTCGGTTACTACTCTAACTATTAGTTATAATTTATGCTTTAATTTTTATTAAATTTGCTACCGAATATTCTTGATAATCTATTCTTAACCTTTAACTACATTAATCACTAGTTTGCTATTATAGAACTGAGTAAATAATGGTTAGATAAATTTTCTCTTATTCAGCTTGGAACCCCTGAAACATCTCTGTTCTAATACTTTTACTTCAAAATTTTAAGCACTACTAAACCTTCAAAAATTTCAGAACTCACCCATAGCTTTATGCTTCCAATTTGCGTCTTGGGACAACTTATGCTTCCATTGTTAGGAATCTTTGACAATCAATTAATGTAAGAATAAGGGTTTCAGCCTCTAAATTACTTGGTTATGCTTCCAGGGGCTGACAGCTTTTGGGTATAGTGACACCAGGGGCTGACAGCTTTTGGGTATAGTGACAAAACTAATTTGTTATTCAGATAGCTTTCAATGATTTTTATCTGAGCTAATTGCGGCACGGGAGCAAGATATAAGTTTTATTGAATCAACAGGCTGTGACTTCGGGTTATTACTAGTAAATGATTCATAGAAAGTGCCAAGCAATCTAACCTGCTTTCCCTTACTCCGTATAAATCCTCGAAATCTCCGTCTGGAACCGAATCTATTTCTATTTCTAATTCTTTTATTAAGTCTTTTACTAGAAATTGGTCAACTACCGCACGACAAGCAAACAGCATTTTTTGACCAGATTTATTATTTGAATCCATGCAAGACTCTTCTTGCGCTTCAAACTTGGTTTGAGGCATAATTAACAAAGACCTTTACTAATGGGTTAGTATAAGCGGTTGTTACCAGTTGCAAGCAGGGATGACCGCTTATGCTCTAGGTAAATACTACTTGTCCCTTGAGTCAAATGTCAATCAGTTAGTCCAACCAGTTAATAGTTTTTGACATGAATTTAAAAGAGATGCGTAAAAATTCAGGATTGCGGGTAGAAGAGGTAGCTGCCGTAGTCGGCGTGTCTCACTCAACTGTACATAATTGGGAGAATGGTAGAACTGTTCCAAAAATGAGAATAGACCAATTTGAGAAAATTCTTGAACTTTATGGCTGTAATTTTGGGGAATTGGTAAAAGCTTTTCAGGCATCAACACAACAAAAGACTTCGTGCTAGTACCGCTTCGCAGAAGTCAAAAGTATTTTTTATCAAATATTAAATCATTTGATATGGATGTGCTATTTACGTCCCCTGAGCAATAATTCGGTTTGGGGTTCCACCATTGTGGAAAGATTCAAATACTTATGGCTTTAGGTGTTGATGGCTTGAAATCCTTGCCATAACTTAGATACGAATGCAGGGGGGACAGCATTTCCTAGAATAGCACCGTCTACCGATGTGGTTCCGCTCAGTTGATACCATTCCGGAAATTCGCTCAGCCGTTTAATCATTTCCATATTCGCCAACTTAACAGTATTATCTGGTAAAAAGATGTCAGCAAATTTATTTCGGTTGCCTCCTTTCCCGTCCATGAAATAGGACTTAATGATTGTGGGAAAAGAAGAGTCTGACGTAACAGGTTTACATCTTCTACCTATGCGAAACTTCCAGGTTGGTAATTCTACCTGCATTGGTTCTTTGCCACTGTTCTCTGCGGAGACATCTTTAATAAAATCCCACCAATTATAAACAGGTTCAAGGTCTACGTCTTCAAGTAACTCCTCGGTTTTTGATGCACACAAAATAATTCGATATCTTTTTTGAATTGACGACACTCTACAAGTTGACCACTCAAACTTATATCCCATTGCTTTCAGATTTACTCCTTCGGAGTCACTTCGTGAACACAAATCAAAAATTTGAAAGTATTGGAATTTTTGTAACCCGGTACGTTTTCCAATACAAAGTGCTTTGGTTGTAAATGAAAGACGGCTCCCATTGTTGATATTGCCATATAAAAATCAGTCATTTTTTCAATTTTTTTACCCCTGGCGATACTGAAACTACAGCAAACAGTAGATGCCCAAAGTAAATCGGGATTCCTTGGAAATCCAGCCCATTTTTCTTCTTGACATTGCTGCACTGATTTACGAACTAAGTGATGATTGGGGAAATTCTTTTGATAATTATCAGCAATCTTTTCGCTTAACTTTGGATTAGTTGGGTCAAATTCTACCGCCCAAACTTCAGCAGTTGGGTTAATTTTTTTGATTCCACAAGCAACTCCACCACCACCTGCGAATAATTCCACTATTTGCACTGCTAAAACTCCTGTAATTTTTGAATATACAACGTTATGCAGCAGGT
>JBARZF010000909.1:0-4355 GCA_049649675.1 Rivularia sp. (in: cyanobacteria) | reverse complement strand
CCGGTTTCCCCCTCTCGGGAATTATCACAGGAAAAGTCCAACTATGCGGACTCTGTGAAATCGACTCGTTTTGTAAAGAAATCTTGCAAAAACGATTCCCCGGTGTGCCAATCTACAACTCGGTGCGTGACCTCAGAATTAAAAAGCAAGAAATCGACACAATTACCGCATCACCACCGTGTCAGCCTTTCAGCGTTGAAGGAAAACGTTTGGGAAAAGCCGACGAACGAGACTGTATCCCCGCAGTTTTGCGACTTGTTGCTAGAATTCAACCTAAATTCTTCTGTCTCGAAAACGTACCCGGATTATTGTCGGCTCCCCAATATCCAGGGGAAAAACCCGGAACATATTTTCAACAGATGCTCCGGCAGCTTCAGATCGGCGGGTACGATGCGGAATGGATTGTTATCGGAACGCGATTTCACTTCCGAACCAAATGGTCGGGAGAAAGACTCTTACTCGTTGCCACGTCCAGGAGCCTTAAGCTGGAGTGGGAAAGGACGACCTCCTGGAACGACCAAATCCGAAGCCAAAGCCAAGAAATTGGGGTTAATTGGCAAGAAGCAAGTGTTCAATCCAGAGTGGCTAGAACTACAGTTCGGGCTGCCAATCGGTTAGACATCCCCGCAGGAGTGCCGAGCGGCGACAGAGTTACTCGCGCTCGTCGAGCAGCACTTGGAAATTGTCTAGATGTGCGGCTTGCTCAAATTGTTTGGGAGCGAGTACTTTATCTCTACTCACGAAAACTTCAGCTTAACAATTAGCGGATAAATACTCTACTCAAAAGATAAAATACGATGTTGCCTGGGATTGGAACCAGTAAAAGCAACTAATTGCAGTAAAGAAATAAGATAAAACGATTTATGATGCTCCGGGAGTCTACTATGAAGCGAGAACCCCCTAATGGTGAATCTTTAGCAAGATTATTTACCGATTTACTACTGTTAATTAGAGTCGGTTTTTTAAGGCTCTTATACCACCTTTTCAACTTATGCTGTTGATACTGCTAAACTGGTGCAAATGAGTAGTTGGGTCGTGAAGCTCTAATATGCAAGATTGACAAGCAGGATAAAATATTTTGATAATTAACAAGGCTGAAAAATAAAAATATGGAAGTAACGGCAAAAAGCAAAGCTTCAAATAGTTTGTAGGTGACGATTGCAGTTAAAGCTAAAGAGCGATTTTTTCGCATAAAATTTGGTTGGCTAGTTCTTGAATAGCTTTATAAAAGCTAGAATCTACGTTAATTCAAGTTGAATTTAAAGCCGGAGCAAAACACTAAATAGTCCATAAAAAAAACATCAGCATTCCGGCAAGTACAAGGGAAAAGAGAATCGCGTATTCAACCTTACGATTAATAATTCCAATAGCAAAGCTAACCATAACTATGAGGAAAAAAAGACCAATATAAATGACATTTTCTCCAGTTTTATCAATTAAGGAATCGCTTTGAGGTGGTAGATTTTCCGATTGGTTAGTTTGCGCTAAAAATATTCCTATTTTTTGTAACAGTCGTATTTGAAGTACAATTTCGAGGCTTTTAAATATCACTTTCAAATAACCAATATTACTGATTGAACCGCTCTTGAGTGGGCTGGGGTTGTCTTGGTGGCTGCGTTGTTCTCAATGCCCAACCTAAACCTAGAAGTAATGATTGTCAAGCCCTCAATCTTTTTGTAGACAATACTAAATTATGATGATTAAACAATCTATATGCTAAATGTTTTACCGCATCAGTGATAAATAAGAAACCTAAAGAATAACCCCAAACTAAAACAGCGTAATTAAATCCAATGGGTGCAATTAATCCCAAACCGAAAATAGCCACTAAAGTAGCAATTATTTGAGTTGAAAATACAGCTATTAACAAAATTTTCGCCGGTTTTTCTGTCCAGAAAGCTTTTTTGGTACGGGTTGCAAAAATTGTTAAATGTCCAGCAATAGAAAGCTTTAAATAAACTAGGGTTTGTAGCGTTTCTGTACTGAGTTGTAATATCTCTTTACCTATATACAAAATACCAAAAGAACCAAACACACTAGCAATCCCAATTAGGGTAGATACACCTAACACAACTGGCATATCCCAAGCGGCTGGTTTACTGGCAGGAATTGCCCTGTCGTAGGCGATCGCCAAAATTGCACCGTCATTTAGTAAAGCCAGCAAAACAATCATAATTGCTGTCATGGGATAAAAATTGAAAATTAAAATTGAAAGCGTCATGAAAATTAAAATGGCTATCGTTTCGGCAATCCGGTAGACAACGTAACTGTACATCCGTTCAAAGATTTTGCGACTTTCTCTAACGGCATCGGCAATTACGGATAATCCCGGTGCTAATAAAACGATATCAGCCGCAGCACGGGCAGCATCAGTTGCCCCAGAAACAGCAATTCCGGCATCTGCTTTTTTCAAAGCTGGGGCATCGTTGACACCATCCCCTGTCATGCCAACAATATGCCCGCGTTGTTGTAGTGCTTCTACAATGTAATATTTATGCTCGGGAAAAACCTGACCAAACCCATCGGCTTCTATCACTGCATCCGCTAGCCTTGCCATGTGATGGGAGGGGCTTTCCCCAAATAGCTTGGCATCAAGAATATTGCTACCTAAACCGACTTGCTGACAGGTTTCTTTGGCGATCGCCACTTGGTCGCCTGTAAGCATTTTTACTTTTACACCCAAGCGTTTTAAGTCTTCAATTACCAATTTAGAATCGCTGCGCGGCGGGTCAAACAGTGGTAGAATGCCGAGAAATTGCCAGCTACCTTCAGCGTTAGTCCGAGCCACACCTAGCGCCCGAAAGCCGCGTTTAGCAAAGTCATCAATGGTTTTGTTAACAAATTTCTCAAGTTCAGCAGAGTTAGCAACAAGAGTTAAAATTACCTGGGGCGCTCCTTTACTAACTTTAAACTCTTGACCATCACCTGTTGCAGAAATAGTGGCTTCTGTATGTTTAATTACTGGGTCGAAGGGTAAGAAACGAGTTACTTGATAACGAGTCAGTTGTTGTTTATCTTTTAAGCCCTCCATGATTGCTTTTTCAATGGGGTCTTCATCGGCGTTATTAGAGGCAAGTGCTGCTGCCAAAATTACATCATCAGCAGTGAAATCACTTAAACTAGTTGGTTCTCCCAAACTCAATTGATTTAAAGTCAAAGTACCAGTTTTATCCGAGCAGAGGATATCCATCCCAGCAATTTCTTCAATAGATTCCAAGTGGCTAACAATTGCCTGTTTTTTCGCTAAAGTTTGGGAGCCAATTGCCATAGTTGCTGATAAGACTGTAGGCATTGCTACCGGGATAGATGCCACAGTCAACACTAAAACAAATTTTAAAATGTTAAGTATACTGTCATGCCGATAAAGCGCTACAAATAGAATTAGCACCACCAACACTAAAGCGGTGGCAATTAAAAAATTACCAATCCTCAAGATAGTTTGCTGAAAATGGCTGTGAGTGGTAGCGGTATCGACTAATTTAGCGGTTTTACCAAAAAATGTATTCGCACCTGTGGCATAAACCAGTCCATCAATTTCACCTCGTTTCAAAACTGAACCAGAATATACCGCATCTCCTGATTTTCGGTTAACTGGTAGAGATTCCCCAGTTAAAGCGGCTTGATCGACTTCGATAGAGTCACCTTCAAGCAAACGCATATCAGCAGGCAGAACATCACCAATTCGCAGGTGAACAATATCCCCTGGAACCAGTTCCCGTGCTGGAATTGTAATCAACTGTCCCTCTCGCTTGACGCGGGCATTCAAGGCAAGTTGGGCTTTGAGGGCAGCAATGGCATTTCCGGCTTCAAATTCTTCCCAAAAGCCAATTACACCATTAACGATCAATAGAACTAAAATAATTGCAAAATCAGCCCAATCCTGAACGATTGCAGATAAAATTACTGCTGCTTCAATCATCCAAGGAATTGGTCCCCAAAAGTGAGAAAAAAACTGTTGTAAAGCACTGATTTTTTTCTCTGCTAATTCATTGTAGCCATAGGTTGAAAGCCGACGTTGAGCTTCTTCATAGCTGAGTCCAGTTTCTAAATCAACTCCCAATTGAGCTTGCAATTCTGATAAGTTAAGATTTGCTAAATCTACGTTAATTGTTTGGGAGTTTTGGGTTTGTTTATCCGAAGAAAGCTTTTGTTTCATAAAACCTCGTGGGAAGCATGGAATGAGCGCGTCTTTTATTAATTAATGACTAGCAAAGGTTTGCCATTCTTTGAAGTCAGCAGATGGGACAGATAAAATAAGGGTTTTTCTGCTGAGGGTTGCCAGGTTTAATTGTAAAGGAATCTCCGCCTGTAACTGTGAGTATAATTCGTAATTCGTAATACCCTTCGGGAACACA